>NZ_CP011502.1:3014619-3321929 GCF_001509405.1 Aeromicrobium erythreum
CCTGAGGCCCACGAAGATCGGCTGCCGCACCGCTGTGCGCGACGTGGAGCACCCGCTCGCGCGCCTCAGGTCGAGCAGTGCGTGTAGTAGTACTGCGACACCTTCGTCGAGGCGTCGAGGTACTCCTTGGAGGAGAAGTCCGCGAACGGGCTGGTGCCTCCCGAGCTGCTGGCCGAGGCCGAGCTGGACATCAGGTCGGCGAGGACCTTCACGTCGTCGGCGATCTCCGCCGGGGCGGCCTTGCGCAGCGCCTCGTACTTCGCCGCCGTCTCGTCGAGCTGCTGGCGCAGGGCGTCGAGGTCGGGGGTGCCGCCCTCGCTGTTGAGGTTGTCGAGGCTGCTGAGGCTGCTGTCGCGCAGGTCCTTCATGACCGAGCAGAACTGGTCGGAGTCGCCGGAGCCGCTCGCCTCGTCCCCACCCTTGTCACCGCCCTTGTCGTCGCTGTCCTTCGAGGCCGACGTGCCGGCCACCGGGCTGCCGGAGTCGTCGTCGCCGGTGAGGGCGCTGATGCCGAAGTAGCCACCCGCGACGAGCGCGGCGATGACGCCGAGCACGAGCAGGACGCGGGCGACGCTCGTCCCGCCGCTGCTCGTCGCGTCACTGCTCGTTGCCTCGGTGCTCCCAGCGCCGTCGCTCGCGAGTGCGGTCGGGGCCGGGGTCGGCTCGAGCGGGACGGTCGGCTCGGCGACGGTCTCGACGGGCGGCTCCTCGACGGGGGCCTCCTGCACCGGGCTCTCCTGCGTGGGGGGCGCGGGCGGGCCGGCGGTCCCGGCGGCGGAGGCGGCGGGGGCACTGCCGCGGCGCGGGCGGCGATCGCCTCCCGGACGGTGTCGTCGCCGTGCTCGCCGAGCCACTCGAGGAGGCCGTCGTAGGCCTGGGGGTGCGCGGCGATGAGGGGCCACGTCTCGCGGTCGGCCTGGGCGATCTCGTGCAGCCGGGCTGCGGAGGTCCGGGGGTCGGCGGCCTCGCGCTGCAGGTCGTCGTTCGTCATGGTCTGGCTCCGGCGTAGGACGTGTGAGGGGCAGGCGCCACGACCTCAGCTGGGCTCAGGCCGCGACGCGATCTTGCGCCATCGTACGACTTGGCCCGGTCACGTCCGACGCGTGGTCTCGTGGCTGTACGGCGGTGACTTCTCCACCGAGAACGGCCCGCGTCCGGTGGAGGATCCACCGCCCGCGCGCCCACGCCCCGAGCGGTGCGAGATCCACCCGAAGAACCGCTCCTCCGGTGGACGATCCACCGCCCGGGGGCGAGTGAGGGGTCAGCCGAGGAGCGGACGGACACCCTCGGCGAACCAGTACGCCTCCTCGACGTGCGGGTAGCCCGAGAGCACGAACTCCTCGATGCCGATGGCGCGGTACTGCTCCACCAGCTCGGCCACCTCGCGGTGCGACCCGACGAGGGCCGTGCCCGCACCACCGCGCACGAGGCCGACGCCGGCCCACAGTCCCGGCGCGACCTCGAGGTCGTGGGCGTCGCGCGCGTCGCGCCGCCCCTCGTGCAGGGCGCGCATGCGCTGCTGGCCCACCGACAACGACGCCCCCAGCGTGTCCTGGGCCTGCGCGACCACCGCCGGGTCGAGCTCGTCGAGCATCTGCTGCGCGACCGCCCAGGCCGCCTCGCTGGTGTCGCGCGTGATGACGTGGAGCCGGATGCCGAACCGCAGCTCGCGCCCCTGCTCCTTCGCCAGCCCGCGGATCCAGTCGAGCTTCTCGGCGACCAGGTCGACCGGCTCGCCCCACGTCAGGTAGACGTCGACGTGCTTCGCGGCCACCGGACCCGCGGCCGGCGACGAGCCGCCGAAGTACAGCTCCGGCAGCGGGTCGGGCGCCTCGCGGGTGCGGGCGTCGCGGACGTCGTAGTACTCGCCCGTGAAGTCGAACCCGCCGTCCCACGCGCCCCGCACCACGGTGAGGAACTCGTCGGTGCGGGCGTAGCGCTGCTCCTGCGTGAGCCGGTCGCCGAAGCGCGCCTGCTCCGCCGGCTCCCCGCCGGTGACGACGTTGAGCAGCAGCCGCCCGTTCGACAGCCGCTGGTAGGTCGCGGCCATCTGCGCGGCGAGGGTCGGCTCGATCGAGCCGGGGCGGAACGCGACGAGGAACTTCAGCCGCGACGTTTCGCGCACCAGTGCCGCCGTGGTGAGCCACGCGTCCTCGCACCACGTGCCGGTGGGCGTCAGCACGCCCTCGTAGTCGAGCAGCTCGGCCGTGCGCGCCACCTGCGCGAGGTAGTCGATCGACGGCGGGCGGAACGCGTTGGCGGTGCCGGCGCGACCACCCGGGTGGCCGAGGCCGCCGGGCACGCCGTGCCCTCCGCCGACGAGCGTGCGCCCGTCGCCGGTCGTCGGCAGGAACCAGTGAAAGGCCGTCATGCGCCCGCCCCCTTCGCGGCGGCGAGCACGGCGTCGTCGTAGCGGTCGTCGAAGTAGTCGGCGAGGCTGACGTCGCGGCTCAGCTGGCCCTGCGCGACGAACGCGTCCCACATGTCCTGCTCCGACGGTACGGCGTCGGCGACCGGGATCGGCTGGTAGGTGCGCCGCCCGATCGCGCTCTCCGTCACGTCGGCGGGCAGGCCGGTCTCCTTGGCCCAGGCCTTCGCCCACTCCGACCGGTGCGAGTTGGCCCACGCCTGCGCCCGCGCGAGCCGCTGCAGGTAGTCGCTGACGGCGGCCTCCGTGGCCGGGTCGTCGAGCGCGTCGTCGGAGGCCACCTGGAAGGCCAGACCGTTCACGACGCCGTCGCCCGTCACCAGGACCTTCGCGCCGTTGGCCACCTCGGCCTGCGACGTGAACGGGTCCCAGATCGACCACGCGTCGACGTGCCCGCCGGTGAACGCCGCCAGACCCTCGGCCGGCTGGAGCCACACGGGGTCGATGTCGTCGAGGGTCAGTCCGGCGGTCTTCAGCTGCGCGAGCAGGTGGTAGTTCGCCGAGCTGCCCTTCGCGACGGCCACCTTCTTGCCCTCGAGGTCGGCCACCGAGGTCACGTCGGAGCCCTTCGGGACGACGATCGCGTCGCCCTGGGCGCCCTGCTTGGACGCCTGCACGACCTTGAGCTTCTTGTCCTGGTCGATGGCGAACAGCGGCGGCGTGTTGCCGACCCCGCCGACGTCGACGGCGCCGCTGGCGACCGCGTCGAGCAACGGCGGGCCCGACGTGAACGGCTTCCACTGCACGTCGTACGTCACGTCGTCGAGCTCGCCGGCGGCGGTGAGGAGCGCTTCGGAGCCGCCCTTCTGGTCGCCGACGACGAGCGTGACCTTGGACAGGTCGACCGTGCCGTCCGCGCCGACGGCGTCGGCGTTGGACGACCCTCCGCAGCCGGCGATCACCAGCGCGGCGGCGGCGAGGACGGCGGGCAGGGCGAGACGGGAGCGGTTCACGAGATGGCCTCCTGGGCGGTGCTGGTGAGGGTGGCGGACGAGGGGCGGACCCCGAGCTGGTCGAGCAGGGTCGCGCGGTGGGCGACGAGCCGCGGGTCGTGCAGGGCGCGAGGACGCGGCAGGTCCAGGCGCAGGGAGTGCGCGACCCTGCCCTGGTCGAGCACGATGACCCGGTCGGCGAGCAGCAGGGCCTCGTCGACGTCGTGGGTCACCAGCAGCACCGACGCCCGGTGGCGCGCCCACACGCGCAGCAGCAGGTCGTGCATCTCGATGCGGGTCAGGGCGTCGAGCGCCGAGAACGGCTCGTCGAGGAGCAGCAGGCCCGGCTCGCTCACGAGCGCTCGGGCCAGCGAGGCGCGCTGGGCCTGTCCGCCGGACAGCGTCACGGGCCAGACGTCGGCCTTCTCCGTCAGCCCGACCTCGCCGAGCAGCTGCCGAGCCCGCTCGTCGCGCTCGCGCCGGCTGCCGGTCCGCAGGCCCAGGGCGACGTTCTGCGCCACCCGGCGCCACGGCAGCAGCCGCGGCTCCTGGAACGCCACGGAGGTGACGCCGTCGACCTCGGCCGTGCCGGCGTCGGGGGCGTCGAGGCCCGCCAGCAGGCGCAGCAGCGTCGACTTGCCCGAGCCGCTGCGCCCGAGCAGCGCGACGAGCTCGCCGGGCGCCACGTCGAGGTCGAGGTCGTCGAGCACCACGGTGTCGCCGAACGCGCGGCGCAGGCCGCGGACCTGGACGGTGGGCGGGACGGTCGGGGCACGCAGCGCGTGGGGTGCGTTCAGCCGAGTCGCCATGCGAGGGCCTTCCTCTCGAGGATGCGGACGAGCGCGTCGGTGAGCAGGCCGAGCACGCTGTAGATGAGCAGCCCGGCGACCACCTCGCCGGTGCGGCCGAACCCGGCGGCGTCGGAGACGAGGTAGCCGATGCCGGCGGTGGTGTTGATCTGCTCGGCGACGATGAGGGTCAGCCAGGCGACGCCGAGGCTGAGCCTCAGGCCGACGAGCGTGCTCGGCAGCGCGCCGGGCAGCACGATGTGCCGCAGCCGCTCGGTCCAGCCGAGGCCGAACGCCCGCGCCGCGTCGAGGTACTTGGGGTCGACGCCGCGGATGCCGGCGAAGGTGTTGACGTAGAGCGGGAACGCGACGCCGAGCGCGATCAGCGCGTACTTCGGGGCCTCGTCGATGCCGAACCAGAGGATGAACAGCGGCAGCAGCCCGAAGTGCGGCAGGGTGCGCAGCATCTGCATGGGCGCGTCGACGACGTCCTCGCCCAGCCGGGACAGTCCCGCGAGGACGGCGAGGCCGACGCCGACGACCGCGCCGAGGACGAAGCCCACGAGCACCCGGGTCACGGACACCTGGATGGCGTCCAGCAGCCGCCCGTCGGTCCACAGCCCCACGAGGGAGTCGAGGACGTTCAGGGGCGAGTCGAGCTTCTCGCGCGGCAGGACGCCGGTGCTCGACGCCAGCTGCCAGACGGCGAGCAGCGCCAGGGGGCTGATCGCCCGACGCCAGGCGCGGCGGGGCTGTCCTGGCCGCCGCGGCCGCCGGGTGCGGGCCAGAGGTGCGGTGAGTGACATGGCCGCCACCCTCGCCCGACCGTTCGAGCCCCTCGCGGGCTGCTCACGTCGTGGGCAGACCGTGGGACCCCTGCGACCTGTGCTATCCCGAGGTCACCACGGCACGTCGTCGCCGTGGCGGTCGAGGAAGCGCAGGCCCGGGCGCCCGCGCTGGGCCTCGATCGTGTCGACCAGCGGCGGGATGCTCTCGGACACCTCGAGCGTCGCGCCGGAGCCGCCCATGTCGGTCCGCACCCAGCCCGGCGCCAGCAGGAGGATGCTCCGAGAGCCGCCGGCCTGCCGCACGGCGTAGCTGCGCACCATCTGGTTGAGCGCGGCCTTCGTCGCGCGGTACACCTCGAAGCCGCCCGACGTGTTGTTCGCGACGCTGCCCTGGCCGGACGACATGACCGCGACGGTGCCGTCCGCGGCCACGAGGCCGTCGAGGCCCTCCACCGTGCGCATGACGCCCAGCACGTTGGTCTCCATCATGCGCGTGAAGTCGTCGGTGGCGATGTCGACCCCGACGGCCTCCTGAGGGGCGAGCGAGATGCCCGCGACCACGAGGAGGAGGTCGAAGGTCCGGCCGCGCAGACGCTCGCGGAGCGCCGCCACCTGCTCGGGCCGGGTCACGTCGAGCCGCTCCACCTCGACGGCCTCGCGGTGCCGCTCGGCGAGCGTGCGCAGGCCCGACGGGCCGTCGGACCGCTCGGTCGCCACCACGTGCGCCCCCCGCCCCACGTACTCCTCGACCACGGCCAGGCCCAGCCCCCGGGTCGCACCGACGACCAGCACCTTCCGGGTGGTCGCGCGGGTGTCGGTGTGGCGGGTGTCGGTGTCTCGCGTGTCGCTGCTGTTGTCCTTCATGGGTGCCCCCTGGGCTCGGCGACGAGCTTTCGCTCATCAGTTGTTGAGTCAACGCTAGCATGTCGCTCAACAGATGTAGAGTGAAGGGATGACGGACTCCCAGCCGACCCGCGCCCAGCGCCGCGAGGCGACCGCCGCACGCATCCTCGAGGCCGCCCAGGAGGAGTTCGGCACGCACGGCGACGGCGCCACCATCCGCGGCATCGCCCGGCGCGCCGGCGTCGACCCGTCGCTCGTGCTGCAGCACTACGGCTCGAAGCAGGCGCTGTTCGCCCTGGCGGTACGGCCCGTCGACGACCTCGACCACGACGACGTCCCGCGGCACCTGGAGGAGGTGCTCGACGTCCGCCTCCACGAGCTGCCCGCGCCGACCCGCGCGCTCCTGCGCTCGATGCTCACGTCGCCGCAGGCCGCGGAGGTCATGAGCACGTACCTGCAGGAGCGCGCAGCGACCCTCGCCGCGACCATGGACGACGAGCAGGCCGCGACCCGGGCCGCGCTCGTCGTCTCGAGCATCATGGGCGTCACGATCGCGCGACACTTCCTCGACCTGCCCGGCCTCGCCGACGCCAGCGGGAGCGACCTCGCCGAGCTGGTCGAGCGGTGGCTCGAGCCGGGTCCCGACCGTCCCGCGCGCCAGGGCTGAGCGTCGTCACCCGTCGGCGGACGGTCGCCACCGGCTGCGGTTGACCTTGCCGGTGTCGGGGCGCAGACGCTCGGTGACCCGCTGCCACGACCTCGGCCGTCGTTCCGGCGCCAGCCGCTCGGCCGCCCAGCGCTCGAGGTCGGCGAGGTCGGCGTCGGTCTCGACCACGGCGTGCACCACCTGGCCGAGCCGGTCGTCGTCGGCGGGCACCACGACGCAGGCCCGCACGTCCGGGTGGGCCTCGAGCACCCCTTCCACGTCGGCCGGGTACACGACCGTCCCGCCGGTGGTCACGACGTCCGCGAGCCGGTCCTCGACGTAGAGGAAGCCTTCGGCGTCGAGGTACCCGACGTCGCCGAGGGTGTGCCAGCCGTCGCGGACGGTGGGCTCGGCGCCGACGTAGGAGTAGGTGGGGTGGTCGCGGCGCATGAGGATCTCGCCGCGCTCGCCGGGCGCGCAGTCCTCCCCGTCGGGCCGCGCGACGCGGAACCGGGTGCCGCCGCAGCCGCGTCCGACCGACCCCGGGTGCGCGAGCCACTCCTCGCCCGTGATCATGGCGACGCCCTGCGACTCGGTGCCGGCGTAGACCTCGACCACCCGCTCCGGGCCGAGCCAGTCGATCCACGCCCGCTTGAGCCAGGCGGGGCACCGGGCACCGAGGTGCAGGACCTGCTCCAGGGACGACACGTCGGCCGCCGCGAGCGCGTCGGGTCCGAGCCGGTGGACCCGGTGCATCGTCGCGGGCACGAGCACCGACCACGTCACCCGGCGGCGCTCGACCAGGCGGAGCCACTCGGCGGGCTCGAACGTCGGCATGAGCACCAGCTCGTGCCCGGTCATGAGGCCGCGCATGGCGTACACGAAGGGTGCGGCGTGGAACAGCGGGCTCGCGACGAGCTGCACGGCGTGCCGCGGCACGAACGGCGCGACCGGACGGTCGAGGTCGACGGTCGCCGGCGCGGCGGCCCGCACGACCTTCGGCCGACCGGTGCTGCCGCTCGACGTGGGGGCCTTCCACGACGAGGCGACGGCGTCGGGCAGCGGACGGGGGTCGCCGTCGACCTCGCCGAGCGATGCATCGATGACGAGGGCCGGACCCGTGAGGTCGAGGACCGCCTGCCGCTCGGCGACGTCGAGCGTCGGGGCCAGTGGTTGGGGCGTGGCGCCCAGCTTCCAGGCCGCGACGCACGCGCGCACCAGGTCGATCCCGCTCGGCAGGACCACCGTGACGACGTCGTCGACGCCCACGCGGTCGCTCCACGCCCGGGCCAGCCGGTTCGTGTCGTCCTCGAGCCGGCGACGGGTCCAGACATCGTCGCCGTCGCGCACCGCCACGGCGTCCGGCGACCGCTCCGCCAGCACGGCGAAGGCGCGGCCGATGGGCAGGTCGGTCACGACGCGTGGCCTGCGTAGACCTCGAGGTGCGCCCGCGCCGCGGCGTCCCACGTGTAGGAGCGGGCGAGCCCGCGACCCGGCACCGCGTCGGTCGGCCCGCGGAGCACCCCGTCGACCGCCTCGGCGATGCCGGCCGGGTCGGTCGCGAACGCGACGGTGGACCCGAAGACCTCGCGCAGCACCGGCAGGTCGCGCGCCACCACGGGCACCCCGGCGGCGAGCGCCTCCAGCGCGGCCAGCCCGAAGCCCTCCTTGGTCGACACGAAGGCCATGGTCCGCGCGGCCGCGACGAGCGACGGGAGCGCGTCGTCGTCGACCACGCCGAGCATCGTCGGCTCCACGCCCAGGTCCCGTGCGCGTCGGTCGAAGGCGGCGCGGTAGTCGCGGTAGTCGAAGAGCGTCTCCCCGCCCGCGAGGACGAGCCGCAGGTGCGGGTGCCGTGGTCGCAGCAGTGCGAACGCCTCGAGCAGGTCGATGCTGCCCTTGCGCGGCTCGATGCCGCCCACGGCCAGGACGTAGTGGCCCAGCTGGTCGCGCCACCGGTCGCGCTGCGGCGCTGCCGCGGGCGACGCCGCCTGCTCGAACCGTCCGGCGTCGACGCCGTTCGCGATCACCACGGGCTGCACGCCGTACTGCTCGCGCACCTCGCGGGCGACCGCCTCGGAGACGCACACGTGCCCGGCCGGCTCGAGCACCGCGCGGTCGTGGCAGGCCACGAGCTCGGGCGTCGTGAAGGTGTCGAGGTGGTGGACCGTGCGCAGGCAGCGCAGGCCCGCCGCCAGCGCGGCGTTCGCGCTGATGCAGTCCTGCGCGTGCACGACGTCGTACTCGGCGCCTCTCAGGGCGTCGCGCAAGGTGCGGATCGAGCGCAGGATGCGGGCGCCGACCGCCTCGCCGGGCACGTCGGGGAACGGCACGGGACGCAGCCCCACCGCCGGGTCGACGGCGCGGAAGAAGGTGCGGTCCCCGCCGCGCGCGAGCGTCCACACGTCGACGTCGGCACCGGCCCGGGCCAAGGCTTCGGCGAGCGCGAGCGTGTGCACGACGCCGCCGCGCGGCTTGGTCGAGTACGTCAGCAGGGCCACCCTCACGACGGGTCGCGACCTGTCGTGACGTAGCTGTCGGGACGCAGCTCGTCGAGGTGATGCAGGACGCGGCGCGACCGCGCGACCTCGTGCTCCACGTCGACGTCGGCCACCGCGATCCCGCCCTTGGACCAGGTGCGCGCCAGCACGTCGCCGCCGGGGCCCACGACCTTGGCCTGGCCGAGGAAGCGCAAGCCGCCGAGCACCCCCGTCTGGTTCGACGACGCCCAGACCACCTGGTTCTCGGCCGCGCGGGCGCTGTCGTACAGGTCGAAGAGCCGCGACTGCCGGTCCTGCGGCAGCCGCGACGCCCGGTCGGTCACGCTGGCCGGCCACGCCGACAGGCAGGCGACGACGTGGGCACCGTCCAGCGCCAGCGACCGCGCCGACTCGGGGAAGGTCTTGTCGTAGTCGATGAGCATGCCGAGGCGGCCGAGTGGGGTGTCGAACGCCTCGAACCGGTCGCCGGGCGCGTAGACCAGCGACTCCCCCAGCGGCTGGTGCACCTTGCGGTGCCGCCCAAGGACGCCGTCGCCCGACACGCACAGGGCGGCGTTGTGCCGAAGTTGCTCGCCGTCGACCTCGGCGCTCTCGGTGTAGCCGAGGCACACGACCATGTCGCCCGCCGCAGCCGCGACCTCGGCGAGCCGGGGGTCGTCCTGCGCCAGCGTCGGCGGCAGGTCCGCGCGCGGGTCGCGCAGGTCGGTCAGGTAGCCGCCGAGCGTCGCGTCGGGCAGCACCAGCAGCTCGACGCCGTCCGCGCGGGCGGAGTCGATGATCGCCCTGACCTTCGCGAGCGCACGGTCGAGGTCGCGCCCGAAGTGCGCCGCGACCGCACCGATGCGCATCAGGCCTCCGCGGGCACCGAGCGCCGTGCGCCGACGATGCACTGCGCGACGTGCTCCGCGTCGGCCGCGACGCCGAGGAACCGTCCGGACCCCCACGTGTGCATCCACGGCAGGCCGACGAAGAACAGGCCGGGCACCGCGGTCACGCCCCGGGTGTGCGTCGGGCGTCCCGTCCCGTCGAACACCCCGACCCGCAGCCAGCGGTAGTCGGGCCGGTAGCCGATGGCCCAGACGACCGACGTGATCCCCTCGGCGGCGAGGTCGAGGCTCGTCGGGTCGGCGTCGGGCGCCCATGGCGGGACGTAGTCGGGCTCCGGCGGCGCGTCGATGCCCTCGCGCTCGATGAACCGGTCGATGTCGCGGCGGATCGAGGTGTAGACCGCGTCGGCGGCGTCGAGCGAGCGGGTCAGGGTGGGCGCGAACGTCAGGTCGGTGCCCTGCGCGTCGGTCAGCTTTCCGTACAGGCGCATGCCGTCGAGGGCGAAGGCCCGCAGGTCGATGTCGCGGCCGCCGTCGCGGCCGGTCACGTAGTGGTTCGTCTTCTCCCGGGCGGCCAGGCCGCCGGGGTACTGCGCCACGGCCGTGTCGTACAGGCCCATGTCGGCGAGCCACGTCATGCAGTCGCGGCCCCGGTGGAAGCGCGCGACGCGAGGCGCGTCGCCCAGCGCGAGGTGCACCTGGCGCCCCTCGAGGTGCAGGTCCTCCGCGATCTGCGCGCCGGACTGCCCGGTGCCCACCACGAGCACGCCACCCTCGGGCAGCTGGTCGGCGTTGCGGTACTGCTGGGAGTGCAGCTGGGTGACCGACGGGTCGATCGCCCGCGCGAACGCCGGCTCGATCGGGCGGTGGTACCCGCCGGTCGCCACGACCACGTCGTCGGCCTCGAGGGTGTCGGGGCCGTCGGGCGTCTCGAGGTCGAGCACGAAGCCGCCCCCGTCGCGCTCCCGCGCCTCGACGACCCGGGTGTGCGTCCGCACGGGCGGGTCGAAGGAGCGCACGTAGTCGTCGAGCCAGGCGACCACCTCGTCGCGGGTCATGAACCCGTCGGGGTCGGGACCCTCGTACACGTGGCCAGGCAGGCGGCAGTGCCAGTTGGGCGTCACGAGGGTGAAGTTGTCCCAACGGTTGTCGGCCCACTCGTGGGCGGGGGTGGCGGCCTCGAGCAGGACGTGCTCGACGCCGAGCCTGGTGAGGTGGTGGCTGACCGAGAGCCCGGCCTGGCCGGCCCCGACGATCGCGACGCGGGTCATCGGGTCACCTCCACCGGCAGCGGCGGGTGCATCCGCAGCACCTCGACGACGTCCGTGGGAGCGTGCGCCGCGGCCGAGCGGCGGATCTGCTCCTGCGTCGCCGCGGACGACGTGCACGCGAACCCGTAGCGCACCCGGACGCGCTCGCTCGCGATCGTGAGCGCCGCCGTCGAGCGGTCGACGAAGTCCTGCACGGTGTAGCGGTGGCCGACCTGCAGGTGGTCGTGGACGACGAGCGACGGGGAGTAGCAGTGCTCGACGTCGCCGTCGGGCCAGCGGACGGTGAAGGTCATCTCAGGCATGGGCGGGCTCCCGGTAGGTCTCGGGACGGCGGTCCCGCAGGTGGAACATCGCCCGGCGGGCGGTGTCGAGCTCGGCGCGCACGTCGAGCTCGGCGACCGCCACGCCCGCGTCGACGCCGGTCGTGGCGCGGACGTCGCCGCCCGGGCCGACGACCTTCGCATGGCTCACGAAGCGCAGCGACCCGAACGTGCCGACCTGGTTCGACGCCACCCAGACCACCTGGTTCTCGAGCGCCCGGGCCGTGTCGAAGAGGTTGAACCGCTGGGTCCACCGGTCCTCGGCGATGTCGCCCGCCGAGGAGGTGCGCGACGCGGGCCAGGCCGAGATGCACACGACGACCTCCGCACCGTCGAGGGCGAGCGCGCGACCGGCCTCGGGGAACGCCTTGTCGTAGCAGATGAGGGCGCCGAGCCGGCCGGCCGGCGTGTCGACGGCGGCGAAGGTGTCGCCGGCCTCGTAGAAGGACCCCTCCCCCAGCGGCTGGTGCACCTTGCGGTGCACGTGGAGCACGCCGTCGCCGGTCACGACGGCGGCGCTGTTGTAGCGGGTGGCGCCGTCGGACTCGCAGAACCCGACCACGAGCGTCAGGTCGCGGGCGATCGCGGCCACGCGCCGCAGCTCGGGGCCGTCGACGTCCATGACGGGCGGCAGCGAGTCGGGCTGCTCGTCGTGGCTGCCGTCGCGACCGCGTCCCAGCACCGAGAGGTAGCCGCCGAGGCAGGCCTCCGGCAGCGCGAGGAGGCCACCGCCACCGGGTGGTCGCA
Source organism: Aeromicrobium erythreum (assembly GCF_001509405.1). Lineage (NCBI taxonomy): Bacteria > Bacillati > Actinomycetota > Actinomycetes > Propionibacteriales > Nocardioidaceae > Aeromicrobium > Aeromicrobium erythreum. Next base: position 3,026,711 of record NZ_CP011502.1, read on the forward strand.
CCTCGTCGGCGAGGGTCGCGATGCGGGCGAGGTTCTGCTCGACGTCGCGGCCGAAGTTCTCCGACACCGCGGCGAGTCGTGTCGTGGTCATGCTGCTGCTCCCATCCCGGTGACCGGGCCGCGGACGGCCTCGGTCACGACTCCGTCGGGCCAGCGCAGCCCGACTCCGGCGCCCACGAGCGTCTCGCCGCACACGCGCGACGTGACGTGCCTGGGCAGCTCCCCCGGGTGGGCTCCGGCGCAGTCGGTCGTGACCATGGCGAAGCCGGGGAAGCACGTGAACCAGTCGCCCACCGTGGCTCCGGCGGGTGTCGGCACCTGGTCGACGTCGAGCACGACGCGGACCCCGCTCGCCTCGGCGAGCATGCCGGTGGTGCCGACCAGGCCGCTCATGCTGACGTCCTTGGCGGCGGCGGGCCGCAGGTCGGCGACGACGCGCCCGAGGGCGCGCAGCTCCCCGGGCGAGCGGTGCGACGAGGAGTCCCACTGCGACCCGGTGTAGCCCGGTCGCCACCCGCCGCCGAGGTCGGCGGTCAGCCGGACCTCCTCGCCCGGCCGGGCACCGCCGCCGGGCACGGGCCGGTCGGTGCGGCCGAGGGCGGTGACGCTGAGCGCCGGGGCGACGCCCAGCTGCGTGTGGCCGCCGAGCACCGGGACGCCCCACGCCTCCGACGCGGCGCGCAGACCGGCCAGGACCCGTCGGGCGAACGACGCGTCGCGGGCCCCGACGGCGTCGAGCAGGCCCACGGGCGTCGCGCCCATGGCCGCGAGGTCGTTGAGGTTGACCAGCGCCGCGCACCAGCCGGCCCACTCGGGGTCGCGCTCGACCATCGTGGGCAGGATCGCGTCGCAGGCCGCCACCAGGTCGGACCCCGGCACGGGGGCGCCGTCGTCGCCCCAGAAGCCGGGTGCGGGCGCACCTCCCTCGGGTGCGCCCAGGCCGGCGAGGAGGCTGCCGAGCGGCGACTTCGTGGCCTCGGCCAGCCGCTGGACCCGCGCGATGGGCCACGAGAGCATCACGTGCGGACGGCCCTGGAGCTCGACGTCGCCCGTGGTGGTCCAGCCGAGCCGGGTGAACAGGGGGTGGTGCTGGGTCTGCACGACCGCGTCGAAGCGCAGCGCGCCGAGCGACTCCGCCCAGGCGCAGGCGGCGCGGACCAGCGCCGAGCCGACACCGGTCGCGCCCCGCACGTCGGGCCGCACGGCCAGCCGGCTGCCCCGCCACCAGCCGAGGTCGCGCTCCTCGGTGGAGGTGTGCGGGGCCGGGTGCAGCCGCACCCCGCCGAGCACCTCGCCGGCGATCGAGCGGGCCACCAGCACGACGGTGCGCGGGTCGTCGTCGGCGCGGTCGTGGTCGGTCGTCGTGAACAGACCCTGCTCCCGCACGAACACGTCGCGCCGGAGCCGTCGGTAGGCCTCGCGCTGCGTCGCGTCGGCCTGCACGACGATGTAGTCCGCAGGCGCGGTCGACGCGGGACGCCTGCCGGTGAGGATGCCGTGGTCGATCTCGAAGGTCATGTCAGGCTCCTTCACAGCTGAGCGCCGAGCAGGCACCGCAGGCGGCGCAGCCCGCCGCCTGGTCCGACCCCGCCATGCCGGCGACGCGCAGCGCCGTCGCGACCTGGCGGGTCACGCGCCCGACGTCGGCGGTCGCGGGCGCGGCGACGTGGTCGACGTCGGTCGCGAGCGTCCCCTCCAGCGGACGGAACGGGACGACGAACGGGTACACGCCCATGTCGATGAGCTCGCGGGCCCCGGCGACCAGCTCGTCGGGGTCCTCGCCGAGCCCGACGAGCAGGTAGGTCGAGACCTGGTTGTGTCCGAAGACGCGCACCGCCTCGCGCCAGGCGGCGCGGTACTCGTCGAGGGACACCGTGGACTTGCCGGGCATCCAGCGCCGACGGACGTCGTCGTCGAGCGACTCCACGTGGATGCCGATGGACCGCGCGCCCGCCTCGCGCAGCTCGGCGATCGAGGCGAGGTCGCCCGGCGGCTCGATCTGCACCTGGATCGGGAGGTCGGGCAGCACCTCGTGCACGGCGCGCACGCACCGGGCGAGGTGGGTGGCGCCGCGGTCGCGTCCCCGGGAGGTGCCGGTGGTCATGACCATCTGCGTCACGCCGTCGAGCTCCACCGCCGCCAGGGCGACCTCGGCCACCTGCTGCGGCGTCTTGACCGCGATGGTCGAGCCCTGCTCCAGCGACTGCTCGATGGCGCAGAACCGGCACCGCTCCGACTCGTCGTAGCGGGCGCAGGTCTGCACCACCGTCGTGGCCAGCACGTTCGCGGCGTGCAGGCGGGCGATCTTCTCGTAGCTCACCCCGTCGGCGGTCTGGAGGTCGTAGAACCGGGGCCGGCCGACCGCCTCCACGCCGAGGCCGGTGTCGGCCCCGTCGAGCAGGAGGCGGCCGCCGGACACCGAGTACGGGCTCCGCGGGTTGAGGGGAATGGCCGCACCGACCCCGTCGAGCAGCACGTGGCCGTCGGCGCTCGGTCCCGCGCCGTTCGGCCGCGTGAGCGGCGCGTCGAGCAGCCGGATGCCCTGGATGGCGACGTCGACGCGGGTCGACGTGCGCGAGCCCTGCTCAGGGCCCGGCAGGGGTGCCGGGCTCTGGGCGGCGAGATCGGGGAGGGCGGTCATGGCCGTGCCCTCAGAGGTTGTAGGTCGAGTTGATGATGGCGCCCTTGCGCGCGTAGTGGATCAGCGCGTCCTGGACGTCGAGCGGGTGCGCCGGGATGACGCCCTCGATGAGGTCCTCCTCGCGCAGACCGTGCAGGGCGAGACCGAAGCGACAGCAGAACACGGTGCCGCCCTCGGCGATGAACGTATCGAGCGAGGCGTTCATGTTCAGCTCGCCCGGGAACCCGGCGTCGCCCGTCGTCGGGAAGCCGCGGGTGGCCATGCACGCGAGGGTGCCGGGGCCGTAGAAGTACATCGCGGAGTCGAAGCCCTTCCGCAGGGCGCGGGTGGCCTGCAAGATCGCGACGAAGCTGACGCTCGACTCGTGCGGGATGCCGTGGACGAGCGTGAAGTAGCTCTCGCCGTCCTCCGCCTGGTAGTCGGGGAAGATCTTGGTCGAGCCGTAGAGGTTGGTGCCCTTCGCCTGCGACGGGTGCGGGATCTCCGCGAGCGAGGCGGCGATGTTCTGGGCGATCTGGTCGTCGATGTCGGTCATGGCCTTCTCCTGGTGCGGTTTGGGATGGGGTAGTGCGGTGTGGGGTCGTGCGGGTCGTGCACTGGCCGGCGAGCCGCGGCCAGGGATCAGGGGGTCAGGTGCCGTAGAGCGCCTCGAAGTTGCGCCGGAAGAACAGGTCGGCGAGCTCGCCGTCGCCGGCTGCTGCGGCGAGGCGGGCGTGCTCGCCCGCGAAGTCGCCCCACGGGGCGTCGCTGGCGAAGAGGATCCGGTCGTGCCCGACGCCGCGGCGCTCGATCTCCTGCACGAGCCAGGCGGGAGCGAAGCCGATGGTCCAGCTGGTGTCGGTATAGACCTTCTTGCCGGCCTCGATCCAGTCGAAGAGCCGGCCGCCGATGAGCTTCATGTGTCCGCTCATCCCGCCCCCGAGGTGGACGAGGTGGATCTTGGTGTCGTCGCCGTAGCGGTCGACGAGCGTGCCGACCTGGTCGACGTCGGAGGCCGCGCCGGGCGAGGTGTGCACGTGGACGACGAGGTCGTGCTCGGCGGCCGTGGTGAAGATGCGGTCGATCTCCTCGGCGCAGTCGGGGTCGGTGGGGCTGCCGCCGAGCAGGAAGCTGGTCTTGAGGGCCTTGACGCCCTGCTCGCCGACGAGGGCTAGCGCGGCGGTGTTGCGCTCGGCGTCGGACGCCTTCGGCGAGACCCACAGTCCGCAGCTCACCCGGTCGTCGCGCTGCGCGGCCTCGAGCGCGAGCGGGTTCAGGTCGAAGGCGGCGTCCGGCACGGGCACGCCGTAGTTCGGCAGCACCAGCGTCCGCTCGGTCCCCTCGTCATCGAGGGTCTGCAGGAAGTCGCGCACCGTCGCCTTGGCCGTGACGTCGGCCCGGATCGGCGGGCCTCCGTAGAACGGGAACGCAGGCAGCTCGCCGATGTGGCGGTGCGCGTCGAGCGGTGCGGGAGGCATGCCTCCATTCAGCGCCCGGGATGTTTCGGACTGGTCACCGTCGGACTACGTCGCCGGAAGGTCTGCGCAACCTGGCTGTTTCCACGCCGGGATCGCGAAACATGGCCGACGCGCGCGAGGCTGGCACGTTGGCGGGCTTCCCTCGCGCGTCCACACCGTCGGCGCGGTCGCACCGGGGCGATCACGGGCGAGGAGACGACGACTACCTCACGGTCGGGCGGGCTCGTCCCCCGCCACCGAGGCAACGATGAGGCAGGTCACCGCCGTCGTGAGGATCAGCAGCCAGAGGGCCGCGAGCAGCGCCATCCCGCCGCCGATGTCCGTCTCACCGCCCAGCTCCAGGAGAGCGACGGCTGCCAGGCACAGCAGGCCGACCACGACCTGGACGGCCGTCACGTAGCGCTTGCTCCGCTGCTGCAGAGCCGAGAGCTGAGTTGCTGCGACCAGAAGTCCTGGGACGACGACCGTTGCCACGGGGATCGCTCGGAACACCAAGGAGGGCGTGGTGTCCGGCGACGCGAAGGTCGCGCAGACAGCACCGGCGAGCAGGGCAGCGGCGAGCGCCGCCACGGCGCCTGCGCGGATGCGGGTCGTCATCGGCCGTTCCAGCTCTTCGTGGTGCGTGACACCGCTCAAGAGTAGGAGCCGTCCTCGAGGGCCAGGGTCGCATTCCGGGGGACGACCCGCTCGATCGCCAGGTCGCGACGGGCGCACGGTCACCGGGGACTCAGGCTCCGGCAGTCGCCTCGTCCTGGTCGACGTCGGGCCGCTGGCGGTCGAACGCCCCGCGGATGGGGGCGGTGTCGTAGACGATCGTGAGCCGCTCGATCCGTCCCTCCTCATCCAGCTCGGCGACGTCGACCACCGAGAACGGGGCCGGCTCGCCCGAGGCGAGCGTCCAGTCGAAGTCGAACCAGAAGCTCACCAGGTCGCGGCCGTCGCGCGTCCCGCGCATGGTCGCCTTCAGGGTCAGGCGCGACTCCGCCGTGTCGGCGAACAGGACGGGATAGAACTCGCGGGCCGGCAGCGTGCCGTACAGCGGCGACACGACCGTCGCGTCCGGCGCGAACAGGGCGAGCACGGCGTCGAGGTCGGCAGCCTCCAGGGCCGCGAGGTAGCGCTCGACGAGGAGGTCTGGGTCGGCCACGCGCCCATCGAACCACGCCCCACCCTCAGGGCTGCAGCGAGAGCACCGCCACCGCGGTCGCGAGCAGCAGCCGGTCCCACGCCGAGCCGAGGTCGCGGCCCGTGGTCTCGCGCACCCGTCGCAACCGGTAGCGCATCGACTGCGGGTGCAGACCGAGCGCGTCGGCCGCCGCCACGGCCGACCCGTGCTCGAGGAACTCCCGCAGACCGGCCAGGAGGTGCGCCTGGTCGGGCTCCAGCAGTGGGCGCAGGGCCGCCTCGGCCAGGGTCCGAGGGTCCACCGGCGGCTGCCCGTGCAGCAGCGCCACCAGCAGCGCGTCGGCCTCGACCATCGCAGGTGTGCTGTCCAGGCCGGGCGGGGCGTGGCGCACCGCCACCTCGGCGAGCCGGAACGTCGCGGGAAGATCGGCAAGGGCGACGTCGTCGATCCGGCAGGTGCGCCACGCGCGGGACCGCACGTCGACGCCGAGGTCGAGCGGTCGCTCGTGCAGGACGACGCCGACACCCTGACGCGTCGTCGAGAGCACCAGCCCGTCGATGTCCGCCGACGCCAGCAGCTGGGCGACGTCACCCGCGGTCACGTCGCTCCCCGCGGCACCGACCACCGTCATCGTCAGCCGGGCCGGGAGCGTGAGGTCGAGCAGGCGGGTGCGGTCCGCGAGCGCCGCCGCCGAGGTCTGGCGACCGGCGAGCAGGTCCTGCGTCAGTGCGCGCACCACCTCGTCGCGGTCGGTCGCGAGGCGCTCCATCGCGGCCGCGTATCCCGCCGACAGTGCTTCGGACAGGGCGTCGAGCGACTCCAGCAGCACGACGTTCATGGCCAGCACGTCCTCGACGTCGAGCTCCGCCACACCGCTGTCGCGCACGAGCCCGCTCGCCTCGACCGCGGCGACCCGGTAGGCGCGCAGCACCGCCGACAGCGGCCGCCCGTCGGTCCCGCGGGCCACGCCGATGCCGTGGAACTGGCGGAGGTCAGCGTCGCCGAGCCGACCGTCCTCCACCCAGAGCTCGAGCAGACGCTGCACGCCCCAGAGGCTGATCGCCTCGGTCTCGCGCCGCTGGGCCTCGCCGAGCGACGCGTACGCGGGGATCTCGCGCTGCAGGGCGTCGGCGATGCGCGGCGCGAGGCGTCCACCGTCGGCGAGCACCCGCGCCTGCACGGCCCGTCGCTGCACCGACCCCATCGGTCCTCCTGTCACTTGCACGCGACGTCGTTGCTCACCAGATGATGAAGACCATGGTCCCTCGCGCCCTGCGAATGCATCCTAGGTGACAGCGACCCCGCACCCGGCTCGCACACGAAGGAGCACGCATGGACGCCGACGTCATCGTCATCGGAGCCGGCCTGGCCGGTCTCGTCGCCGCGGCGGAGGCCGCCGACCGTGGTCGCAGCGTGCTGCTGCTCGACCAGGAGGGCGAGCAGAACCTCGGCGGGCAGGCGTTCTGGAGCCTCGGTGGACTGTTCCTCGTCGACTCCCCGGAGCAGCGGCGCATGGGCGTCAAGGACTCCCGCGAGCTCGCCGAGCAGGACTGGATGGGCAGCGCGCAGTTCGACCGCGCGGAGGACGCATGGCCGCGGCGCTGGGCCGAGGCCTACCTCGACTTCGCCGCCGGCGAGAAGCGGTCGTGGCTGCACGGCATGGGCCTGCGGCTCTTCCCCGTCGTGGGGTGGGCGGAGCGCGGCGACGGTCGGGCCGAGGGCCACGGCAACTCCGTGCCCCGCTTCCACCTGACGTGGGGCACCGGGCCCGGCGTCGTCGCCCCGTTCGAGCGACGCGTCCGCGAGCACGTGACGACCGGACGCATCCGGTTCGCCTTCCGCCACCAGGTCGACGGCCTCGTCGTCGAGGACGGCGTGGTGGTCGGCGCCCACGGATCGTTGCTCGAGCCCACCGGCGTCGACCGTGGCGTCGCGTCGAGCCGCACCGTGGTCGGCGACTTCGAGCTGCGTGCGCAGGCCGTGATCGTGACGTCGGGCGGCATCGGCGGCAACCACGACCTCGTCCGCAAGGTCTGGCCCGAGCGGCTCGGCACTCCCCCGGCCACGATGGTCGCCGGCGTGCCGGCCCACGTGGACGGTCGCATGCTCGCCGTCACGCAGGACGCGGGCGCCTCGGTCATCAACCCCGACCGGCTCTGGGCGTACGTGGAGGGCCTGCGCAACTGGGACCCGGTGTGGGAGAACCACGGCATCCGCATCCTGCCCGGGCCGTCGTCGCTCTGGCTCGACGCGACCGGCGCCCGGCTGCCCGCGCCGTACTTCCCGGGCTTCGACACCCTCGGCACCCTGCGGTACCTGCGCGGCACCGGCCACGACTACTCGTGGTTCGTGCTCACCCAGAAGGTCATCGAGAAGGAGTTCGCGCTCTCCGGCTCGGAGCAGAACCCCGACCTCACCGGCAAGGACGTCAAGCTGCTGCTCTCGCGCGTCCGTCCTGGCGCACCGGGACCGATCGAGAAGTTCAAGACGCACGGCGAGGACTTCGTCGTCGCCGACACGCTCGAGGAGCTCGTCGCCGGCATGAACCGCGTCGGTGACGACGACGCGACGGTCGACGTCGACGCGCTGCGTCGGCTCGTCGAGGCGCGCGACCGCGAGATCGACAACGACTTCACGAAGGACGCGCAGATCACCGCGATGCGCGGCGCGCGGCGCTACCGCGGCGACAAGCTGGTCCGCGTCGCCACGCCGCACCGCTTCCTCGACCCGAAGAACGGACCGCTCATCGCCGTCCGTCTCAACATCCTCACCCGCAAGACCCTCGGCGGCCTGGAGACCGACCTCTCCGGCCGCTGCCTGACGAGCGACGGCGCGCCCCTGCCCGGGCTCTACGCGGCCGGTGAGGTCAGCGGCTTCGGCGGAGGCGGGATGATGGGCTACAACGCCCTCGAGGGCACCTTCCTCGGTGGCTGCCTCTTCTCCGGCCGCGTCGCCGGTCGGGCCGCAGCGGAGCGGGTGGGCTGAGGTCCGGCGTTGGGCTTCAGGCCCCGGACGCCTTGAGCTCGGCCAGCGCTCGACGCAGCCGCGGGACGGGGCGCCGGAGCCCGACCGCCGCCACCGTGTCGGCGCCGAAGGCGAGCAGCCGACCGCCGTCCGCGGACTCCTCGAGGACCCGGGGCGTGCCGGAGCAGGGCAGCCGTCCGACCACCTTCAGCGACGTCCCGGCGACCTCGGTCCAGGCGTAGTCGTCGAGGACCGGGGCGTCGACCTCCTGGCCGAGCATCGACGCCGCCGCCACCCGACCCTGGGTGACCGCGTTGGCCCAGAGCGGTCGGCGCACGGCCACACCGTCGACGACGGGTGCCGCGACGTCGCCGGCCGCCCACACGCCGTCCCGACGGCTGCGGCACGACGCGTCCACCGGCACGCCCTGCGGTGCGGCCACACCGCTGCCCTCCAGCCAGGCGGTCTCGGGCACGTCGCCGGCGCAGGTCACGACGACGTCGGCCTCGAGCACGCTGCCGTCGTCCAGCTCCACGCCGCGCACCGGGCTGCCGTGCAGGCGCACCGCGGAGCGCCGGAGGGTGATGCCGTAGTCGGTCGCGCGTCCCACCAGCACGGTCGCGAGGTGGTCGCCGAGCAGCCGCACGAGGGGCGGCTCCGGGTCGATGACGGTCACCGTCGCCGCGGTCCGCCGTGCGGCCGTGGCCACCTCCAGCCCGAGGAACCCTGCCCCGACCACCACGACCGAGGCCGCCGCCGCGAGCCGCTCGCGCAGCAGCCGCGCGTCGGCGACCGTCCGCAGCACCAGCTCGCCGTCCTGACCCGCCGTAGCGAGCCGTCGTGCTCGGCCGCCCGTGGCCACGAGCAACGCGTCGTAGCCGTGCTCGCCGCCGTCGACTTCGGTCACCACGCGGGCGTCGACGTCGAGCGAGGCCGCCGCCGACGGCACGCGGACGACGTCGAGCGACCCGAGGTCCATGAGCACCGACGCCTCGTGCGCCGCGTCGGCCAGGACGGCCTTCGACAACGGCGGACGATGGGTGCCGTCGAGCGGGTCGAGCAGGGTGAGCCGACCGTCGAAGCCCCGGCGGCGCAGCTCGCGCAGCGCGGTGGACCCCGCCGTCGACCCGCCGACGACCAGCACCCGACGCGGCGGACGGGTGCTCACGCGCGCCGCAGGGCGGCCACCGGGCAGGAGTCGACGGCGCGCCCCGCCGCCTCCTCCAGCGCCGCAGGCACGTCCTGGTCCTCGAGGTGGTGCACGAGCTCGCCGTCGTCGTCGAGGTCGAAGACCTCGGGCGCCTGGTCGACGCAGAGCCCGTGGCCCTCGCAGCGGTCGTAGTCGGCGATGATCCTCATGGTGCGGCCTTTCGGAGAGGGACCAGCCGCAGCGGCAGCCGGTCGAGCGAGTGGATGATGTTGTTGCGGCCCCAGGTCGGGGAGCCCGTGAGCTCGAGCCGGTCGACGCGCTCCAGCAGCGAGCGCAGGATCGCCTGCGTCTCCAGGCGGGCGAGGCCCTGGCCCGCGCAGCCGTGCACGCCCTGGCCGAACCCGAGCTGCTGGCTGGCGTCGCGGGTGACGTCGACGTCGTCGGGCCGGTCCCAGACGCGCTCGTCGCGGTTGGCGGAGGCGTAGAGCACCACCACGCGCGACCCACGGTGCAGCGGCGTGCCGGCGACCTCGGTGTCAGCGGCGACCCAGCGCGAGAACGCACGCAGCGGCGACTCCACGCGCACGACCTCGTTGACCGCGTTGGGGACGAGGGACGGGTCGGCGCGCAGCGCCTGCCACTGGTCGGGGTGCGTCGCGAGCAGCCAGAGTGTGCTCGCGATCGCGCTGATCGTCGTGTCGAGCGACGGTGCCAGGTAGTCGATCATGAGCGCCGGGCACTCCTCGCGACGGACCTCGCCGGACTCGACCTTCGCGAGCAGGTCGGCGCCCATCGACCCCGGCAGCACGTCGCCGCGACGCACGACGGAGCGGGCGAAGCGCATCATGCGCAGGGTCCGCGGTGCCGCGCGGAGCGTCCGTGCGTTCGCCGGGCCCAGGCAGTCGAAGGTCGCCCCGGCCCAGGGCAGGAGGTGCTCCCGGCCCTCGCGCGGCCAGCCGATCAGGTCGGGCACGAACGACGTCGGCAGCGCGCGGGCGACGTCGACGACACCGTCGACCTCGCCGCGCGACACGGCGGCCTCGACGACGGCGTCCGCGCGCAGCTCGACCTCTTCGCGCATCGACCGCAGCGCCTTCGGTGTCAGCCGGCCGGCGAGCAGACGACGTCGGCGCTCGTGGTCGGCGTCGTCGCTGTTGAGGGTCGTGCCGCGGCTGAGCCGGTTGGCCACCGGGTTGAGCGCCACGCCCCGCTCCGACCGGAACCGGTCGTCGGCGAGCAGCACCTCCTTGCAGGGCGCGTGGTGCACGACGGCGTGCGCGCGCTGCCGCGGCAGCCACACGACCGGACCGAGCTCACGCATGCGTCGGTAGTGCGGGTAGGGGTCGAGGATCGCCCGGGTGGCGTAGACGTCGGGACGGTAGGTGGGTGCTGTCGGCTTCATACGAGGGCCTCGGTCCGGGCGGGCAGCAGGAGGGACGTCGCGGTCGCGACCAGCGCGGGCAGGTCGGGCCCGGACGCCATGACGGTGCGGTCGGGTCGCACGAGGGCGGCGGCGCAGCCCGCCTCGGCGAGCCAGGTGGCGAGGCCGTCGAGGGTCCCACCCGCGGCAGGGCCGACCTCGACGACGGCCACGTCGCGCGACGCGAGCTCCTCCGCGACCGACGGCGACGGCGGCTTCGACGTGACGAGGGCCCACCGGAGGCCGACCAGGCGGTCGAGGGTCGCTCCGCCGCCGGTCACGTTCGGGCACAGGCGCCCCGCCAGCCGGTCGCCGCGCGACCTCAGCACGAGGGAGGAACGCACCAGCGCGGGCGTGGCGCTGTCCACCGCACCGGCGTAGAGCCTCGCCGACCGGGCGACGATCGGGAGCACGACCCCGCGCGCGTGGTCGCCCACCCGACCGCCGGAGCTCATGAGCACGCCGACCCGACGGGCCAGCAGGATCATCGCCCGGGCGTGCGCGGAGCGCTCGACCTCGTAGGTGTCGAGCACGTCGGCCGGCAGCGAGCCGTCGAGCACGCCCGCGACCTTCCAGACGAGGTTGTCGACGTCGCGGATGCCCGCGCCCATGCCCTGGCCGACGAACGGTGGCGTCAGGTGTGCCGCGTCGCCCAGCACGAGCACGCGGTCCCACCTCCACCGCTCCGCGACCGCGGCGCGGAACGTGTAGCCCGTCGAGCGGACGAGCTGCAGGTCGGCCGCGTCGACGGCGCCGAGCCACGGACGCAGCAGCGGGAGCACCGCCGGCAGCGACGCGAGGTCGTCGGCGGTCTCGTCGTCGAGCAGCCGCAGCTCCCACCGGTACCGGCGCGCGCCGACACGCATGAAGGTGGCGGCCCGGGTGCTGTCGCAGACCTGGTGCACGCCGTCCCAGTGGCCGAGGTCGACGTCGGTGTCGACGTCGACCACGAGCCAGCGCTGCTCGAAGCCGAGGTCGACCATCCGACCGCCGACCTCCCGCCGAACGACGCTGTTGGCACCGTCGCAGCCGAGCAGGAACGACGCCTCGAGTCGCTCCTGCGGCCCGTCGTCGTCGAGCGGGCGGTGCAGCACCACCACATGGTCGGCCGACTCCTGCTCGACACCGACCACCTCGCGGCCCGTGAGCAACGTGACCTCCGGAGTCGAGCGCAGCCGCTCGCGGAGCACGGCGTCGAGCACCGGCTGGTCGAACATGTTCGCCCGCGGGTAGCCCGTCCCCGGCGACGCGCCCGAGCGGTCGAACGAGGCCAGCACCCGCAGGTCGGCGTCGACGAGGCGCAGGCCGGCGCACGGGCGGGTCAGCCGGGCCAGGTCGTCCTCGAGCCCGAGCCGCACGAGCACCCGGTAGACCTCGTCGTCCAGGTGCACGGCGCGCGGCTGCGGGTACACCTCGGGCCACCGCTCGACCACCACCGAGCGCACGCCGCGCGCCGCGAGGGCCAGGGCGGCGGCGCTGCCGGTGGGGCCGGCACCGACCACGACGACGGGCAGCGTCGGGCTCACGGTGCGACGCCCAGCGCCAGGAGCGCCACGAGCAGCGCCGCCACCACGAGCGCCGGCGCCACGGCCGCGATGCCGTCCCCGACGCGCAGGTGCGACACGACCGCGCCGGCCATGAGGACGAGCAGCGCCACGAGCGCGGTCGTCGCGAGCGGACCCGACGCGGCGCGGCCCACCCACAGGCCTGCCACGCCAAGCAGCTCCAAGGCGCCCGCCGCACGGAACGCCGCGACCGGGTAGCCCAAGTGCTGCGCACGCTCACGCATCGGCGTCGCGGCGACCAGCTTGAGCAGCCCGGTCGCCCCGAGCACGACGCTGACGACGACGAGGAGCACCGTCGCGACGCTCATCGCGTCCACCGCACCACCGTGCGCTGGGCACCGAGGTCGAGCGCACCGTCGTCGGTGGCGATGGACGCCTCGACGAGGTTGCCGTCCTGCAGGTAGCGCCGGTCCTTCACCTGCTTGCCGAGGAAGATCCGCCACTTCACGTGCGGCGGGAGGAGGGCTCCCACCTTCTCGACGATGGCCGGCGGAGCGCTCAGCGCGGTGCCCGCCGGCGTGCCGGTGAGGACGAGGTCGCCGGGTGCGAGGTCCTGGAACCGCGCGAGGGCGGCGAGGGCCTCGGCGGGGCGGTAGATCATGTCGGAGGCCAGCTCGTCCTGGCGCAGCTCGCCGTCGACCCACAGCCGCAGCCGCAGCTCGGGCAGACGCTCGAGCTCGCCGTCCTCGAGGACCAGCAGGACCGGGCCGACCGGGGTGAACGTGCGGTAGGACTTGGACTCGTAGAACTGCGTCTTGGGCAGCTGGAGGTCCCGCGCGGAGACGTCGTTCGCCACCACGAGCGCGGCGACGAGGTCGGGCAGGTCGGAGGCTGCGACCTCCTCCCCCGCCGTGACCGCGCGGCCGACCACGAGGCCCAGCTCGACCTCGTAGTCGAGCAGCGTCACGTGCGCGGGCCGCACGATCGGGTCGGACGGGCCGCTGATCGAGCCCGACGACTTGCGGAAGAAGGCGAGCGGCACCCGCGACGGGTCCATGCCCGCGTCCTTCGCGTGGCTGGCGTAGTTCGCCATCTGGGCGACCACGCGGCACGGCGCGGTGACCGGAGAGACGAGGGCGAGCGAGTCGACCGGCACGGGGTCGCCGCCGTCGCGGGCCGCGAGCACGGCGGCCCGGTCGGCGAGGAGCTCGGCGGTCGTCGTCGCCGACGTCGCGACGCGGACGGCACCGTCGGGGCGGCGCAGCCACCACGCGTCGGCGGTGCGGAGGACGGGGAGGGTCATGAGCGGGCCACTTTCATCAGTCCGAGGAGGCGGTCGAGGTCGAACTCGTTGTCCGAGCGCAGGGCGGTGGTCATCGACAGCAGCTCCCGCAGCGACTCCTTGCCGGGTGCGACCCCGAGGAAGTCGGCGGTGGCGGGCGGGCCCCACTGGGCGAGGCCGCTGGCCGTCATCTCGGCCCAGCCCGGCTCGAGGGAGGCGTCGAAGCGGTCGCCGTCGCTGAAGTGCTCGACGAGGAAGCCGTCGGGGTCGCGCCAGTAGTCGAACAGCTGGCTGCCCTGGATGTGCCGGCCGATGCCCCAGGAGTGCCGGTAGCCGAGGTCGCGCAGGTGCTCGCCGCCGGCGGCGAGCGCGTCGAGGTCGGCCACCTGGTACGCGGAGTGCACGTAGCGGCTGCGGGGTCCGAGGGTCATGGCCAGCGTGTGGTGGTCGGCGGGCTCGCTGCCCCGGTCGCAGCGGATGAAGGCCATCGTCGGGCCGCGGTCACGCTGGCCCGGGAAGAACAGGAAGTCCGAGACGATCAGGCCCAGGTGGTCGAGGTACCAGTCGAGCGAGGCGAGGTAGCGGTCGGACTGCAGGACCACGTGGCCGAGGCGCTCCACGACGGCCGGCTGCCGCGGCGGGCGCTGCGTGGCGTTGACCCGCTCGACGTCCGACCCGACGTTGAGCGTCTGCGGCTGCTGCGTCGGCAGCGCGGGGTGCTCGACGACGTCGGCGACGACCCGCACGCGCGCGCCCGCGGGCTCGCGCAGGTCGACCACGTGGCCGCCGAGGTGCTCGGGGAGGCGACGGACGGGCACGCCGGTGTGCTCCGAGAGCCGCAGCAGGTCAGCCGTCTCGGCGGCGAACGCCGGTCCCACGAACCGCGACCCCCGACCTTTCCGCACGACCACGCACGGCGCGCCGGGCAGCGCGCCCCGCAGGTTCAACTCGGTCGCGCTCCGGTAGGTCGTGCTGAACCCGAACGCGTGCGCGAACACCTCCGCAGCCGCGAGGTCGGGCTTCTCGAACTCCAGCCACGCGAGGTCGCGCACCTTGATCACCGGCTGCGCCGACCGGCCCACGTGCTCGCCCGGCCGACGCCCCTGCTCGCTGTGCAGGTCGCGGTGGCTGTGGTCGTGGGCGTGCTCGTGGCTGGCGTCGTGCGCAAGGTCGGGTGCCAACATCTGATGAATCCCTACATTTCTGATGAGATCATCAATATAGGTGCTGGCCGTGGTCGGGACAAGCCCCAGGACCGCACGAGCCGACCACTAGGCTGGCCCGACGGCAGCGGAGGAGGGACGAGATGCGCGACGGCACGAGCACGAGCGACGGCCCCCGCGTCGACCGACGACGGGCGCGCACGCGCGCGGCCCTGCTCGCCGCGGCGGAGCGGCTCATCGTCGACGGCAGCGCCGCGACGGCCACCATCCAGCAGATCACCGACGCGGCCGACGTCGGCTTCGGCTCCTTCTACAACCACTTCACGAGCAAGGAGGAGCTCTTCCAGGCCGCGACCGCCCACGTGCTGGAGGAGTGGGCCCGGCTCATCGACGCCGCCGTCGCCGACACGGACGACCCGGCCACCCGCTTCGCGCTGTCGTTCCGGATCTCGGCGCGGCTCGCCTGGACCCACCCCGCGCTCGCCGACGTGCTCAACCAGTTCGGCCTCGACCTGCTCGACCTCGAGGACGGTCTCGCGCCGCGGGCCACGCGCGACCTCGCGGACGCGATGGCGGCCGGACGCTTCACCGTCACCCACCTGCCGCTGGCCCTCAGCACCGTGGGGGGATCCCTCCTCGGCTTCCTGCGCCTGCGCTCGTCGCACCCCGACCTGGTCGCCGTCGACGACGTCGAGGAGCTGACCGGCCAGCTGCTGCGCATGCTCGGGCTCGACGCGGCCGAGGCCGAGCGGCTCTGCGCGCTGCCCCTGCCGCACGTCGACGCCTAGGCCCCACCCACCCCGCGGCGTGTGCACCTCGTGACGATCTGCGCGGCGAGGACCGTCATCAGGTCCGCAGGACGCGGCGGGATGGAGGTGGGCGCGCGGCCCCTCAGTCGAGCAGGCCCTGCGTCCTGGCGGCGCGGGCCGCCTTGACGCGGTTCTCCGCGCCGAGCTTCGCCATCGCCGACTTCATGTAGGACTTCACGGTGCTCTCGACGAGGCCGAGCGCGTCGGCGATCTCGACGTTCGTCGCACCCTCCTCGGCCAGCCGCAGCACCTCCACCTCGCGTCGACCCAGCGGATGGGGGCCGGCCGGGCGTCTCGCGCCCTGGCCGGGCAGTCGCGCGAGCACGGCCTCCAAGCGCGCTCGCGTGCTCGGGTCGGTGGTCAGATCCGCCACCTGCCGGAGCTCGCGCGCCAGGTCGTGCGGGTCGTCGGTCGCCGGCGCGGCCCGCAGGCTGATCGCCCGCACCCGCTCCTCGACGGCCGTGGCCGCCCCGAGGTCGGCGGCGAGGCCCGCGAGCACGGGTCGCGCCGCGTCGACGACGGCGAGACCGAGCCGCTCGCTGCGCCGGTCGCACAGGTAGACGATCGCCGACGGCTGCCGTCCCTCCGCACCCACGGGGATGCTCACCACCGACTGCAGCCGCTCGGGTGCCACCCAACGGTCGTAGCGGTGGGTGATCGCCGCCGAGCGCGGGTAGGCGCTGACCGCCGCCGGCCGACGGGTGGCCAGCGTCTTGCCGCCCAGGCCCTCCCCCTGACGCACCCGCAGCTGGTGCAGCGACGTGGTCAGCGCCCCGCGGAGCTCGGAGATCGTGAAGTGCTCGCGGCTGCGCACGAGCCCGCCCATGACCAGCGGCAGGCCGGTCACGCGGCGCAGGTCGTCGAGCCCCCGCGAGAGGACCTCCTGCGGGGCCAGGTGGTCGGGCATCGGGCACCTCCTGTGTCGCCGGTCACAGTAGCGAGCCAGGCCCCTCACGTCACGCCCTCCCTCCTTTCGAGGGTACGAGCGGATCGTCGCCCCTTGCCTCGTCACAGCGAGCGCAGCAGGTACCGCTGGACCTTGCCGCTCGGCGTCTTCGGCAGCGCGTCGAGCACGTGGATGCGCCGCGGGTAGGCGTGCCGCGAGTAGCCGTCGCGCACCAGGGCGGT
Source organism: Aeromicrobium erythreum (assembly GCF_001509405.1). Classification (NCBI taxonomy): domain Bacteria; kingdom Bacillati; phylum Actinomycetota; class Actinomycetes; order Propionibacteriales; family Nocardioidaceae; genus Aeromicrobium; species Aeromicrobium erythreum. The sequence goes on from NZ_CP011502.1 coordinate 3,043,356, forward strand.
CAGCTCGGCGTGCAGCTCCGGCCCGTCCTGCACCCCATCGGCCAGCACCACGAACGCCTCCACGACCTCGCCGCGGACCCCCTCGGGGTCCGGCCGCCCGACAACGGCGACGTCGACGACCGACGGGTGCGTGATGAGCACGCTCTCGACGTCGAACGGGCCGATGCGGTAGCCCGCCGCCAGGATCACGTCGTCGTCGCGGGCCGTGAACTGGAAGTAGCCGTCCTCGTCGACCGAGCCCGTGTCGGCGGTGAGGTACCAGCGGCCGTCGGGACTGAACCGCTCGGCCGTCTTCTCCGGGTCGCCGTGGTAGCCCTCGAACCAGAACAGCGGGCTGGCGGGCACGTCGATCGCGATCTGCCCGTCGACGACGTCCGCGGCGTAGCCGGGCATCGGCACCCCCATCGACCCGTCCTTGACCGGACGGGCGACGTCGTCGTTCCAGCTGTTGCAGATCACCATGCCCAGCTCCGTCTGGCCGTAGTGGTCGCGCACCTCGATCCCCAGCACCCGCCGGGCCCACGCCAGCACGTCCGGGGTCAGGGGCTCGCCCGCCGACGACGCCCGCCGCAGCGGCAGGTGCTCGACGAGACCGCTCTTGCTGATGGCGCGGTACATCGTCGGGGCGCCGGCGAAGTTCGTGACGCCGAGGCGCTCGACGACCGCGACCGTCCCGGCCGGCGTGAACCCGGCGGTGTGCAGCACGTTGGGCCGACCGGCCACGAGAGGACCAGCCAGCCCGTAGTAGAGGCCGTACGCCCAGCCCGGGTCGGCGGCGTTCCAGAACACGTCGTCCTCGCGCACGTCGAGCGACAGCTGCAGGTAGACGTGGAACGACGCCAGCGCGCGCAGCGGCACCGTGACCGGCTTCGGGCTGCCGGTCGTGCCGCTGGTGAACAGCTGCATGATCGTGCCGTCGCCGCCGACCGCCACCCGCTCGGCGACCGGCTCGACGGTCGACAGCTCGTGCTCGAGCGCCGGGCCCACCTCCAGCACGTCGAGCCCCGGCAGCGGGTCGAGCTTGCTGCGCTGGTCGGGCTCGGTGACGACGACGCGGGCCGACGACCCCTCCACCCGCGTGCGGATCGCACCGGTGGCGAACGCCGTGAACAGCGGCACGTGCACGGCACCGAGGCGCCACAGCGCCAGCAGCGTCACGGGCAGCTCACGTCGCTTGCCCAGCAGCACCGGAACGCGGTCGCCGCGCGCGACACCGTGCTCGCGCAGCAGGGCCGCCATCCGTCGCGACTCCTCGGCGAGCTCGCCGTACGTCAACGGCGTCGCGACGAGGTCGTCGTCGACGAGCACGAACGCGGTCGCGGCCGGGTCGTGCCGGTCGCACGCGAGGTAGGCCGCGTCCGCGCCGACGTCGGCGTACGTCGCCAGCAGGTCGTCGACCACGTCCGTCGGGCGCGCCTGGAGGGTCATGGGGGTCTCCTTCACGAGTCGGAGCCGCCTCGGCAGGCGGCCGCCTCGAGACTGCGCCCGTCGCGTGCGGCGCCAACACCCTCGAAGGTGGGTCCGGGTCGCGGGCCCGGACCGTGACCTCAGCCCAGGCGGGGCTGCCCGTTCGACGCCGTGAGGCCGCCGTCGACCGGCAGCACGACGCCGTTGACGAACGAGGCGTCGTCGCTCGCGAGGAAGGCGATCACCGACGCGACCTCCTCGGGCTCGGCCGCGCGACCGAGCGGGAGCCGGTCCCAGAAGCGGTCGAGCAGCTCCTGGTCGTCGGCCATCCCCGCCGTCATCTCCGACTTCGTCAGGCTCGGTGCGACCGCGTTCACCCGCACCCCCGCCTCGGCGTGGTCGAGCGCCATGGCCCTGGTGAGGTTCGTGACGCCGCCCTTCGCCGCGTTGTAGGCGGCGGCGCCCCAGTCGCCCCCGACCCCGGAGACCGACGAGACGTTGACGATGCTGCCGCGCGTCTCGAGCAGGTGGGGCAGCGCCGCGCGGGACGTGTGGAACACGCCGCCGAGGACGATCGCCAGCGTCTCGTCCCAGGCGTCGCGGTCGACGTCGGGCACGGGCCCGGACGGTCCGATGCCGGCGTTGTTGACGAGCACGTCGAGCCGGCCGTGGGTCTCGGCGGTCGAGGCGACGAGCTCCTCGACCGCCGCCACGTCGCTGACGTCGCAGCGGTGCGGCACGACGGTGCCGTCGGCGGACTCGGCGACCTCGCGCAGCTTCTCCTCGCGGCGTCCCGCGACGACCACCGTCGCCCCCTCGGACGCGAAGCGGCGCGCCGTCGCGGCCCCGATGCCGGACCCGCCGCCCGTCACGATCACGACGTCGCCGTCGAACCTGCCCATGTGATGCCTCCTGCGTCCTCGTCGTCGTCCTCATCGAAGCACGGGACCGCGGCCCCGGCGCGCCGACCCAGGAGGGCGACGACCGTCGAGGTCAGGCCCGACCGGCGGCCGAACGCAGCGCCTCGACCGACTCGGCGCTGACGAGCAGCTCGCACCGTCCGGAGCAGGCCAGCTGGTGCTCGACCCGCCCGGTCGCGATGAGCCGGTGCACCTCCGCCGTCGCCACGCCGAGCAACGCGGCGGCCTCGGCGACGGTCAGCTGCGACGACATGCCCCCAGCGTAGTGCCGCGTCGCGACTCGCCCAGCGACACCGTCCGCTGGTCGAGTCGCGGCCACGCGCGAGGGACGAGCGCCGTGGCCGCGTATCGAGACCACCCTGCAACGGATCAGCGTGGACCAACTCCCAGCGACCGCCCAGAGTGGTCTCGATACACCTCCCCTCGCCGGCGCTCGTGGAGGCACTCGACCAGCGAAAGGTTTCGCTGGTCGAGTAGCAGGGACGAGCTTGCGAGGTCCCTGCGTATCGAGACCACCGGCAACAGCTCAGCGCGGGCCAATCCCCAGCGACCGCCCAGAGTGGTCTCGATACGTCTCCGTCAGCTCCTTCGTCGCGACGTCGACTACTCGACCAGCGAACACCTCCGCTGGTCGAGTAGCGGCCACGCGCGAGGAACGAGCGCCGTGGATGCGTATCGAGACCACCCGGCAACGGCTCAGCGTGGCTTGACTCCCAGCGCCCGCTTGGAATGGTCTCGATACGCCTCCGCCAGCTCCTTCGTCGCAGCGTCGACTACTCGACCGGCGGGACGTGGGGGTGATGCTGCTCGCTCGCGCTGCGGGGGTCGGGGGGCGTGCCTACCGTGGACGACATGACTACCACCGTCTCCGCCCTGTCCGTCCCCGACGCCGGCAAGCCGTTCGAGACCGTCGACCTCGAGCGACGTGACCTGAAGCCGAACGACGTGCGCATCAAGATCAAGTACGCCGGGATCTGCCACTCCGACATCCACCAGGCGCGCGACGAGTGGGGCGCCGGGATCTTCCCGATGACGCCCGGTCACGAGATCATCGGCTCGGTCGAGGAGGTCGGGTCCGACGTCACCACGCACGCCGTCGGCGACACGGTGGGCGTCGGCTGCTTCGTCGACTCCTGCCTGGAGTGCGACGCCTGCAAGGACGGCGAGGAGCAGTTCTGCGACCAGGGCGTCGTGCAGACCTACTCCGCCAAGACCTACGACGGCGAGGTGACCTACGGCGGCTACAGCGAGCAGGTCGTCGTCCGCGACCACTTCGCGGTGAAGGTGCCCGACGGCGTCGACCTCGCCGGCACGACGCCGCTGCTGTGCGCCGGCATCACGACGTACGCCCCGCTGGTGCGCCACGGCGTCACCGAGGGCTCGCGCGTCGGCGTCATCGGCATGGGCGGGCTCGGCCACGTGGCCGTCAAGATCGCTGCCGCGCTCGGCGCGAAGGTCACCGTGCTCAGCCGCACCGACGCCAAGAAGGAGGACGGCCTCGCGTTCGGCGCGTCGGAGTACGTCGCCACCGAGGAGAAGGGTGCGCTGAAGAAGCTGCGCGGCTCCTTCGACATCATCCTCAACACCGTCGGCGCCTCCGTGCCGCTCGATGAGTACCTCGGCCTGCTCGACCGTGGCGGCCGGATGATCAACCTCGGCGCCCCCAGCGACGCGCTCGAGGTCGGCGCGTTCTCGCTGCTCACCATGCGTCGCGCGGTCGAGGGCTCGATGGTCGGCGGTCTGCCGCAGACGCAGGAGATGCTCGACTTCTGCGCCGAGCACGACATCACCGCCACCGTCGAGGTCATCTCGGCCGACCAGGTCGACGAGTACTACGACAAGGTCGTCGACGGCGACGTCCGCTACCGCGCCGTCATCGACGTCGCCACCCTCGCGCCGTGAGCCTGCGCACCAGGCTCGTCGTGGGCGACGAGGGGGTCGAGCCGTACCGGCTGATGACCGCCCTCGTCGTCCCCCGACCCATCGCCTGGATCAGCACGGTCGACGCGCAGGGCCGGGGCAACCTGGCACCGCACTCGTTCTTCACGGTCGCGTGCGCGAACCCGCCGATCCTCGCGTTCACGTCGGTGGGCGAGAAGGACACGCTGCGCAACGTGCGCGAGACCGGCGAGCTGGTCGTGAACCTGGCGACGCAGCCGCTCACCGACGCCATCAACGGGTCGAGCGCGCCGTACGAGCACGGCATCGACGAGGCCGAGGCACTGGGGCTGGCCACCGAGCCGAGCGAGCTGGTCGCGCCGCGGCGCGTCGTCGACTCCCCCGCGTCGATCGAGTGCCGGCTGCACTCGACCACGGAGCTCGGCGACTCCACCCTCGTCCTCGCCGAGGTGCTGCTGTTCAGCGTCGCCGACCACGTGCTCGTCGACGGCCACCCCGAGTTCGACCGGCTGGCTCCGATGACCCGGCTCGGCAAGGAGGAGTGGGCGCCGCCCAGCGTCCCGTTCACGCTCCCCCGCCCCACCGACGCGCCCTGACACGACTGCGGTCCCACGATTCCCATGCCGCCCTGGGAATCGTGGGGCCGCAGCGCTGTCAGCGGCTCGGGTCGACCAGGATCTTGGCGTGCTGCTCTGGGTCGGCGAGCCAGGCGAACGCGTCGGCGACCTCGTCGAGCCCCACGGTGCCGGTGAGCAGCGGCGAGGGGTCGACCGTGCCGGCGGCGATCATCTGCAGCGTGGTGTGGAACTCGGCCGGGTCGTAGCAGAACGCGAAGCGCAGCTCGACCTCCTTGTTGATCGCCATCGACGGGCGGAACGTGTCGGGCTCCATGCACACCCCGACCACGACGATGCGCGACTGCAGCGGAGCTGCGGTGACGACCTGCTCGATGATGCCGGGCACGCCCACGCACTCGAAGACGACCGGACCGGTCGGGAGCGCGCCCAGCTTCTCGGCCGCCTGGAACACCCGTGGCCACGGCAGGAACGGGACGGCCCGCAGCCGCTTCATGGTGCTCATCCCGAGCTGCATGAGGTCGGGCGCGGTCGTCAGGTACCGCGAGTCGTCGGCGAAGCGGTCCCACGGGGACTCGACCGCCGGGTCGACGACGACGTCGGCGCCGCACCGCTCGGCCAGCGCGCGTCGGCCTGGGGAGTAGTCGCTGGCCACCACGGTCCGCACGCCGTGCGCCTTCAGCATGAGGACGACGGCGAGGCCGATCGGTCCGCAGCCGACGACGACGGCGACGTCCTTGCGGCCCACCCGACCCTTGCGCACGGCGTGCCAGGCGACGGCGAGCGGCTCGGTGGTGGCGGCGTGCTCGACGTCGACGCCGTCGGGCACCTCGAACGTGACCGCCTCCGAGACGACCATCAGCTCGGCGTAGCCGCCGGGCGCGTGCGGCGACAGGCCGGTCATGTGCAGCCCGTCGTCGGTCTCGAGCAGCGGCATCGACACGACGCGGGTGCCCGGCTTCCACCGACCGCGGGTGCGCGGACCGTAGGACACGACCTCGCCGACGAACTCGTGGCCGAGGACGACGGGTGAGCCGGACCGCATGAAGTGGTCGTAGCCGACCTCGGCAGCCATGTCGGCGGTGGCGTCGCTGTGCACGCGGGCGTGCAGGTCGGACCCGCAGATGCCGGTGCGCAGCACCCTCAGGAGCACTTGGCCGGGGCCGGGCACGGGATCGGGCAGCTCGGTCACCTGGAGGTCCTGCTCGTGGCAGACGACGGCACGCATGGGGACAGTCTGCGGCCCGCGCCGTCCACTCACCATGGTTCTCCCTCGCTCACCTGCGGATGATCCCGATGGGGAGCGGAGGGAACCATGGTGAGCTGCTGGTTCCCATCAGTTGATGGGAACCAGCGGGCACCGCCTACGCTGGCCCCGATGCGCACACCTGGGCTGCTGGTCGCCGGCACCACCTCCGACGCCGGCAAGAGCGTGGTCACCACGGGGATCTGCCGGGCGTTCGCGCGCCGCGGCCTCCGGGTCGCGCCCTACAAGGCGCAGAACATGTCGAACAACTCGATGGTCGTCCCGCTGGGGCACGACGCCGACGCCGGCTTCGGTGAGATCGGCCGGGCCCAGTGGGTGCAGGCGCTCGCGGCCCGCGCCACCCCGGAGGTGGCGATGAACCCGGTGCTCCTGAAGCCGGGCAGCGACCGGCGCAGCCATGCCGTGGTCATGGGTCGGCCCGGCGGGGTCGTGGACGCGACGGACTTCGTCGAGGGGCGGCGCCACCTCGCGCAGGCGGCCCACGCGGCGTTCGACGACCTGGCCGCGCGGCACGACGTGGTCGTGGCCGAGGGTGCCGGTTCGCCGACCGAGATCAACCTGCGCGCGTCGGACTACGTGAACCTCGGGCTCGCGCAGCACGCGCGGATGCCGGTGGTCGTGGTGGGCGACATCGACCGCGGCGGGCTGTTCGCCGCGCTGCACGGAACGGTGGCCCTGCTCGACGCGGCCGACCAGGCGCTCGTGGCGGGGTTCGTGGTCAACAAGTTCCGCGGGGAGGTCTCGCTGCTGGAGCCGGGCCTCGGCCGGCTGACGGAGCTCACCGGTCGGCCGTTCCTGGGGGTGCTCCCGTGGGACCCGACGCTGTGGCTCGACTCCGAGGACGCGCTCGACCTGGAGGGGAGGCGCTCCGGCACCGCGGGGGCCCTGCGGGTCGCGGTGGTGCGACTGCCCCGGATCAGCAACTTCACCGACGTCGACGCCCTCGGCGTGGAGCCCGGGGTCGACGTGGTGTTCGTGTCCGACCCGCGCGACGTCGCCGACGCCGACCTGGTGGTGCTGCCGGGCACCCGGGCCACCATCGACGACCTGGCGTGGCTGCGGTCCCGGGGCCTGGACCGCGCCGTCGTCGCGCACGCGCGGGCCGGGCGCCCAGTGCTGGGGATCTGCGGCGGGTTCCAGATGCTCGGCCGGCAGGTGCACGACCCTGACGCGGTCGAGGCGTCGACGCCGCGCAGCGTCGAGGGTCTGGGGCTGCTCGACGTGGAGACGACGTTCGGCACGGAGAAGGTGCTCCGGCTCCCCGTCGGCGAGGCGCTGGGTGCGACGACGTCGGGCTACGAGATCCACCACGGCCGGATCACGCGGGGTGCCGACGAGGAGTTCCTGGCCGGCGCACGACGCGGCGCGGTCATGGGCACGATGTGGCACGGCAGCCTCGAGGGCGACGCGTTCCGGCACGCGTTCCTCGCGGAGGTGGCGGCTGCGGCGGGCACGACCCTGCCGGACTCCGACGTGTCCTTCGGGGCGCTGCGCGAGGCGCGGCTGGACCGCTTGGGCGACCTCGTGGAGGCGCACCTCGACGTCGACGCGCTCTGGACGCTCGCCCGCGACGGCGCACCCGCCGACCTGCCGCTGCTGCCCCCGGGAGCGGGGAGCGTCGCATGATGCTGCTGCTGGGAGGCACGGCCGAGGCCCGTGCGCTCGCGCGCTCGCTCGAGGGACTGCGGTTCACGTCGTCGCTGGCCGGCCGCGTCGCCCGGCCGCGGATGCCTGTGGGCGAGACCCGGATCGGCGGCTTCGGCGGCGTCGACGGCCTGCGGGCCTACCTGCGCGACGAGGACGTGACCGCAGTGGTCGACGCGACGCACCCGTTCGCGGCGGGCATCTCGCGCAACGCCGCGCTGGCCTGCGCGGCCGAGGGCGTGCCGCTGCTGCGGCTCGAGCGCCCGGGCTGGTCGACCCGCCCCGACGCCGACGGCTGGCACTGGGTCGACTCGCACGAGGAGGCCGCCGCGGCGACCGCGAGGCTGGGGCGCCGGCCGTTCCTGAGCATCGGACGTCAGGGGCTCGCCCCGTTCGTCGAGCCGCTGCGCGACGTGCCCGCACTGGTGCGGGTGGTCGACGAGCCCGAGGTGCCGCTGCCGCCGGCCTGGACGCTGCTGCAGAGCCGCGGGCCCTACGACCTCGCGTCGGAGCGCTCGCTGCTCGCGAAGCACGACGTCGACGTGGTCGTCACGAAGGACTCCGGCGGCGAGCACACGGTGGCGAAGCTCGACGTGGCCGCGGAGCGCGGTGCCGCCGTGGTGGTCGTGCGTCGCCCGGCGCCGCCCGAGGGCGTCGAGACGGTCAGCGACGTCGACGACGCAGCAGCCTGGGCACGAGCACGCAGCTGAGCAGCGCCCCGACGTCGACCAGCAGCGCGAGCCGCGTGGCGCGGGCGACGTCGGCGGGCGCGACGGGGCGTCCGTCGCCCAGCGTGTGCCGGTCCTCCGTGCGGCCGAAGTAGACGTTGACGCCGCCCAGCTGCACGCCGAGCGCCCCCGCGAACGCCGCCTCGACGGGGCCCGCGTTGGGGCTGGGATGGTGCCGGGCGTCGCGCGCCCAGGCGCGGACGGCTGCCGCGGGGCTGCCGCCGACGAGCGGGGCGGCGACGGCGGCGAGCGCGGCGGACAGCCGTGCGGGCACGAGGTTGAGCAGGTCGTCGAGGCGGGCGGCGGCCCAGCCGAACCGCTCGAGACGCGGTGTGCGGTGCCCGACCATGGCGTCGAGCGTGTTCGCGGCGCGGTACGCGAGCAGGCCCGGCACCCCGGCGACGGCGCCGGCCACGAGCGGGGCGACGACCGCGTCGGAGGTGTTCTCGGCCACCGACTCGACGGTGGCACGCGCGACGCCGGCGGCGTCGAGGACGCTGGGGTCGCGGCCGACGAGGTGCGTGACGCGCCGGCGGGCCGCCGGCAGGTCGTCGGCGACGAGGTGGTCGTGCACGGCGAGCGCCTCGCGCTCGAGGGAGCGACCGCCGAGGACGGCCCACGTGCAGCCGGCCACCACCAGCGTCTCGGCCAGGGACCCGCGACGCCTCGCCGTGGCCTGCGCGACGACGCCCGCCAGCGCGCTGCCGCCGACGAGCAGGCCGACGTGGACGACGCCCGCGGGTCGTCGGTCGGCGTAGGTGCGACGTTCGAGGGCGGCTGCCGCGCGACCGAACCCGGCGACCGGGTGGAGGCGCTGCGGGTCGCCGAGGAGACGGTCGGCGGCGAAGCCCAGGACGAGTCCGGCGGCCCTCGCGCTCGGTGCCGTCACGACAGCACCACCAGGACCGCCGCGAGCGTCAGCTCCACCCCGGCACCGAGCACGTCGCCGGTGACCCCGCCGAGCCGGCGCCGGGCCCGCAGCAGGAGCAGCGCCAGGACGACCACGGCGACGCCGGCGGCGACGAGGGTGCGCCACCACGGCACGTCGACGAGCAGGCCGCTGCCCACGAGCAGAGCGGTCCAGACCAGGAGGGCGGCCACGGCGGCGACCACCGGCACGGTGCCCGCGACCGTGGCGCCGAGCCTGGAGCCCTCGCCGGCCGGCACCGGTCGGGCGCAGGCGAGCGCGAGGGTCCCCCGCGACAGCAGCACGGCCGCGCCGACCACGAGGGCCGCGTCGGAGGCGGCGAGCGCCGCGACGCCAGCGGCCTGCAGCCCGAGCACGAGCACGAGGGCCGCGGCCCCGGCCGGCCCGACGTCGCCGGAGCGCATGACGGCGAGCGTGCGCTCGCGCTCGTACGACGACGTGAGGCCGTCGGCGGTGTCGGCGAGGCCGTCGAGGTGGAACGCGCGGGTGCCGAGCGCGAGCAGCGCGACGACGAGCAGGCCCGTCACGAACGGTGCGAGACCGGCGGCGTCGGCGACCAGCACGAGCAGGGTGGCGGCCACGGCGAGCGGGAGGACGGCGAGCGGTGCGAGCAGCATGGCCCGGCCGGCGACGTCGCGGTCGACGGTGCGCGGTGGCCGCACCGGCCACGCGCTGAGCGTGCCGACGGCGAGCCGCCAGGCGTCGAGGGTCACGACACCGTCACCCGGACCTCGGCGTTCGCGGGCAGGCTCGGCGCCGACCCCGTCAGGAGGGCGTGGGCGTAGGCGATGAGGTCGCCGTGGCTGACGACGACGGTGCTGTCGAGCGGCGGCCGGGCGAGGAAGGTCCTGATCCGCCCCAGGACGTCCTCGACCGTCTCGTCGAGGCCGCGCTCGACGAGCAGCGGGTCCTCCACGACGTCGAGCCCCAGGTGCGCGGCGACGAGGTCGGCGCTCTCGCGGGCCCGGACCAGCGGCGAGCACACCACGGCGGTCACGCCCGACTGCGTCAGCGTCTCGGCGGCGGCGACGACCTGGGCGCGGCCCCGGTCGGTGAGCGGCGGGTGTGCCGTCCGACCCTGCTCGCGGCCGGCGACGTTCCAGGTGGACTCGCCGTGACGCATCCAGAACAGGCGGATCACGACAGGACGTCCACGACGTGCCCCACCACGGTGACGGCCGGTGCGCCGATGCCGCTCTCGGCCACGACGTCGGCGATGGTGGCCACGGTCCCGTCGACGCGACGCTGGCTCGGCAGTCCCGCGTCGGCCACGACCGCAGCGGGGGTGCGGGGGTCGAGACCACCCTGCACGAGCGCCTCCGCGATCGCCGGCAGCGTGCGCACCCCCATGAGCACGACGAGGGTCGTGCCGGTGGAGGCGAGCGCCTTCCAGTCGACGGTGCAGTCGGGGTGGCCGGGCGGCACGTGGCCTGAGACCACCGTGAACCCCTGCGTGGTGCCGCGGTGGGTCACGGGGATGCCGGCGAGGGCCGGCGCCGAGACCGAGGACGTGACGCCCGGCAGGACGCGCACGGGCACGCCGGCGGCGGCGCAGGCCAGCGCCTCCTCGCCACCACGGCCGAACACGAACGGGTCGCCGCCCTTGAGCCGGACCACTCGACGGCCCGCCAGGGCGTGCTCGACCAGCAGGTCGTTGATGGTCTCCTGCGGCGTGGAGCGGCCTCCGGGCACCTTGGCCACGTCGATGACGAGCGCGTCGGCGCGGACGGCGTCGAGCGCCGCCAGGGGCACGAGCCGGTCGGTGACCACGACGTCGGCCTGGGCGAGCGCGCGCTGGCCGCCGACCGTCATGAGGTCGGGGTCTCCCGGGCCGGCGCCGACGAGCACGACCTCGCCCGGCTGCGGTCGAGGAACACCCGTGGGCTCGGCGGCGGGGGTGCCCTGGCCGTCGGGCAGCCGGACCACCACGTCGGACTCGAGCACGTCGTCGAGGACGAGGGCGCGGGCGTGCCAGGACACCAGACCTCGGTCGGCGAGGTCCTCGAGGGTGGCGACGAGCTCCTCGGCCACCACCGTGACGGTGTGGCCCTGGGCGAGGTGCGCGGAGACGGCCGCCGCGGCGCGCAGGCCACCGCCCACGACGAGCACACGACTCACGGGCGTGCCTCCTGCAGGGCGATCTCGAGGGCTGCGAGGAAGCGTCGGGCGACGTCGGGCGCGCGGACGGCGAGGCGCACCCAGCGGTCGTCGAGACCGGGGAACGTGTCGGCGCGGCGCACGGCCCAGCCGGCGGAGCGCAGCGCGCCGTGCACGCCCGTGCCGACCTCGGCCAGCACGAATGGCGCGGCGGACGGCAGGTGCCGCACGCCGAGGGCGTCGAGGCCGTCGGTGAGCACGGCGCGGTGCTGGGCGACCTGCGAGGCACGGCGGGCGGCCTCCGCGCGGGCGTCGTCGGAGGTGCAGGCGACGATCGCGGCGGTGGCGTGCGACGACACCGACCACGGGGGCTGCTGGGCGCGCAGGTCGGCGACCAGGTCGGCGTCGCCCAGGGCGTAGCCGGCGCGGACGCCCGGGATGCTCCAGAGCTTCGTCAGGCTGCGCAGCACGAGCACGCCCGGCAGGCGTGCGTCGGCGAGCGAGGCCGACTCCCCGGGCACGGCGTCCATGAACGCCTCGTCGACCACGACCACGCGTCCCGGACGGACGAGCGCACGCAGCGCCCACGCCGGGTGCAGCACCCCGGTCGGGTTGGTCGGGTTGCCGACGACCACGAGGTCGGCGGCGTCGGGGACCGCGTCGGGCTCGAGCGCGAAGTCGTGCCCCAGGAGCACGTGGCGCGGCTCGTACCCGGCCTGGCGCAGGGCCACGTCGGGCTCGGTGAACTGCGGGTGCACGACCACCGGGTGCTGCCAGGGTCGGGCCCGCGCGAGCAGCGTGAACGCCTCGGCGGCGCCGGCGGTGGCCAGCACCTCCTCGACGGGTCGGGTGTGCCGGTGCGCCACGGCCGCCTCGGCCTCCCGCGCGTCGGGGTAGCGGCCGACGTGCTCGAGCGCGCCGCGCAGCGCGTCGTCGAGCCACGGGGGTCGAGGGCCGTCGTGCACGTTCACGGCGAGGTCGACGAGGCCGTCCGTGGCCTCGACGTCGCCGTGGTGGCGCAGGGGGTCGGTCGCACGACTCTTCGCTGGTCGAGCAGCGGCGCCGTGAGGTACGAACGGGCGCCGCGTATCGAGACCACTCTCGACGGATCCGTGGACCTCCACGTGCACGGATCCGTTGCCGAGTGGTCTCGATACGTCCGTTCGAGCTCGCTGGCGCTCGCCGTCCGGACTACTCGACCAGCGAGTCACGGCTGCGGCGAAGCGGGCGGCCATGCGGGGGTGGCCGGCCCAGTGGGTGTGCAGGTAGGAGGCGTGCAGCGTCGGGCTCGCGAACCCGGCCGGACCGTGCGCGCTCGTCCAGGCGACGGAGAGCCCCGAGGCCGCGTCGTCCGGGCCGAGGTGGGCGGGGGTCACGTGGGTGCGGTGGAACTCGTGACCGGTCACCCGGCCCCCGGCCGGCGCGAGCAGGTGCTCCTCGGGCGCGACGGCGGTGCGGTAGCCGAGCGTCAGCCGCGGGGTCATGGCGGCGTCCGCCGGCAGCGCGCCGACCATCGGGGCGCCGTCGAGCGTGCGGCACAGGTACAGCAGACCGGCGCACTCCGCGACGGTCGGCACGCCCGCGGCGACGGCGTCGGCGATGGCGTGCCGCAGCGGCTCGTTGGCCGAGATGGTGGCGGCGTGCACCTCGGGGAAGCCGCCGCCGAGGTACAGGCCCGACGTGCCCTCGGGCAGCGCCTCGTCGTGCAGCGGGTCGAAGACCCGCACGTCGCAGCCGAGCGCGTCGAGCAGCTCGGCCGTCTCGGCGTACCGGAACGTGAACGAGCGGCCGCCGGCCACCGCGACGACCCGACGCTGCGACGGCACGACGGTCGTGTGCGGTGCGGTCTCGGCGACCGGGTCCCACGCCTCCCCGGTGAGCGGCGGCGCGGACTGCGCGATGCGCACGACCTCCTCCAGGTCGACGGCCTTGGCCACCCGCGCGGCGAGCCGGTCGAGCGCGGCCACGGCGTCGTCGCGCTCCTCGGCCGGCACGAGCCCGAGGTGGCGCGACGGTGCCACGACGCCGTCGTCGCGGTGCACGATGCCGAGCACCGGCACGCCCGTGCCCTCGAGCGCGCGGACGACCTCGTCGGCGTGGCGGGTGGAGCCGACCTTGTTGAGGATGACGCCGGCCACCCGCACCGACGTGTCGAACGTGACCATGCCGTGCACGAGCGCGGCGATGGAGCGCGACGCCGACGACACGTCGACCACGAGCACCACCGGGCTGTGCGTGGCGCGGGCGACGTGGGCGGTCGAGGCGTAGCCGTCGGTGCCGAGCATGCCGTCGTGCAGGCCCATCACGCCCTCGACGACCGCGAGGTCGGAACCGGCGGCACCGTGCAGCAGCAACGGCAGCAGCCGCTCCTCCCCCGCGAGGTGCGGATCGAGATTGCGGCCGGGCAGGCCCGTGGCCAGCTCGTGGTAGCCGGGGTCGATGTAGTCGGGGCCGACCTTGTGGCCCGAGACGCGGTGGCCCGACCGCGACAGCGCGGCCATGAGGCCGGTCGCGATGGTCGTCTTCCCGTGGCCCGACGCCGGCGCGGCGACCACCAGGCGGGGCAGGTGCGTGCTCACTGGATGCTCACCACTCGATGCCTCGCTGACCCTTCTGGCCGACGTCCATGGGGTGCTTGACCTTCGTCATCTCGGTGACGAGGTCGGCGACCTCCAGGAGCCGGGGGGCGGCGTCGCGGCCGGTGATCACCACGTGCTGGCGGCCGGGGCGCGACGCGAGCGTGTCGGCGACGTCGTCGACGTCGACCCAGCCCCACTTCATCGGGTAGGTGAACTCGTCGAGCACGTAGAGGTCGTGCGTCTCGGTGGCGAGGCGACGCTTGATCTCGGCCCAGCCCTCGGCGGCGGCGACGGCGTGGTCGTCGTCGGTGCCCGACTTGCGCGACCACGACCAGCCCGAGCCCATCTTGTGCCACTCGACGGGCCCGCCGAGGCCCTCGGTCTCGTGCAGGCGGCCCAGGTGCTCGAGCACGCTCTGCTCGCCGACGCGCCACTTGGCGGACTTCACGAACTGGAACACGCCGACCTTCCAGCCCTGGTTCCAGGCGCGCATGGCGAGGCCGAACGCGGCGGTCGACTTCCCCTTGCCGGGCCCGGTGTGGACCATGACGAGCGGACGGTTGCGACGCTGGCGGGTGGTGAGGCCGTCGTCGGGGACGACCAGCGGCTGGCCCTGGGGCATCAGGCCACCTCCCCGCTCACCTGGGCGGACCGGACGACGGACGTCAGCGAGTCGGCGCTGACCTCGCCGAGCGGCAGGTGCTGGGCGCCGAGCCGGTCGGCCAGCACGCCGGCGAGGCCGAGGCGGAACCCGCCGGTCTCGCAGTCGACGACGACGGAGGCCACCCGGGTGGCGCGCACGTGGTCGGCGGCGCGGTGGGCGCGGGCGAGGGCGTCGGGCCCCGACGTGGCGCGGCCGTCGGTGACGACGACGAGGAGCGGTCGGCGCAGCGGGTCGCGGATGCCCTCCAGGCGGAGAGCGTCGGCTGCGGTGGCGAGACCCTCGGCGAGCGGCGTGCGGCCGCCGGCGGGCAGCTCCTCGAGCCGACGTGCGGCGACGTCGACCGACGACGTCGGCGGGAGGTCGAGCGAGGCGGTGGCGCCCCGGAAGGTCACCAGGCCCACCTTGTCGCGACGCTGGTAGGCGTCGAGCAGCAGCGACAGCACGGCGGTCTTGACCTGCTCCATGCGGCGGCGCGCGGCCATCGAGCCGGAGGCGTCGACGCACAGCAGCACGAGGTTGGACTCGCGTCCCTCGCGCACGGCCACGCGCAGGTCGGCGGGGCGCAGCAGCACCCGGCCCCCGTCGGCCCGTCCGCGGGCGTGCTGGTGGGGGGCCGCGGCGCGCACGGTCTCGACGAGGTGCAGCGACCCCGACCGTCCGGCGGGCGTGCGCGCGCCGATGCGGCGACCGTCGTCGGTGATGGCGCGCGAGCGACGTCCGGACACCCCGGCGCCGACGCCGTCGACCTGCAGCAGCCGCGCCCGCACGGGCTCACCGGCGCCCACCGTCGATTCCTGCGCCTGGCCGGATCCCTCAGGGGCGTCGCCCCCGGGCGGCGTGGGCGGGGTGGCGGGTGCCGAGGCGGCCGACCCGCTCTCGGGCGCGCCTCCGGGTCCACCTTCGGGACCCCCACCGTCAGGGCCGCCGTCGTCAGGACCACCGTCGCCGGGCCCGTCCTCGGGCCCGCCCGCGGGCGGCTCGTCGGGTCCGAGGAGGTCGTCGAGCTGCGACTCGTCGAGGCCCGTCTCGTCGAACGGGTTGCGCCGACGCCGGTGCGGCAGCGCGAGACGGGCGGCGGCGCGGACGTCGTCGCGCGTGATCGTGGTGCGGCCGTGCCAGGCGGCGTGCGCGGCGGCGGTGCGGGCGGTGACGATGTCGGCGCGCAGGCCGTCGACCTCGAAGGCCGCGCACAGCTCGGCGATCGACACGAGCGTCGCGTCGTCGAGCTCGACCTCGGCCACCAGCTCCTGCGCCCGGCGGATCCGCGCCGTGAGCGCGGCGTCCTGCTCGGCGAAGCGTGCGGCGAACCCGGCGGGGTCGGCGTCGAACGCGAGCCGGCGGCGCACGACCTCGGCGCGGGCCTGCGGGTCGCGCGGCGCGGCGACCTCGACCGCCAGGCCGAAGCGGTCGAGCAGCTGCGGGCGCAGCTCGCCCTCCTCGGGGTTCATGGTGCCGATCAGCACGAACCGGGCGGCGTGCTCGACGGACACACCGTCGCGCTCGACCGTCGAGCGGCCCATCGCGGCGGCGTCGAGCAGGAGGTCGACGAGGTGGTCGTGCAGCAGGTTGACCTCGTCGACGTACAGCACGCCGCGGTGCGCGCGGGCGAGCAGACCGGGCTCGTAGCGGGTGATGCCGCTGCCGAGCGCCTGCTCGAGGTCGAGGGAGCCGAGCACGCGGTCCTCGGTGGCTCCGACGGGCAGCTCGACGAGCCGCACCGGCCGCGTCTCGGCCTCCGCGTCGGGACCGAACGGGCCGTCGGGCGAGAGCGGCGCGGGGTCGGCGGGGTCGCTGGAGAACCGGTCGCCCTTCACGACGTCGATGGGCGGCAGCACCGCGGCCAGCGCGCGCACGAGCGTCGACTTGGCCGTGCCCTTCTCCCCGCGCACGAGGACCCCGCCGATCGCGGGCGAGATCGTCGTGAGGACGAGGGCCAGCGCCATGTCGTCGAGCTGGTCGAGCTCGGCGCCGACGACGGCGGTGAAGGGGTAGTGCTGTGGCATGAGGGCTCCCGCTCGATCGCCATGGCTGGTGCGGCGCGAGGCCGGTCTTCGGACTTCCACCCCTAGGTGGTCACCGCAGCGGACCCTGTGCCGGACTTCCACCGGCTTCCCGATTCTCCCCAACCCTCTGGGGCACCTCGCGCGTGTGCAGTTTGTCCGAGCCAGGCTACCGGGGCGCGCTGCGTCCGTGTGCAGGCACTAGCCTCGCCGGACATGAGCACCCCCCGTCGCGCGCCCGGCACCGTCGTCGTCGTGGGCGTCGGGGCCGACGGCTGGGCCGGCCTCGACGCCGCCCGACGCGCCGCGGTCGAGGCCGCCGACGTGCTCCTCGGCGGCGAGCGGCACCTCGCGCTCGTGCCCGCCGACGTCGGCGCGACCCGCGTGCCCTGGCCGTCGCCCTTGCGCGAGGGCCTGCCCACGCTCCTGGAGGAGCACGCTGGACGCCGGGTCGTGGCGCTCGCGTCGGGCGACCCGCTCGTGTCGGGCATCGGCACCACGCTCGTCTCGCTGCTGGGCGCCGACGCCGTGGAGGTGCTGCCGGGCGTCTCGTCGGTGGCGCTCGCACGTGCCCGCATGCGCTGGTCGGCGGAGTCGTCGGAGGTGGTCACGCTGGTCGGGCGCGACGTGCACCGGCTCGTCACCCGCCTGCACCCCGGCGGGCGGCTGCTCGTGCTCTGCTCCGACGCCTCGACCCCGGCACAGGTGGCGGACCTGCTCGCCGCGCAGGGCTACGGCACCAGCACCCTCACCGCGCTCGGCGACCTCGGCTCCGACCACGAGAGCCGCGTCGACGGCGTCGCCGCCACGTGGTCGGCCGACGTCGGCCCGCTCACCGTGCTCGCCGTGCAGGTCGACGACGGCGCGCGCGTGCTGCCGCTCGTCCCCGGCCTGCCCGACGACGCCTTCGAGCACGACGGCCAGGTGACCAAGCGCGACGTCCGCGCGAGCGCCCTCGCCCGGCTCGCACCCACGCCGGGAGCGCTGCTGTGGGACGTCGGGGCGGGCGCCGGGTCCGTCGCCGTCGAGTGGTCGCGCACCCACCCGTCGTGCCGGGCGGTCGCGGTCGAGCGCGACCCCGAGCGCGCCGAGCGCATCGGCAGGAACGCCAGGACGCTCGGCGTCCCCGACCTGCGCGTCGTCGCCGGCCGCGCCCCGGAGGCGCTCGCAGGCCTCGACGCCCCCGACGCGGTGTTCGTCGGCGGCGGCGCCACGGTCGACGGCGTCCTCGACGCCTGCTGGGCGGCCCTGCGGCCGGGCGGTCGGCTCGTCGTCCACGGCGTGACGCTGGAGACCGAGCAGCTGCTGGTCGCGTGGCGCGGCCGGGTCGGCGGCGAGCTGGTGCGCCTGCTCGTCGAGACCGCCGCCCCGCTGGGCTCGTTCACGTCGTGGACGCCCGCGCGGGCCGTCACGCAGCTGTCCGTCGTCAAGGGGGCGCAGGAATGACCGTGCACGTGGTGGGCGCCGGACCGGGGGCCGCCGACCTGCTCACCGTCCGCGCGGCTCGCCTGCTGGAGCGTGCCGACGTCGTGGTCTACGCCGGCACCTACGTCGAGGCCGTGCTGGAGCACTGCCGCCCCGACGCGCGGCTCGTCGACACGCAGAACCTCGACCTCGACCAGATCACTGAGGTCGTCGTCGACGCGCACCGCGCGGGCCTGGAGGTCGTGCGGCTGTCGTCGGGCGACCCGTCGCTGTACTCGGCGCTGCACGAGCTGACCCGTCGCCTCGACGCCGCGCAGGTGCCGTGGGACGTGACGCCCGGGGTGCCCGCGTACGCCGCGGCGGCCGCGCGGCTCGGCGTCGAGCTGACCGTGCCCGAGGTGGTGCAGTCGGTCGTGCTGACGCGCACCCAGGCCCGCTCGACGGCGATGCCGTCGAGCGAGGAGCTGGAGGCGTTCGCCGCCACCGGCGCGACGCTGGCCCTGCACCTGGCGATCACCCGCACGCGTCCGCTGGCCGAGCGCCTCGCCGCGGTGCTCGGCGACGACACCCCCGTCGCCGTCGTCGCGAACGCGTCGCAGGAGGCCGAGGTCGTGCTGCGCGGCACCCTCGCCGACGTCGCCGACCAGGTCGAGGCGGCTGGCCTGCGCCAGGCCGCGGTGATCCTCGTCGGCCCGGCCGTCGCCCGCCCCGACGGCGCGGAGTCCTACCTGTACTCCCCCACCCGCGACCGCACCTCCAAGCGCCGCCTCCCGCCGGCCGAGTAGCCGCCCCTCCCGCTGGTCGAGTAGCGGCACCGGCGACGAAGGAGCCCGGTGCCGCGTATCGAGACCACCCGGCAACAGATCAGCGCGAGCCAACCCCCAGCGACCACCCAGAGTGGTCTCGATACACCTCCCCTCGCTGGCGCTCGTGGAGGCACTCGACCAGCGACGCGTTCCGCTGGTCGAGTAGCGGCACCGGCGACGAAGGAGCCCGGTGCCGCGTATCGAGACCACCCGGCAACGGATCAGCGCGGGCCAACCCCCAGCGACCACCCAGAGTGGTCTCGATACACCTCCCCTCGCTGGCGCTCGTGGAGGCACTCGACCAGCGACGCGTTCCGCTGGTCGAGTAGCGGCACCGGCGACGAAAGAGTCCGGTGCCGCCTATCGAGACCACCCGGCAACGGCCCAGCGCGGGCCAACCCCCAGCGACCACCCAGAGTGGTCTCGATACGCCTCGCCTCGCTGGCGCTCGTGGAGGCACTCGAGCAGCGACGCGTTCCGCTGGTCGAGTAGCAGGGACGAGCTTGCGAGGTCCCTGCGTATCGAGACCACCCGGCAACAGATCAGCGCGAGCCAACCCCCAGCGACCACCCAGAGTGGTCTCGATACACCTCCCCTCGCTGGCGCTCGTGGAGGCACTCGACCAGCGACGCGTTCCGCTGGTCGAGTAGCGGCACCGGCGACGAAGGAGCCCGGTGCCGCGTATCGAGACCACCCGGCAACGGCTCAGCGCGGGCCGACCCCCAGCGCCAGCCCAGAGTGGTCTCGATACGTCCGCCCCAGCTCCTTCGTCGCGGGCCGGGCTACTCGACCAGCGGCGGGTTCCGCTGGTCGAGTAGCAGGGACGAGCTTGCGAGGTCCCTGCGTATCGAGACCACCCGGCAACAGATCAGCGCGAGCCAACCCCCAGCGACCACCCAGAGTGGTCTCGATACACCTCCCCTCGCTGGCGCTCGTGGAGGCACTCGACCAGCGACGCGTTCCGCTGGTCGAGTAGCGGCACCGGCGACGAAGGAGCCCGGTGCCGCGTATCGAGACCACCCGGCAACGGCTCAGCGCGGGCCGACCCCCAGCGCCAGCCCAGAGTGGTCTCGATACGTCCGCCCCTGCTCCTTCGTCGCGGGCCGGACTACTCGACCAGCGGATCGGATCGCTGGTCGAGTAGCAGGGACGAGCTTGCGAGGTCCCTGCGTATCGAGACCACCCGGCAACGGATCAGCGCGAGCCAACCCCCAGCGACCACCCAGAGTGGTCTCGATACACCTCCCCTCGCTAGCGCTCGTGGAGGCACTCGACCAGCGGCGGGTTCCGCTGGTCGAGTAGCGGCACCGGCAACGAAGGAGCCCGGTGCCGCCTATCGAGACCACCCGGCAACGGCCCAGCGCGGGCCAACCCCCAGCGACCACCCAGAGTGGTCTCGATACGCCTCGCCTCGCTGGCGCTCGTGGAGGCACTCGACCAGCGACGCGTTCCGCTGGTCGAGTAGCAGGGACGAGCTTGCGAGGTCCCTGCGTATCGAGACCACCCGGCAACGGATCAGCGCGGGCCTACCCCCAGCGCCAGCCCAGAGTGGTCTCGATACGTCCGCCCCAGCTCCTTCGTCGCGGGCCGGACTACTCGACCAGCGGATCGGATCGCTGGTCGAGTAGCAGGGACGAGCTTGCGAGGTCCCTGCGTATCGAGACCACCCGGCAACAGATCAGCGCGAGCCAACCCCCAGCGACCACCCAGAGTGGTCTCGATACGCCTCCCCTCGCTGGCGCTCGTGGAGGCACTCGACCAGCGACGCGTTCCGCTGGTCGAGTAGCGGCACCGGCGACGAAGGAGCCCGGTGCCGCGTATCGAGACCACCCGGCAACGGCTCAGCGCGGGCCGACCCCCAGCGCCAGCCCAGAGTGGTCTCGATACGTCCGCCCCAGCTCCTTCGTCGCGGGCCGGGCTACTCGACCAGCGGCGGGTTCCGCTGGTCGAGTAGCAGGGACGAGCTTGCGAGGTCCCTGCGTATCGAGACCACCCGGCAACAGATCAGCGCGAGCCAACCCCCAGCGACCACCCAGAGTGGTCTCGATACACCTCCCCTCGCTGGCGCTCGTGGAGGCACTCGACCAGCGACGCGTTCCGCTGGTCGAGTAGCGGCACCGGCGACGAAGGAGCCCGGTGCCGCGTATCGAGACCACCCGGCAACGGCTCAGCGCGGGCCGACCCCCAGCGCCAGCCCAGAGTGGTCTCGATACGTCCGCCCCTGCTCCTTCGTCGCGGGCCGGACTACTCGACCAGCGGATCGGATCGCTGGTCGAGTAGCAGGGACGAGCTTGCGAGGTCCCTGCGTATCGAGACCACCCGGCAACGGATCAGCGCGAGCCAACCCCCAGCGACCACCCAGAGTGGTCTCGATACACCTCCCCTCGCTAGCGCTCGTGGAGGCACTCGACCAGCGGCGGGTTCCGCTGGTCGAGTAGCGGCACCGGCAACGAAGGAGCCCGGTGCCGCCTATCGAGACCACCCGGCAACGGCCCAGCGCGGGCCAACCCCCAGCGACCACCCAGAGTGGTCTCGATACGCCTCGCCTCGCTGGCGCTCGTGGAGGCACTCGACCAGCGACGCGTTCCGCTGGTCGAGTAGCAGGGACGAGCTTGCGAGGTCCCTGCGTATCGAGACCACCCGGCAACGGATCAGCGCGGGCCTACCCCCAGCGCCAGCCCAGAGTGGTCTCGATACGTCCGCCCCAGCTCCTTCGTCGCGGGCCGGACTACTCGACCAGCGGATCGGATCGCTGGTCGAGTAGCAGGGACGAGCTTGCGAGGTCCCTGCGTATCGAGACCACCCGGCAACAGATCAGCGCGAGCCAACCCCCAGCGACCACCCAGAGTGGTCTCGATACGCCTCCTCTCGCTGGCGCTCGTGGAGGCACTCGACCAGCGAAACCCACCGCTGGTCGAGCAGCCGCGACGAGTGCCAACGGTGGGGTCAGGCGGGGACCTCGTCGAGGAGACGGCGGAGGACGTCGGCGAGGGTCACGACGCCGATGCCGTGCTCGGTGCGGACCACGGCGAGGTGCTGGCTGGTCTCGCGCATGACCGCGAGAGCCTCGTGCACCGGCGTCGCCGGGTCGAGGTGGAACGGCTCGCGCACCAGGTCGGCCACGCCCTCGTCGGCGTCGCGCACCAGGGTCTCGCGCACGTGCACCACGCCGGCGACCTCGCCGCCGTCGACGACGAGGATCCGCAGGTGCCCGCTGCGCTCCGCCGCGGCCTGCACGTCGGCGACCGTGCTGCCCGACGGGACTGACGTGGGCACCGCGCCCGGCTTCAGCAGGTCGGCGACGGTGAGGTCGCGCAGGCCCAGGGCCCGCGACAGCGACGCGGAGTAGCCCGCCTCGAGCGCGCCCGCCTCGGCGGAGTGCTTGACCAGGTGCCGCAGGTCGTCCGGCGTGGAGCCGCCGGCCACGGTGTCGACCGGGTCGACGCCCACGAGCACGAGGCACCGGTTGGCCGCGCCGTTGAGCATCGTGAGGATCGGCCGGGTGAACCACATGAACCCGCGCATCGGGATCGCGAGCATCGTCGCCGACCGCTCCGGGTGGGCGATCGCCCACGACTTCGGCATCATCTCGCCCACCACGAGGTGCAGGAAGGTCATGACGACCAGCGCGATGACGAACCCGGCGGCGTCGGCCACCCAGTACGGCATGCCCCAGCCCTCGAACAGCGGCGTGAGCGCGTAGTGCACGGCCGGCTTCGCGGTTGCGCCGAGCGCCAGGACACACAGCGTGATGCCGAGCTGCGCGCCCGCCAGCAGCACCGTGAGCTCGGAGGAGGAGCGCAGCGCGGCTCGTGCGGCGCGGCTGTGCGGGGCGGCGTCCTCCAGCCGGTGCCGGCGCGCGGCCAGCAGCGCGAACTCGATCGCGACGAAGAACGCGCTCGCCGCGATGATCACGACGGTGACCGCGAGGACCACCCAGGGGTTGCTCATCATCGGGGCACCTCGGTCTCGTCGGCGCGCTGGGGCGCGATCTCGTCGACGTCGTCGGACGGCTCCACGTAGGGCCGGACGACCCAGCTGACCCGCACCGACGACGGCACGTAGTGCTCGACCTCGAGCACGTCGAAGCGCAGGCGCGGGGCGGCGGGCTGGTCGTCGAGGACGAGCGTCGCGGCGTCGGGCGGCAGGTCGAGCTCGACGCCGTCGCCGGCCTCGGGGAGCGCACCCGCCTGCGCGATGACGAGGCCCGACACGGTCTCGACGTCGTCGAGCTCGGGCAGGTCGTGGTCGATGACCCGCTCGACCTCGTCGAGCGGCGCGTCGCCGGAGAACAGCCAGGCGTCGTCGCCGTCGACCACGGCGAGGGGTCGCTCGTCGTCGTGCTCGTCGGTGATCTCGCCGACCAGCTCCTCCGCGAGGTCCTCGATGGTGAGCACGCCGGAGAGTCCGCCGTACTCGTCGATCACGCAGGCCAGCTGCTGCCGGGCGCGCTCGAGCGTGCGGCGCGCCACGGGCAGCAGCATCACCTCGGGCACGACGACGGGCTCGCGCGCGAGGTCGGCGGCGGTGCCCTCGCGGGCGGTCATGACGTCGACGAGGTGCACGACGCCGACGAGCCGGTCGTCGTCGTCGAGGACGGGGTAGCGGGAGTGGCCGGTCGACATCTGCTCGCGCACGGCGTCGACGGTGTCGTCGGGACGCACGACGTCGACGCGCGAGCGCGGGATCATGGCGTGCTCGACGTCGCGGCGCGGGAAGTCGATGACCCGGTCGAGGAGCAGGGAGAGGTCGCGCGGGAGGTCGCCGCTCTCGCGCGACTCGGCGACGATGTGCTCGAGGTCGCGTGCGGTCGCGGTGCTGTCGACGTCGTGCACGGGCTCGATCCGCAGCGCGCGCAACAGCACGTTCGAGGCCTGGTCGAAGAACCAGATCAGCCAGCCGAAGACCGCGAGGTAGAGGTTGGTGGAGCGCGCCAGCCAGCGGGCGACGGGCTCGGGTCGGGCGATCGCGAGGTTCTTCGGGAACAGCTCGCCGAACAGCATCTGCACGAACGTCGCGAACACCAGCGCCAGCACCGTGCCGATGCCGATGCCGACCGCGGTCGGCACGCCGACGCCGCCGAGGATCTCGCCGAAGGCACGGCCGATGAGCGGCTCGGCGACGTAGCCGACGAGCAGGCCCGTGACGGTGATGCCGAGCTGGGCGCCGGACAGCATGAACGACGTGCGGTTGGTGACCGCGAGCGCACGCTGGGCGCCCTTGTCGCCCTGCGCCGCGAGGGAGTTCAGCCGCGACCGGTCGACCGCCATGTAGGCGAACTCCTGGGCGACGAAGTAGCCCGTCGCGGCGGTGATGGCGAGCACGACCAGCAGGCCGAGCAGCAGGAGGAGGACCGTGATCACCGCACGCGCCTCTCCGGGTCGCGGGTGGTCACGGTCTGGGGACTTCGACTGGGGTCCATGGCTCTCTCTGTGGAGGGTCGTGATCAGTGGGGGAACGAGCCGGCGGGCCGGCGAGTTCCCGACGTGCCGATCGTCTCAGCGCTCGACCTCCCGCGCACATCCATGCGTCGTGGACACTTCCGGGGCGTTGTGGGCCCCTACGGCGCCCCGGAAGTGTCCAGAAGTCGGGGATGGTCAGGCGTCGACCGACCGCGACGTCCAGACGGCGCCGGTGGGGCTGACCCGGGTGTGCGACGAGCCGACGACGAGCAGGCACTTCATGTCGATGGACTCGGGGTCGAGGTCGGCGAGGGTGGTCACCTGCAGCGACTCCTCGGCGCGCCCGACGTCGCGGCCGACCACGACGACGGTGGAGGGGTCGCGGTGCTCGAGCAGGATCCGCCGCATGTCGGCGACCTGCGTGGTGCGCGAGCGCGAGCGCGGGTTGTAGACGGCGAGGACGAGGTCAGCGTCGGCCACGGCGCGCAGCCGCCTCTCGACGACCGACCACGGCTTGAGCCGGTCCGACAGGCTCATGACGGCGAAGTCGCCGCCGATCGGCGCGCCGGCGCGGGCGGCGACCGCCTGCACGGCCGAGACGCCGGGCACCACGCGGACGGTGACGTCGTGCAGGTGCGGCTGCGCCTCCTGCGCCTCCAGCACCGCGGTGGCCATGCCGAAGACGCCGGCGTCGCCGCCGGACACGACGGCCACCCGCTCCCCCGACCTCGCCAGCTCGAGCGCGTGCGTGGCACGGTCGAGCTCGACCGTGTTGCCCGACGCGTGACGCTGCAGCCCCACCCGCTGCGGCACGCGCGCGACGTACGGCGCGTACCCGACGACGTGCCCGACCTGCGCCAGCTCGTCGGAGGCCTCGGGGGTGAGCCAGGCATCGGGGCCCGGTCCGAGCCCGACGACCACCACCTCCCCCTGGTGCGTGAGGTCGCCGACCGACTCCTCGCCCGGGACGGGCGACGACGACCCGGCTCGCGCCGACGGCGCGGCGTCGTAGCGGGCGCCGTGGCCGTCGCCCGGGACCACGACGAGGGAGAAGTAGGGCACCGACGTCGGGTCGACGTCGGCGACCGGCAGCCAGCGCTGCTCGGGCATCGAGGCACGCTCGACGTAGAGCGCGGTGTCGAGCCGGCCGGCCTGCTCCAGCGCCGAGCGGACGGCCGGGAACGTGCGGCCGAGCTTCATGATGATGGCGCCGTCGGTGTCGGCGAGGCGTCGCGCCAGCTCCGCCTCCGGCAGCGTGCCCGGCAGGACCGTGAGCACGTCGGTCTGGCGCACCAGCGGCGTGGCGGCCAGCGCCGTGGCGGCGGCGAACGCCGGCACCCCCGCCACGACCTCGGTCTCGAACTCCTCGGACAACCGGTCGTGCAGGTACATGAACGAGCCGTAGAACATGGGGTCGCCCTCGGCCAGCACCACGACGTCGCGACCCGCCGCCAAGTGCTCGCGCAGCCGCTGCGCGCACTCCTCGTAGAAGTCGGCCATCGCCCCCGCGTAGCCGCCGGGGTGCTCCGCCGTGCCCGTGGTGACCGGGTACTGCAGCACCTCCTCGACGACGTCCGCCGGCACCAGGCCGTCGACGATGCGCCGCGCGTTCGAGCGCTTGCCCACGCCCTGGTGGTAGGCGACGACGTCGGCGTCGCGGATGAGCCGCGCGGTCTTCAACGTCACCAGCTCGGGGTCACCGGGGCCGACGCCCACGCCCCACAGCCGGCCACTGCTGTCCTGCCGCCCGCCGCCCGGCACCCCCGCCGGGCCGACGACGTCTCCGCCGCTCACTCCTTCTCCTGCGCGAGCGCGTTGAGCGCCGACGCCGCCATGGCGGAGCCGCCGCGACGTCCGCGCACGGTCACGAACGGGACGTCGATGCCGTGCGTCTGCGCGAAGGCCGCCAACGCGTCCTTCGACTCGGCCGCACCGATGAACCCCACCGGCACCCCGACGACCGCGGCCGGGCGCGGTGCACCGTCGGCGAGCAGCTCGAGCAGGTGGAACAGGGCGGTGGGCGCGTTGCCGATCGCGACGACGGCACCGTCGAGCCGGTCACCCCACAGCGACACCGCGGCCGCGGAGCGGGTCGTGCCCCACTCCCGCGCGAGGTCGGGCACGCGCTCGTCGCGCAGCAGGCAGAGCACGTCGTTGTCCTTCGGCAGCCGCGCGCGCGTGACGCCCGACGCCACCATCGTCGCGTCGCACAGGATCGGCGCGCCGGCCTGCAACGCCTCGCGGGCCGCCGACACGAGCCGCGGGTGCACGACCATGTCGTCGACGAGGTCGGTCTGGCCCGTGCCGTGGATCATCCGCACGGCCACCTTCTCGGCGTCGGCCGGGATGCCCGTCAGGTCGGTCTCGCGCCGGATGGTCGCGAAGGAGTCGACGTAGATGGCAGCGCCGCTGCCCTCGTACTCGAAGCGCCGGGTGGGGGGTCTCATG
This sequence comes from Aeromicrobium erythreum, assembly GCF_001509405.1. Taxonomy (NCBI): domain Bacteria; kingdom Bacillati; phylum Actinomycetota; class Actinomycetes; order Propionibacteriales; family Nocardioidaceae; genus Aeromicrobium; species Aeromicrobium erythreum. The sequence goes on from NZ_CP011502.1 coordinate 3,070,145, forward strand.
CGGTCTCCCTCGACAGGTCGGAGGTCACGGTCAGGTCGGGCACGACCACGCTGCGCCACGGGGTCACGAGCAGCTCGCCCTCGGCCAGCGCGAGCAGCCGGTCGACGTCGGGCCGGCGCAGCACGCCACCCTCGACGGGCACGTGGACGAACCGGCGTCCGTCGTCCTGCAGCCCGGGGCCCTCCGGCAGCGGGAGGGCCCGGACCTGGGTGCGCAGGTCGCGGGCGTGCAGGTCGCCCAGCACGGCCGCGCCGCCGCGCGGCAGGTCGTCGACGTGCCACGTGCCCACGTCGGGACGCATGCGCCGGAAGCGGTGGGCCAGGGCACCCAGCACCTCGGGCAGCGCCTCGAGCGGCACGACCTCGCCCCAGTGCCGACCGGCACGCACCTGCGCGTGACCGTCGTCGACCGCGACCGCGCCGACGTCGAGCGAGCGGTCGACGAGGTCGCCGCGACCGTCGTCGAGGACGACGAGGAACCGTGCCGACAGGTCGGCCAGGTCGGGGTCGGCACACACGAGCGCGTCGTAGCGCTCGGCGACCGGCCGCAGGTCGGCCCGACCGCTCAGCCGACCCGACAGCGGCGAGACCATCACGTTGCGCACGAGCTCGTGGCTGCGGCTCGGCAGCAGGCCGGTCGCCGCGAGGTCGGCCACGACGGGCTCCGGCAGCCTGCCGTCGACGGACGCGATGCCGCGCACCTGCAGGTTGGCACGGCGCGTCAGCCCGACCGTGCCGTCGCCGTGCCGCTCCGCGACGTCGAGCAGACGCGCGAGGGCCGCCGTGGGCAGCCGACCGCCGACCAGCCGCAGGCGCACCAGCGCGCCGTCGTCGGCGATCCACGGCCGGCACACGCCGGGGCACCGGTCGGCGCGGTCACGTGGGCTCGTCACGCCGTCTCCTCCCCTGTCCCTCGAGCACGGACGGGGGTCCGGCGGCCTGCCGGACCGCTCCAGGACGGCGTCGATCCTGTCACACCGCACCGACGTGACGGGCCAGCCGTCCGGGAGAGCACGCTCACGCGAGCACCCCGGTGAACCGCACGTGCGGCGCGCCGTCGACGCTCTGCACCTGCGCGTCGACGCCGTAGACGTCGGCGATGAGCTCGGTGGTGAGCACGTCGGCCGGACGTCCCGCCGCCCGCACCCGGCCGTCGGCGAGCACCACCAGCGCGTCGCAGTACCGCGCCGCCAGGTTGAGGTCGTGCAGCGCCATCACCGTCGTGGTCGAGGCGGCCCGCACCAGCTCCAGCAGCTCCAGCTGGTGCCGGACGTCGAGGTGGTTGGTCGGCTCGTCGAGCAGCAGCTCGGTCGGCTCCTGCGCCAGCGCGCGGGCGATCTGCACCCGCTGCCGCTCCCCGCCGGACAACGTCGAGTAGGGCCGCTCCAGCAGGTGACCCGTCCGGGTGGTCGCGGCGGAGGCCTCCACGACGGCGCGGTCGGTGGCGCTCAGCGGCGCCCACGACGGCCGGTGCGGGAGCCGACCGAGGCCCACGACGTCGCGCACGGTGGGATCGGTGTCGGTCACGACCTCCTGGTCGACCATCGCGAGCCGACGCGCCACCTGGCGCCGACCCAGGCTCGCGAGGTCGTCGTCGCCGAGGCGCACCACGCCCGACGACGCCGGCCGCAACCCCGCCAGCAGCCGCAGCAGCGACGACTTGCCCGACCCGTTCGGTCCCAGCAGCCCCACCGTGCTGCCCGGCGCCACGTCGAGGCTCACGCCGTCGACCACGACCTTGCCGCGCACACCCCACCGGACGTCGACCGCGAGGATGCTCATGCCCGTCCCGCCTCAGCCACGACGCCGCCTCCGCACCAGGATCACGACGAACGCCGGCACGCCCACGAGCGCCGTCGCGACGCCGACCGGCAGCTCCTGCGGCGCGATGACCGTCCGCGCGCCGACGTCGACCCACACCAGGAACACCGCTCCGAGCACCGCCGACACCGGCAGCAGCACGCGGTGCCGCGAGCCGACGACCGCGCGCGCGGCGTGCGGCAGCACGAGCCCGACGAACCCGATGGCCCCCGACGTCGACACGATGACGGCCGTCATGAGCGCGGTGACCACGAGCAGCAGCAGCCGGGTGCGCTGCACGGAGACGCCGAGCGCCGAGGCGGCGTCCTCGCCGAACGTGAACGCGTCGAGCGAGCCCGCCGCGAGCCAGCACAGCAGCAGCCCGACGAGCACCACGCCCCCGCACACCACGACGTCGCGCCACGACGCCGTGCCGAGCGAGCCGAGCAGCCAGAACAGCACCCCGCGGGTCTGCTCGGCGTCGGCCGCGGTGAAGACGATGAACGACGTCAGCGCCGAGAACAGCTGCGTGGCCGCGACCCCCGCGAGGATCATCCGGTCGGTCGTGCCGCCGGCCAGCGTGCCGAGCAGCAGCACCAGCGCGAAGGCCAGCAGCGCCCCGACGAACGCACCGGAGGCGAGCGTCGCGGCGCCGGCGCCCACCCCGAGCACGACGATCGCGACAGCACCGGCCGAGGCGCCGGAGGAGATCCCGAGCACGAACGGGTCGGCCAGCGGGTTGCGCAGCAGCGACTGCAGCACCACCCCGCAGAGCGCCAGCCCCGCACCACAGGCGGCCGCCAGCACGGCCCGCGGCAGGCGCAGGTCCCAGATGATCGCCTCCTGGATGCCCGTGAGGCCCGACGGCGCGACGCCCAACCGCGACAGCGCGACCGCGAACGCGTCGCCCGGGCCGAGCCCCGACGGCCCGATCGTCGTCGCGACCGCGATCGAGACCAGCAGGCCCACGAGCGCCGCCGACCACAGGACGGCCGCCCGTCCGGCGCGCGCCGGACGCGACGGACCCGAGGTCGAGGGCGCCGTCCTGCGCAGCGCCGGGGGGAGCAGGGTCACGACGGCTCGTACCCCAGGCTGCGCAGCCCCTCGGCCACCGTCTCGACGGCGTCGACCGTGCGGATCGACGGGTTCAGGGCGGCACCCGGCAGCAGCACGTACCGCTTCTCGCGCACCGCCGTCATGCGCCGGGTGACGGGGTTGGACTCGAGGAAGGCGATCTTCGCGCGCGCCGACTCGGCGGTCTGGCTCTTGCGCGTCAGGTCGCCGATCACCAGCACGTCGGGGTCGGCGGCGGCGATCGACTCCCAGCCGATCTGCGGCCACTCCGCCTGCTGGTCCTCGAAGACGTTGGTCAGGCCGAGCGCGCGGGTCACGATGCCCGGACCGCCGCAGCAGCCCGCACCGTACGGCGCCTCGGCGTTGGCGAACCAGTAGAAGACCGACACGTCGTCGAACGGCGTCCGCGACGCCGCCGCGAGCCGCTGCTGCAGCGACGACACGACCTCCTCGCCACGCTCCTCGGTGCCCGTGAGCGCGGCGAGGTCGCGCACCTCGGCGTAGATCGTCGACATCTCCAGCGGCCGGTCGCGCGCGCCGTCGCCCCCGCCGAAGTCGGACTTCTCGCACTCCGCCGCCGACAGGTACGCCGGCACGCCGACGTCGGCCAGCTGCTGCGGCGTCGCGACCCCGCCCTCGCTCAGCGTGTTCGCGAACGACGCCGTCACCAGGTCGGGCTCGGTGGCCAGCAGCTCCTCGAACGACGGGGCCTGGTCGGCCAGCCGGTCGACCTTCTCGTTCTCGTCGGCCAGCGACGGCAGGATCGGGTCAGTCCACCCGGCCGCGCCCACCATGCGGTCGGCGAGCCCGAGGCTCAGCAGGATCTCCGTGCTGCCCTGGTTCAGCGACGCGATGCGCTGCGGCGGCGCGTCGACCGTGATCCGTCGGTCGCAGCGCTCGACGCTGGCGGGGAACCCGGCGGCCTCGGTGCCGCCGGCGTCGGCCGACGACGCCGACGTCGAGGAGCCGCAGCCGGCGAGCAGCGGCGCCGCGAGCGCGGCCGTCGCGAGGAGGGAGAGGGGGCGGCGTGGTCGCATCGCGATCCTTCGCTCAGGGGTCCGTGTCGCGAGACCCGTCGGGAGCCCCGCGGCGGACGCCGCGGGTCGCCACCGGGTGTCGGACTCGGGCCATGGCCCCTACCGTTGCGCGTCAGTCCCGGACTTCGACCGGGTTCCCTCACGTGGCAGCCGCACCGTAGCACCCGGCCAGCCGGTCCCCCGCTGGTCCCGTTCGCCGCGCCCCCTCGCCGCCCAGGGCCCGGCACCCCCGCCGGGCCTATCCGCCGCCCAGGGCCCGGCACCCCGCCGCGCCCTGTTCGCCGCCCACGGCCCGGCACCCCCGCCGCTGCTACGGTGAGCGCGCCAGTCACCCTCGCAGAGGGTCAGGGAACCCGGTGCGACCCCGGGACTGACGCGCAGCGGTGTGGGAGACGTGGCGGGCCACGACGCCACTGGGAGCTCGCTCCTGGGAAGGCGGTCCGTCACCGCGACCCCGAGTCCGAAGACCTGCTGGCCGCCACCCCACCGGGGCGGCGTCACCCGACTCGGGGCTCTCGCGCACGGAGCCCCCGGACCCGAGACGAGACCCCATGCCCTCCCCCGTCGGCGCACGCCCGCGCCGCACCACCGCCCTCCTGGCCACCCTCTGCCTCGCCGCGCCGCTCGCTGCGTGCGGCTCCTCGTCACCACGATCCACCGACGACGCGTCCGCCGCGGCCGGGTTCCCGGTCACCGTCGAGAACTGCGGGCACGACGTCACCGAGACGGCACCGCCCCGCCGCATCGTCGCCATCAACCAGCCCGCCACCGAGCTGCTGCTGAGCCTCGGCCTCGCCGACCGGATGGCCGGCTACGGCGTCAGCGACCACGACTTCCTGCCGGGGCTGAAGGCCGAGGCCCGCAGGACGAAGGCCCTCGACGCCGAGTTCCCCGGCTTCGAGTCGATGCTCTCGCTCGAGCCCGACCTCGTCTACGCCACGTTCGCCTACGCGTTCACCGGCGAGGGCGTCGCGCCCCGCCGGAAGTTCGACGAGGTCGGCATCCCCACGTACCAGTCGCCCAGCGAGTGCGGCGGCCAGGACGCCCCGCACGACGAGCCGCTCACCCTCGACGACCTCTACGCCGAGATCGGCGACGTGTCGCGCCTGACCGGCGTCGAGGACCGCGGCGACCGGCTCGTCGCCGAGCTGCGGGAGCGGGCCCGGAAGGTGACCGTCGACCTCGACGCCGACGACGTGACGCTCGGCTGGTGGTACGCGTCGACGAAGAGTCCCTACATGGCCGGGTGCTGCGGCGCCCCGGGGCTCATGACGCGCGCGGTCGGGGCCACGAACGCGTTCGGCGACAACGAGCGGCTCTGGCCCGAGACGAGCTGGGAGTCGATCCTCGACGCCGACCCGACCGTCCTCGTGCTCGCCGACCTCGAGCGCGGTGGCGACGGCGACAGCGCGGAGGCCAAGATCCGCTTCCTCGAGTCCGACCCCGTCGCGCGTCAGCTCACCGCCGTCAAGAAGCGTCGTTACGTGGTGCTCGGCGGCACCACGATGGACCCGTCGATCCGCAACGTCGACGGGATCGAGCAGCTCGCGCAGGGTCTGCGCGACCTGGGCGTCGTGCCCGACGGGCGCTAGCCGAGGACCTCCGACAACAGCGCGACGTCGCGCAGCAGGAGGGCGGCGGAGCGCACGAGCGGGACGGCCGCGAGCGCGCCGCTGCCCTCGCCCAGACGCAGGCCGAGGTCGAGCAGCGGCTCGAGGCCGAGCTTCTCCAGGGCGAGCGACTGCGCCGGCTCCGTGGAGCGGTGCCCGGCGGCGAACCACGCCGACGCACCCGGTGCGAGGTCGTCGGCGGTGAGCGCGCAGGCCACCGAGATCAGCCCGTCGAGCAGCACCGGCACCCCGGCCTGCGCCGCCGCGACCAGGAAGCCGACCGTCGCGGCGAGGTCGGCGCTGCCGAGCGCCGCCAGCCGCTCGACGGGGTCGGCCACGCGGTCGCCCGCACGGTCGAGGGCCGCCTGCACGACCTCACCCTTGCGCACGAGCGACGCGTCGTCGATGCCGGTGCCGCGGCCGACGACCTCCGAGCCCGGCAGCCCGAGCGAGGCAGCCACCAGCGCGGCCGTCGGGGTCGTGTTGCCGATGCCCATGTCGCCCGTGACGAGCAGCTGGGCACCGGCGGCGATCTCCTCCGCCGCGATCGCCCGGCCGGCGGCCAGCGCCCGGGCCGTCTCGTCCGCGGACAGCGCATCCTCGACGTCGATCGCCCCGCTGCCCCGCCGCACCTTGTGGGCGCGCACCGCGTCGGGCAGGTCGGCGAGGTCGTCGTCGACGCCGAGGTCGAGCACGCGCAGGCTCACGCCGTGCTGGGCGGCGAGGACGCTCGCCCCGGCGCGTCCGGCGGCGAACGTGCGGACCATCGCGGGCGTGACGGCGCTCGGGAACGCGGAGACGCCCGACGCGGTCACGCCGTGGTCGCCGGCGAGCACCACGGCGCGCACCTGGTCGACCGGACGCGGCGGCACCTCGCCCTGCGTCGCCGCCACCCAGCAGGCGAGGTCGCCCAGCCGGCCCAGCGCCCCGGGAGGCGTGGCCAGGCCTGCGAGCCGCTCGCGTGCCGCAGCGTGGATCGCCGGGTCGGGAGGACGGACGGCGGACGGGGTGCTCACGGGCTCGACGGTCACGGGTGAACGGTACGACGTCGTCCCGGCGAGCAGCAGGAGCAGGAGGCACGCGCGCTCGCACCATGAGACGCGCGCCACACCCCGGTGGCACCGGCCGGCCCATGCCCTACGCTCGGCACGTCGACCACCACGGAAGCCGGTGGAAGTCCGGCGCAGTAGCGCTACTGTGACGTCGCCCCAGCAGCACCGGGGAGACGGAGCCAGACCCTGGTCGTCGACAGCCCTCCATCCACGGGACGCACTCATCCCTCAGGAAAGGCCTGCCATGTCGCAGCTGAACCCCTCCGTCGACACCCCCGCGGTGCCGGTCGTCTCCATCCCGGTCCGCGAGCTCGCCCCCTGGGCGCTGTTCATCGCGCTCCTCGCCCTCGTCGCGCTCTACTTCGTGGGCGCCGAGCAGGGCGCGACCTCCCTCATCTCCGGCACCGGCGTGCACGAGTGGGTCCACGACGGACGCCACCTGCTCGGCTTCCCCTGCCACTGAACGACGCTGCCCCTGACCGACCCTGCGGCTGACCGGGCCTGAGCCCGGTCGGTCCTGCCAGCGGACCCGGCCTCCGGGCACCCGCCCCGAGCCCGCGGCGACACCGTGGGCTCCCTGTCGTCGAACCGCGGCCCGAGCGACCCGTCAGCGCGACGGGACGTGTCGCGCCGCTCCGCTCGGGAAGGACCCGACCCATGAGCACCACCCGCACACCCCACCTGACCGCCCGCACGTTCCTCGTCCACGGCCTGCTCGCCGGTCTGCTCGGCGGCGTGCTGGCCTTCGCCGCAGCCTCCGTGGTCGGCGAGCCGCCCATCGACCGCGCGATCGCCCTCGAGGAGTCCGGCGGTGCCGCCGCCGACGCGGGCCACTCGCACGAGGAGGGCGCGCACTCCCACGAGGAGTCCGGCGGACACTCCCACGGTGACGAGGACGCCGCGATCAGCCGAGGCGAGCAGGCCGGCCCCGGCCTCGCGACCGCCACGATCATCGTCGGGCTCGTCGCCGGCGGCGTCGTCGGCATCGCCTCGGCCTTCGCCGTCGGCCGGCTCGGCGGGCTCGGCCCGGTGGGCTCCACCGCCGTCGTGGTGCTGCTGGCCTACCTCGCCTACACCGTCGTGCCGTGGCTGAAGTACCCGCCGAACCCGCCGGCGGTCGGCTCGGCCGACACGATCGGCGAGCGCACCGCCCTGTACTTCAGCTTCGTCGCCGTGTCGCTGCTGGCCGTCGTGGCCGCCGTCCTGCTCGCGCGCGCCCTGCTGGCCCGCGGCCCGTGGGTGGCGGTCGTCGCCGGGGCCGCCCTGTACGTCGTCGTGGTCGGTGTCGCCGGTCTCGTCCTCGCGCCCATCGACGAGGTCCCGGACTCCTTCCCGGCCACCACCCTGTACGCCTTCCGCATCGGCTCGCTCGCCACGAGCACCGCACTGTGGGCCGGTGTCGCCCTCGCCCTCACCGGGCTCACGGCCCGCACCTGGCGGGCGCACCAGGCCGACGTCGAGCGCCGGGCGGCCGCCGCCGCACTCTGACCTCGTCCGCAGACGCCGCCTCCCGACAACTGGGAGGCGGCGTTCACATGAACCCAAGATGTAGGGGTTACATTCGTGTAGTTCCCCGTATATGGTGGGTCGTGCAGCTGGTTCGGCCCGTCATCCAGACGGGTCGTCGCAAGAGGGAATCCGGTGAGAGACCGGAACTGCCCCGCAGCGGTGAGTGGGAACGAACGGTGTCATCAGCACTGGGGCCCTGCAGAGATGCATCCCTGGGAAGCGACACCCAGTAGGCGGCAGCGATGCCTGGCCCGCGAGTCCGAAGACCTGCCAGTGCTCCACCGCCACCGGTGGAGGTCCGCGACCTCGTGGGAAGGTCCAAGGATCAGACGACGTCGTGGCGTGCCCGCGACCCGTCCTCCTCTCCCCGCGTGCCCGTGGACTGCGTCAGTCACGACGAGTTCACGAGGGGTGAACCGATGACCATCACCGTCATCAAGCGCGACGGCAGCCGAGCGGACTACGACGGCTACGAGATCGCGAGATCCATCGAGGAGGCCGCCACCGGCCTGCCCGACCAGGTCTCCCGGGCGACGCAGCTGCGCGCCGAGCTGGAGATCACGCTGTTCGACGGCATCAGCAGCGAGCAGCTCGACGAGGCCGTCATCGGCGTCGCACTGCAGAACGTCAAGGACGACCCGGCCTTCGACACGATCGCGTCGCGCCTGCTGGTCAAGACGCTCTACAAGAAGATCTTCGGCGAGGGCGTCACGCGCGAGGAGGTGTACGCCTTCCACGGGCCGGCATTCGTCCGCGCGATCCTGCGCGGCGTCGAGCTCGGGCTGCTCGACGAGCGGCTGGCCGAGGCCTTCGACCTCGAGCGGCTCGGGTCCGCGCTCGACCCCGACCGCGACGACCTGCTGCGCTACGTCGGCGCGCAGACCATGCGCAACCGCTACATGATCACCGAGCCCGACGGCACGCCCCTGGAGGTGCCGCAGTTCTTCTGGATGCGCGTGGCGATGGGCCTCGCGCTGAACGAGGAGGACGCCACGACGGCCGCGCTGTCGTTCTACGACAAGATGTCGCGCCTCGAGTACCTCGCCGCGGGCTCGACGCTCGTCAACGCGGGCACCGCGTACAGCCAGCTCTCCAACTGCTTCGTCATGCAGATGGAGGACGACATCGAGCACATCGCCAAGAGCGTCCGCGACGTCATGTGGCTGACGAAGGGCACGGGCGGCATCGGCCTCTCGGTCACGCAGCTGCGCGCCGAGGGCTCCCCCATCCGCTCGAACAACACCAGCTCGACCGGTCCGATCCCGTTCATGCACACCATCGACTCGACGTTGCGCGCCGTGAGCCGGGGCGGCAAGAAGTTCGGCGCCCTGTGCTTCTACATGGAGAACTGGCACCTCGACTTCGGCCAGTTCCTCGACCTGCGGCAGAACTCCGGCGACCCCTACCGGCGCACGCGCACGGCCAACACCGCCGTCTGGATCTCCGACGAGTTCATGAAGCGGGTCGAGGCCGACGCCGACTGGTACCTGTTCGACCCGCTCGAGGTCGACGACCTGCCGGAGCTGTTCGGCCAGGCGTTCAGCCGCCGCTACGCCGAGTACGCGGCGCAGGCCGAGCGCGGCGAGATCCGGCACAAGAAGCTGAAGGCGCGCGAGCAGTTCCGCGCCATCCTCACGACGCTGCAGACGACGTCGCACCCGTGGCTCACCTGGAAGGACACGGTCAACACCCGCGCCCTCAACCAGAACACCGGCACGATCCACCTGTCGAACCTGTGCACCGAGATCTGCCTGCCGCAGGACCGCGAGAACATCAGCGTCTGCAACCTGGCGTCGATCAACCTCTCCCGGCACGTGGTCGGACGCCGCGGCGACGCACGCGTCGACTGGGACCGGCTCGCCGAGTCCACGCGGCTCGCCGTCCGCCAGCTCGACAACCTCATCGACATCACGATCAGCTCGGTGCCGGAGTCGGAGCGCTCGAACGAGGAGAACCGCGCCCTCGGGCTCGGCGTCATGGGCTTCACCGACGTCGTCGAGCGGTTCGGCTGGTCCTACGAGAGCGAGCGCGCCTACGACCTCATGGACGAGCTGATGGAGTTCGTCAGCTGGCACGCGATCGACGCCTCCGCCGACCTCGCCCGCGAGCGTGGCGCGTACCCGAACTTCGCCGGGTCGCGCTGGAGCCAGGGCATGGTCCCCTTCGACTCCCTCGACCTGCTCGAGGCCGACCGCGGCGTGCCCGTCGACGTCACGCGTCGCTCCCGCCTGGACTGGGACGCGCTGCGCGCCAAGGTCGCGGGAGGTGTCCGCAACTCCACGCTGATGGCCATCGCGCCGACCGCGTCGATCGGCCTCGTCGCCGGCACCACTCCGGGGCTGGACCCGCAGTTCAGCCAGATCTTCAGCCGGGCGACCGCGGCGGGCAAGTTCCTCGAGGTCAACCGCAACCTCGTCGAGGACCTGCGCGAGCGAGGCCTGTGGGAGTCGCTGCGCGAGGACCTGCTGCGCCACCAGGGCGACCTGTCGAAGGTCGAGGGCGCGCCCGCCGACCTGGTCGAGATCTACCGGACCAGCTTCCAGCTGTCGCCGTACGCGTTCCTCGAGGTGGCGGCCCGCGCGCAGAAGTGGATCGACCAGGCGATCAGCCGCAACATCTACCTCGCCAGCCGCGACGTCGGCGACATGGTCGACCTGTACGCGGCCGCGTGGCGGATGGGCGTCAAGACGACCTACTACCTGCACATGATGCCGCGGCACACGGCCGAGCAGAGCACCGTCAGGGTCAACAAGGCCGAGACCGTCGCCCCGCGGGGCGCGACGCCGTCGGGCGGGCGCGGCTTCGGCGCCCGCCGCGGCTTCGGCGCCGCCACCGCAGCCCCGACCCCGGCCCCGGCTCCGGTGGCCGTCGTGCCGGAGGAGATCCAGGAGCTCGACGTCGTCGACGGGTCCGCCTGCCCGATCGATCCGCAGGAGCGCCTGCAGTGCGAGTCCTGCCAGTAACCACGGACCCGCTGGTCGAGTAGTCCGTCCCGTGAGGCACGAACAGGGACGGACGTATCGAGACCACCCGGCGGCCGTCGCGCGAGCCGGCTCCGCGACGGCCGCCTCACCACCCCGACCCCAGAGAGCGAGAACCCCCATGCCCATCCTCGGCACCGGCATCGCCGAAGGCCTGCTGCTCAAGCCCGTCACCTACCCGTGGGCGATGGAGCTGTACGACCAGGCCGTCGCCAACACGTGGTTCCCCAACGAGGTCCAGCTCGGTGAGGACCTCGCCGACTTCGAGCGCATGAGCGACGACGAGCGCCACGCGCTCACCTTCCTCATGAGCTACTTCAACCCCAACGAGCTGCTCGTCAACAAGGCGCTCGCGTTCGGCGTGTACCCCTACGTCAACGCGGCCGAGTGCCACCTCTACCTCGCCAAGCAGATGTGGGAGGAGGCCAACCACTGCATGAGCTTCGAGTACGTGCTCGAGACGTTCCCCATCGACCGGGTCGCGGCGTACGAGTCGCACGTGAACGTCCCGTCGATGGCCGCCAAGGAGGCCTTCGAGGTGCGCTTCATCCAGCGGATGACCGAGCAGACCCTCGACATCACGACCACCGCGGGCAAGCAGGACTTCGTCCGCAACCTCGTGGCGTACAACGTGATCCTCGAGGGGATCTGGTTCTACTCCGGCTTCATGGTGGCGCTGAGCTTCCGGCAGCGGAACCTGCTGCGCAACTTCGGCTCCCTCGTCGACTGGATCGTGCGCGACGAGAGCCTGCACCTGAAGTTCGGCATCAACCTGATCCTCACGGTGCTCGACGAGAACCCCGAGATCGCCACCGAGGAGTTCGCGGCGGAGATCCGCCAGATGGTCCTCGACGCGGTGGCCATGGAGGAGGCCTACAACCGCGACCTGTTGCCGCACGGGATCCTCGGGCTCAACGCCGACTACATCAACACCTACGTCCGCTACCTCGCCGACCGGCGCCTGGAGGAGCTCGGCTTCGAGCCTCACTACGGAGCGGCGAACCCGGCGAAGTGGATGGCGACGGCCAACGACACCCTGCAGCTCGTCAACTTCTTCGAGTCGATCAACACCTCCTACGAGGTCAACGCCCGCGCGGGCTCCTGAGCGGGCGGGCGAGCATGTCGTGCGTCGGGTTCTTCACCCCCGAGCAGCTGGCCCGGGTGCGCGCCGCGGGCGACGACCCCCGCCCGGTGTCGACGTTCCGCTCGCCCGAGGCGTCGGCGTCCAAGCGGCGGCGGGTGGCGGAGATGGCCATGTCGCCCGACCCGCGGGTGCGGGCCGCCGCGGCGGGCTCGTCGCTGGCGGCCGCGGAGGTGCTGCAGCGGCTGGCCGCCGACCCCGACCTGGGCGTGCGCGCCGCCGTGGCGCGCCACCCCGCGTCGCCGCCGGACCTGCTCGACCGGCTCGCGACCGACGCGGACGAGACGATCCGCGGCTGGGTGGCCGCGAACCCGGCGTCGTCACCCGACCTGCTCGAGCGGCTCTGCGACGACTCGTCCCCGACGGTGCGGTCGGTGGCCGCCTGGGCCCAGTGTTGGTGAGGGAGGGGCTGGTGACGGTCGCGGCGCGCCTGTTCCCTGGGCGCCCCTCGCGTCGGCGCGGCGACGGCACCGCGGGTAGCCTCCCGTGCATGTCCCGAGCCCTCACCGTCAGCGACACCGTGGTGGTCGGCGTCGAGCCCGACGTCGTCTACGCCGCGCTCAGCGACGTCCGGCAGATGGGGCGTTGGAGCCCGGAGAACACGGGCGCCGAGCTCGCCGACCCGGGCGCGCCGATCGGGGTCGGCACGGTGTTCGTGGGCACGAACCGTCGCGGCCGCGCCCGCTGGCACACGCGTTGCGTCGTGACGGCGGCCGACCCCGGCCGACGCTTCGCGTTCGACGTGCGCGCCTGGGGTCCGGGCCGACGTCTGCTGCCGGTGCGGGTGGCGTCGTGGGAGTACACGTTCGAGCCCGCCGTGGGCGGCACGCTCGTGACCGAGACGTGGCTCGACGGTCGCACCGGCTGGCCCGACTGGACGGCGTCGGTGTTCGACCGGGTGGCCACGGGACGCGACTCCTTCGCGACGTTCCAGCGGGGCAACATCCGCCGCACGCTCGACCGGCTCAAGCGTGAGCTCGAGTGGGAACGTGGCCGGGAGCAGGCCCCCCAGGACCGCACCGACGACGCGTCGTGAGCCGTCGCCATGCCTGAGCTCGACCGCCTCGGCGAGTTCTTCGCCGTCGAGCGGACCGTCGACGGCGACGGCTGGCGGCCGCTGGCCGACCTCGTCGACGGAACCTACCTGCACACGCGCGTGGTCGCGACGCACCTCGCGCTCGCGTCGCGCGTCTCCGCGGCGAGCTCGGCGGGGGTGCCGGGCCACGGGCGGCAGGCGGTGGAGCCGCGGGTGGCGGCGTCGGTGGCGTCGCTGGGGCTGTTCGCACGCCTGCTCTCGCCGACCGTGGGCGCGTTGCTCCTCGACGTCGACGCGCCGGCCGACGTGCACTGGCGCGAGCAGCCCACGGGCACGCTGCCCCTGGCCGCCGGTGCGTGGTCGGCGCCCGACCTCGAGGCCGTGCTGTCCGACGTGGTGGCGCCGCTCGCCGCTCGTCTGCGCACGGAGCACTCGGTCTCGGAGCAGGTGCTGGCGGGCAACGCGGCCTCGGCCGTGTTCGGGGCGCTGCGCATGGCCACGCTCGCCCGCCCCGACGTCGCCGACCGCGCGCTCGACGTCGGCGCCCGGGCACTCGCGCACCCCTACCTCGTGGGCACGGGGGAGCCCGACCTGCCGTTCCGGCGCCGCTCCTGCTGCCTCTTCTACCGGATCCCCGGCGGCGGCACCTGCGGCGACTGCGTCCTCGCCTGACCCCCTCCCACCGCAGCCCCCCATCGGTGGATCAGCAACCTCCGTGACGACGATCCCGGCGATCGGTGGATCATCAACCGCAGGGAGCGTCCTGGGGTTGGTGATCCACCGATAGGGGGTTCGGGCGCTCGGCCGACTAGGCTGGCCGGGACCCGTCGCCGCGGGTCGGGGAAGCCGGTGCGAGTCCGGCGCGGTTCCGCCACTGTGACGCCTGCGAGCAGGTACAGCCAGACACCCTTCGCGGCGACTCCCGCCGCACGGGGCGAGAACCCCGAGGAGGAACCCCGATGACCCGCATCGCGCTGCTCTCGACGTCCGACACCGACCTGCTCTCGGCCCGCGCCAGCGGCGCCGACTACGTGTACGCGAACCCCGCCAAGCCGGGCCACACCGACATGGCCGCGGCCATCGAGGCGGCCGACCTCGTCGTCGCCCGCATCCTCGGGTCGCCGCAGGACCTGTGCTCCGGCTTCGCGCGGATCCGCGCCACCGGCAAGCCGATGGTCGTGCTCGGTGGCGAGCAGTCACCCAGCGCCGAGCTGATGGAGCAGTCGACGGTGCCGATCGGCGTGTGCGCCGACGCCCACGTGTACCTCGCGGAGGGCGGGCCGGAGAACCTCGCCCAGCTGCACGCCTTCCTCTCCGACACCGTCCTGCTGACGGGCGAGGGCTTCGAGCCGCCGAAGGTCCTCCCGGAGTGGGGCCTGGCGCCCCGTCCGCAGGGCGCCGACGCCGCGGAGAACGTGGGCAAGGCCCGCATCGGCGTCCTCTACTACCGCGCCCACGAGGCGAGCGGCAACAGCGGCTTCGCGCACGCGCTGGCCGACGCCGTCGACGCCACGGGCGACGCCGTCGGCGTCCCGATCTTCAGCTCGTCGCTGCGCGCCGCGCCCGACGCGCTCTTCGAGGAGATGGCGAACCTCGACGCGCTGATCGTCACCGTGCTCGCGGCCGGTGGCACCAAGCCCGGCACCGTCAGCGCCGGCGGCGACGACGAGTCGTGGGACGTCGCGCGGCTCAAGGCCCTCGACATCCCGATCCTCCAGGGCCTCAGCCTGACGTCGAGCCGCGCCGAGTGGGAGGCCTCCGACGACGGCGTCTCGCCGCTGGACTCCGCCAACCAGATCGCCATCCCCGAGTTCGACGGGCGCATCATCACCGCACCCTTCTCGTTCAAGGAGGTCGACGAGGACGGGCTGCCGCGCTACGTCGCCGACCCCGAGCGCAGCGCCCGCGTGGCCGGCATCGCCGCCGCCCACGCCCGCCTGCGCCACACGCCGCCGGCCGAGCGCAAGGTCGTGCTCATGCTGTCGGCGTACCCCACGAAGCACAGCCGGGTCGGCAACGCGGTCGGCCTCGACACCCCCGCCTCCACCATCCGTCTGCTGCGTGCCATGCGCGACGCCGGCTACGACCTCGGCGCCCCGGGCGAGATCCCGGGCCTCGAGCACGACGACCTCACCGAGGCCGGTGACGCCCTCATCCACGCGCTCATCGACGCCGGCGGCCAGGACGAGGAGTGGCTCACCCACACGCAGCTCACCGAGAGCCACGTGCGCATCCCCGCCGGCCGCTACACCGAGTGGTTCGAGGGCTTCCACCCCGACCTGCGCGACGCGATGCTCGAGGCGTGGGGTCCCGCGCCCGGCAGGCTCTTCGTGAACGACGACAGCGAGATCGTGCTCGCCACCATCCGCGCCGGGAACGTCGTGCTGATGATCCAGCCGCCCCGCGGCTACGGCGAGAACCCGGTCGCGATCTACCACGACCCCGACATGGCGCCGTCGCACCACTACCTCGCCGCCTACCGCTGGGTCGAAGAGGAGTTCGGCGCGCACGCCGTCGTGCACCTGGGCAAGCACGGCTCGATGGAGTGGCTGCCCGGCAAGAACGCCGCGCTGTCGGCGGCCTGCGGCACCGACGCCGCCATCGGCAACCTGCCGCTGATCTACCCGTTCCTCGTCAACGACCCGGGCGAGGGCGCGCAGGCCAAGCGTCGCGCGCACGCCACGATCGTCGACCACCTCATCCCGCCGATGGCGCGTGCCGAGAGCTACGGCGACATCGCCAAGCTCGAGCAGCTGCTCGACGAGTACGCCAACATCGGCGCGATGGACCCGGCCAAGCTGCCCGCCATCCGCGAGCAGATCTGGACCCACATGCGGGCCGCCGAGATGCACCGCGACCTCGGCCTCGACGACCAGCCCGACGACGAGGGCTTCGACGACTTCATCTTCCACGTCGACGGCTGGCTCTGCGAGATCAAGGACGCCCAGATCCGCGACGGCCTGCACGTGCTGGGCCAGGCGCCGGGCGGCGAGGCGCGCGTGAACCTCGTGCTCTCGATCCTGCGCGCCGCACAGATCTGGGGCGGCGAGACCGGTGCCGTCCCCGGCCTGCGCGCCGCGCTCGGCCTGCAGGGCGACACCGAGGGCCAGGACCGCGAGTCGCTGCAGCGCATCGACGCCGTCGAGGAGCAGGCCCGCGCCCTCGTGCAGGGCATGGAGGACGCCGGTTGGGACACCGCCGCCGTCGAGGGCCTGCACGACGACCCGGTGGTCCGCGACGTGCTGCGCTTCGCCGCCGAGCAGGTCGTGCCGCGCCTCGCGCAGACCACCGACGAGCTCGACCACGTGCTGCACGCGCTCGAGGGCGGCTTCATCCCCGCCGGCCCGTCGGGCTCGCCGCTGCGCGGACTCGTCAACGTGCTGCCCACGGGCCGCAACTTCTACACCGTCGACCCGAAGGCGGTGCCGTCGCGCCTCGCCTGGGAGACCGGGCGCGCGATGGCCGACTCCCTGCTCGAGAAGCACCTGTCCGACACCGGCGAATACCCGCGCTCCGTGGGCCTGTCGGTGTGGGGCACCTCGGCCATGCGCACGTCGGGCGACGACGTCGCCGAGGTGCTGGCGCTCATCGGCGTCGAGCCCGAGTGGGACCCGGCCTCGCGGCGCGTCAACGGCCTGCGCGTCGTGCCGCTGGAGGAGCTCGGGCGCCCGCGCATCGACGTCACGGTCCGGATCTCCGGCTTCTTCCGCGACGCGTTCCCGCACGTCATCGGCATCCTCGACGACGCCATCCGCCAGGTGGCCGAGCTCGACGAGCCCCTGGAGCAGAACTACGTCCGCGCGCACACCGAGGCCGACCTCGCCGAGCACGGCGACCGGCGTCGAGCCACCACCCGCATCTACGGCTCCAAGCCGGGCTCCTACGGCGCGGGCATCCTGCAGGTCATCGAGGCCGGCAACTGGAAGACCGACGACGACCTCGCCGAGGTGTACACGGCGTGGGGCGGCTTCGCCTACGGCCGCGACCTCGACGGCCGTCCGGCGGCGGAGGACATGCGCGCCAACTACCGGCGCATCGCGGTGGCGGCGAAGAACATCGACACCCGCGAGCACGACATCGCCGACTCCGACGACTACTTCCAGTACCACGGCGGCATGGTCGCGACGGTCCGTGCGCTCACCGGCGCCGAGCCGAAGGCCTACGTCGGCGACTCGACCACGCCCGACGCGGTGCGCACCCGCACGCTGCAGGAGGAGACGACGCGCGTCTTCCGTGCCCGCGTGGTCAACCCGCGCTGGATCTCGGCCATGCAGCGCCACGGCTACAAGGGCGCGTTCGAGCTGGCGGCCACCGTCGACTACCTGTTCGGCTTCGACGCGACCGCGGGCGTCGTGCACGACTGGATGTACGAGAAGCTCGCCACCGAGTACGTCCTCGACGAGACCAACCAGGAGTTCATGCGCACGTCGAACCCGTGGGCGCTGCGCGGCATCGTCGAGCGGCTCGGCGAGGCGGCCGAGCGTGGCCTGTGGGCCGAGCCCGACCCGGAGGTCGTCGCGGCCATGCAGCAGGTGTACCTCGACCTCGAGGGCGACCTGGAGGACCGGCACACGTGACCCGGCGGCGCTTGACCCTGGTCGGGATCGGCCTCGGCCATCCCGACCACCTGACGCTGGAGGCGGTCCAGGCGCTGCAGTCGGCGTCGGTGGCTCTGGTGACGGTGAAGCGGACGGGGGACCCGCTCGCCGCGGTGCGTCGGGACCTCCTGGCCCACCACGCACCCCGCCTGCGGGTCGTGGAGGTCGTCGACCCCGAGCGTGACCGGTCGGCCGCGTCGACGTCGACCACGTCGGGGTACGAGGGCGTCGTCGGCGACTGGCACGAGGCGCGGGCGCAGGCGTGGGAGCAGGCGCTCCTGGAGCACCCCGACGGCGACGTCGTGGTGCTCGTGTGGGGCGACCCGGCGTTCTACGACTCGACCATCCGGGTGGTGGAGCGGGTGCTCGCGCGGGGCGCGGTCGCGGTCGACTGGTCGGTGCTGCCGGGCATCTCGGCACTGCAGCTGCTCGCCGCCCGGCACCGGGTGGTGCTGCACGAGGTCGGGCAGCCCGTGCACGTGACGACGGAGCGCCGTCTGCGCGAGGCGGTGGAGCAGGGGCAGCGCAACGTCGTCGTGTTCCTGACGTCGGGGACCGACCTGTCGGGCCTCGACGACTGGCAGGTCTGGTGGGGCGCGAACCTGGGGGCGCCGTCGGAGCGGCTCGTCGCGGGCCGGGTGGCCGACGTGGCCGACGCGATCGCGGCAGCGCGTGCGGCCGCAAAGGCCGAGGCCGGCTGGGTGATGGACCTCTTCCTCCTGCGCCTCCCCACCTGAACCCTCCCCACCCCGCTGACCGTGAGATGGTCGGGACGTGCTCTCGGACCACCGCCGCATCGCCGTCCTCGGTCTCGTGGTCGTGACCGTCCTGGCACTCGCCGTGTCGTGGTGGACCCAGCCCACGGCCCTGCCTGGCGACGCCGAGCGGGTGGCGCAGCGCGCGGCCGTCGACAGCACGGTCGACGTCGTGGTCGTGCCGAGCGTCCCGCCGGGCCTGACCCTGCGGTCGGTCGAGCCGGACCTGCCCGCGGGCACCACGCGGGCCGACGTGCAGGTGCTGCTCTGCGGCCGGCTCGACGGCGACGCCTCGGTCGAGGTGTCGACCGCCGGCGACCTCACCGCGATCTGCTCGACCGCGCGGCCCGCGAAGGCCGGGACCCGCACCCGCCCGGACGAGTCGTTGCTCGTGCGCGTCACCCCCCGCGCGCGGGGCGACGTAGAGCTGCGCGGCCTCCGGGTGCGCTACACGCGCGACGCCCGGCACCTCTGGCAGACCGGCACGCAGCTGGTCCCCGTCGCGGTCCGGGTCATCACGCCCTGACGTCAGGCCTCCTCGGTGTCGCGGGAGTCGGTCAGGGTGCTCGCGCCGTAGGCGGCGATCGACCCGGACACGACCGCGAGCACGAGGAAGACGATCCGCTCGCCGTGGAAGAACGAGGCGACGAGGTCCGGCGTCCAGGCCCCGGCCGGCAGCGCCTGCACCACGAGCGTGGCGAGCAACGTGCCCACGAGCGCCGTGCCGACGCTGGTGCCGAGCTCCTGGGCCGTGTCGTTCAGGGCTGCCCCGAGCGACGTCCGGTTGCCGGGCATCGCGCCGATCAGCGCGACCGCGCAGGTCATCATGACGGTGCGCAGGCCGACGACCATGACGACCATCGCGACGACGATCGCGGGGTACCCGTGCTCGACCGCGTACGCCATCGTGACCAGGCCGACGGCGAGCAGACCCGCACCGACCAGGCAGGCGACGCGGTGCCCGAGGCGCGAGACCATCGACTCCGTCAGCGGGTTCGAGAGCAGCATCGTGACGATCATCGGCAGGCTCGCCAGGCCGGCGCGGACGGGGCTCCAGCCGTAGGCGTACTGGAAGTGCAGGACGAGCGAGAACATCACGCCGGTCATCGCGACGGACGTGCCGAGCTGCGCGATCGTCGCCCCGCGGACGGTGCCGCGCCGGAAGACGTCGAGGTCGAGCATGGGCGACGCGGTGCGGCGCTCGTGGCGGACGAAGAGGACCGCGGAAGCCACCGAGCCGAGCACGCAGGCGAGGGTGACGGCCGACAGCCAGCCGCGCTCGACGCCGCTGGTGAGGGCGTACGCACCGAGGCCGATGGCGGCGACACTGAAGGCCGCCCCGGGCAGGTCGAGCGCGTCGTCGGTGAGGTCGTCGGCGTGGTCCGCGGCGACACCGACGCGCACGCCGATCCAGGCGACCAGCGCGATCGGGGCGTTCACGGCGAGCAGCCACTCCCAGCCCACGTGCTCCAGCGCCGTGCCGCCGAGCACGGGTCCGAGCACGAAGCCCGCCATGCCGACCATCATCATGATCGGGAACGCGCGACGTCGCAGCGCCTCGTCGTCGAAGAGGCGGAAGACGAGCGAGTTGGTGATGGGCGCCATCGCGGCGGCGCAGAGCCCGAGCGCGGCGCGCAGGGCGATGAGCTCGGCCGTCGAGCCGACGAGCAGCGCGCCCAGGCTGATGGTGCCGAACGCGGCGAGGCCGACGAGGAGCACCCTGCGGCGACCGAAGCGGTCGGCCACCGAGCCGGCGGTGAGCATGAGGCCGCCGAAGGTCAGGGCGTAGGCGCCGGTGACCCACTGCAGCGACGTCGTGGTGCCGTGCAGGTCGCGGCCGATGGTGGGCAGCGCGATCGACAGCAGCGTGTTGTCGACCATCTCGACGAAGAACGCGAGGCAGAGGGCGGTGAGGGGGATCCAGGCGGCGCGCAGCGAGGGGTAGGTGCGGGTCGTCGGAGCCGTGGTCGTGGTCGTCATGAGCCACCTCCGGAAGTCTCGAACAGCGTTCGACCATCGAACGCTGTTCGAGACGATAGAACATGGTTCGATAGGATGCAAGAGTGAGTCCCCGACGACCCCCTGCCGGCGCGCCCCGCCAGCCGCGCCCCCCGCGCCCACCCGGCCCGCCGCGACGCCAGCCGCCCCTGCGCAGCCGGACCACCCACTCGATGGAGTCGGTCCTGACCGAGGCGGTCGGGCTCCTCGACGAGGCGGGCGAGCCCGCGCTCACGTTCCGCGCCCTCGCCGCACGACTGGGCGGCGGCGTGGGCAGCATCTACTGGTACGTCTCCAGCAAGGACGAGCTGCTCGAGCGCGCCGCCGACTTCGTCCTCGAGGGCGTCCTGGACGCCACGGAAGGCTACGTCGACGGCGACCCGGTCGACGACCTGCGCCGCACCGCGATCGCCCTGTTCGACGCGGTGGCCGACCGTCCGTGGCTGGGCACCTACTTCATGCGCAACACCGGGTCGCAGCCCAACTCGCTGCGCTACTACGAGCGCGTCGGCCAGCACGTGCTCCGCCTGGGCCTGGACCCGCTCGAGACGTTCAACGCCGCGTCGGCCGTCGTCGGCTACGTCATCGGCATCGCGGCCGACCTCGGCCAGCAGCCGCCCGAGGAGGTCGTCGACGGCAGCACCACGCGCTCGGACTACCTGGCCCGGACCGTGGCCGAGTGGCGCGAGCTCGACCCCGACGAGTGGCCGTTCCTGCACACCATCGTCGACGTCTTCGCCGACCACGACGACGCCGCCCAGTTCCGCGCCGGGCTCGACCTCCTCCTTGCGGGCCTGAGCCTGCGAGCGGGCCACCGCCCCCCTCCCCCACCCCGCCGAGGGTGACGTTTCGACCCCGATCCGCGGCGGATCGGGGCCGAAACGTCACACTCAGCGGGGGACGAGGTCGGCGACGGTCGTGCGCGCGAGGGTCGCCTCGGTGGCTCGCGCGACCTCGGCGTCGACCTGGGTGAGACCGTCCTGGATGCTGCGACCGACCGGGCAGCGGGGGCTGGGCAGGTGGATCGCCAGCACGGGCTCCTCCCCGCGCACGAGGCGCCAGACCGTGTCCAGACGGATGTCGGCAGGGTCGACCAGCAGCCGCCAGCCGCCGTGGGCGCCCGGCGTCGAGGCCAGGAGCCCCGCCTCGCGCAGCGGCGCGAGCACGCGTCGGACGTGGACGGCCGTCACCTGCGTGCTGGCGGCCAGCTCGGTGGCGCCGACGAGACGACCCGGCTGCGACCCGGGCCCGGCGCCCGCGCCGGCCAGGTAGGTGAGCACGTGCACCGCGACGGCGAACTGGGTGCTCTGCGGACTGGCCATGACCCCAGTCTGGCACATCCGTCATCAGCATGGTTATAGTTAGGACAACCGCAATCACTCTGCACACGAATGAGGACGCCATGACCACCTACGCCATCACCGGAGCCTCGGGCCAGCTCGGCTCGCTCGCCGCCGACCTCCTGCTCCAGCAGGCCGACCCGTCCGACGTCGTCCTGCTCACCCGCTCCCCCGAGAAGCTCGACCGCCCCGGGGTGACGGTGCGCGCCGCCGACTTCGACGACCCGACCACGCTCGCCACCGCGTTCGAGGGCGTCGACGAGCTGCTCCTTGTCTCGACCGACGCCGTCGGCAGCCGCGTCGAGGGACAGCGCCGAGCCGTCGAGGCCGCGAAGGCCGCCGGCGTGCGCCGCGTGCTCTACACCTCGGTCGTCGACCCCTCCGACGACAATCCCGCAGCCGTGACCCCCGACCACGTGGCCACCGAGCGCGACCTGCGCGAGAGCGGCCTGCGCTGGACGTTCCTGCGCAACAACCTCTACGCCGACATGCAGGCCGACACGATCGCGCAGGCCGCCGCGTCGGGCCAGCACGTCACCAACACCGGTGACGGCGGTGCCGCCTACGTGACCCGCGCCGACTGCGCCGCCGCCGCGGTCGCCGCGCTGCTGAGCACCGAGCTCGACGACGTCGCGCTCGACGTCACAGGCCCGCGCGCGATCACGGCCGACGACGTCGCGACGCTCGCGGCGCAGCGTCGTGGCGAGCCGGTCGAGGTCGTCCAGGTCGACGACGCCGCCTACGTGGCCGGGCTCGAGCAGGCCGGCCTGCCGACGCCGGTCGCCCACCTGCTCGCCTCGTTCGGCACGGCCATCCGCGAGGGCCGGCTCGCCGCCGTCTCCTCGGCCGTGGAGGACCTCACCGGGCGTCCCGCCACCCCGGTCGAGGACGTCGTCGCCTGACGCGCGACCGTGCGGCGCCGGGCTCAGGGGTCCACGGCGCCGCACGGCGGCAGGTCAGCAGGGCCGCGTGAACGTCTGCGTGCCCGTCTTGTCGTAGTTGAACGCGTGCCCGTTGAGGATGACGGGGCGCAGGACCGACCGGCCGTCCACCACCTGACGCTGCTCGTAGTGCAGGTGAGGTCCGGTGCTCTTGCCGGTGCTGCCGACGCGACCGATCTGCGTGATCGGCGAGACCTGCTGCCCCACGGAGACGGCGATGCTGTCCTCCTGCAGGTGGGCGTAGAAGCTGCGCCAGCCGTTCCCGTGGTCGATCTCCACCGCGTGGCCGTAGCTCGTGTACTTCTTCGAGACGCCGATGACCTTGCCGGACGCGCTCGCCAGCACGGGACGCCCGGCGTCGGACGACCCGGCGATGTTGAAGTCCACCGCCAGGCGGTTGGGCGTGTGGTCGCTGTACGTCTTCACCGGCCAGGCCTCGCCGCAGCGGAAGGGCACCTGCAGCGGTGGCCGGGCCTGCGACGCGGTCGCCTCGCTCGCCGTGGGTGCCGCGTGGGCGGCAGCCGCGAGCGAGCCGGCGAGCAGGGTCGCGGGCACAGCTGCTGCGACCGTCAGGGCGATCGTCCGTCGTCGGTTCATCCGTCCTCCTGGTGTCGTGGCGCGACCCCCGTCGCGCCGATGACGAGAGCCTGCCGACGCGCTCTGCGATCACGCTCCGAGCCGTTCGCAGCGAGTTCGCAGCGGCGCTCGGCAGGCTGAGGCACGGCGGCGGACGGCGTCGCCAGGCACCTACGAACCGAGGACACCTCATGAAGCGCACCCGTCTCGCCGCCGCTGCCCTCACCGCAGCGGCCCTCCTCGCCGGACCGGCCGTCGCCGGGTCCGCGCACGCCGACACCGCCGGCACCAGCTCGACGTCGTCCGCCACGGCGATCTCCGCGAACCGCCAGGCCGTGGTGGAGCGTGCGATGTGGGCGCTCGGCAAGCCCCTGCCGTACATCGACCGCTATGGCACGAAGCGCAACAGCACGCCGGTGCAGGACCGCAACCTGTTCGAGTACGGCGGCAGCAACACCAACAAGAACCTGTTCAACAACTACAACGGCCAGGAGTGGTGCGGCTCCTTCGCCGCCTGGGCCTGGACCAACCGTCTGGTCCCGTCCAAGTCCGACTTCCCGGCCATCCCGCAGTACTACCCGGGCTCGCAGAACTGGGCGGACCAGACGGGATCGCGCTTCAAGCCCTTCTCGGCGTCGTCGACCGCGCGCCCGCTCCCGGGGGACGTGCTCGTGTGGAAGAACAACAACGCGGGCGGCGGTCACGTCGGCGTGGTCGTCGAGGTCAACGGCAACAAGATCTACACCGTCGAGGGCAACGTCGGCGGCGACGAGATCGGCTACAAGTACTACCTCTGGGACGGCGACGGACCGACGATCAAGGACAAGACGTTCCGCGGCTTCACGTCGGCGGAGTGAGGACGGGGGACGCGCCAGGGGGCGCTCCCCCAGCCTGAGCAGCCGCGGAGGCCTCCCGTTCCAGCCGGCGGGCCTCCGCGGCCTCCTCCGTGCGCCCGGCATCGTCCAGCAGGGCCGCGAGAGCACGCCAGGCCGCGGCCGCGCTGAGCTGGCGGCCCAAGGCGGTCAGCTCGGTCACCGCGAGGCGCAGCTCCGCCTCCGCCTCCGCCGGTCGGCCTTCCAGGCGCAGCGCTCCCGCGAGGGTGCGGCGGGCGCGGGCGGCGACGAAGGCGTCGCGCGACCGGACGGCCCACGCCCGCGCGCTGCGGGCGAGCTCGACACCGTCGGCGCCCCGTCCGAGCGCGACCGCGACCTCGGCCTGGGCGTCCAGCACGTAGCCGCGGTCGTAGTCGTCCCCGTCGTCCTCGAGCAGGCCGACCACCTCGAGGATCAGCTTCTGCGCCTCACCGAGCACCCCGAGGCGACGGTACGACCGTGAGAGCTCCAGCGTCGCCTGGCGGTATCCCGCCCGGGCGGCGGTCGGCTCGAGCAGCGCCCGCGCTTGCGCGAAGGCCACCGCCGCAGCCTCGTTCTCGTCGTAGTCGTTGTGCACGGTGCCGCGGCCGTTCGCGACCCAGCCGGCGAGGACCGGGTCGTGGACGCCGTCGAGCGCCGCCGTCGCCGCGTCGAGCGCCGCCACCGCCGCGTCGCGACGCCCGAGCGCGAGCGCCGCCGAGGCGGCCACCACCTGCGCGGCGGCCGCGGCCCGCGGGTGACCGGCGTCGACCAGCCGGGCCGCCGCCGACTCCGCCAGGCGTCCGGCCTGCTCCGACGACGAGGCGCGGGCCTGCAGGTGCCAGGCCCGGCAGAGGTCGAGAAAGGCACGGCCCGTCGCCGCGTCGACGTCGTCGGGCGCGGCGCGCCCGAGGACACCGCCCACGAGGTCGAGGCACGCCACCCAGTCCTCCTCGGCCGGCGCGCCGTGGTGCGCGGGTGCGACCAGGACGAGGAGCCGCCACGCGAGGTCGGGTCGGTGCGGCGCCAACGAGGAGGCCAGCACCCGAGCGGTCGCGTTCTCCGTCGCGAAGAACCGCACCGCCGACGTCCGGTCCCACCTCTGCGCCGCGTCCTGCGACGTCGTGGCCTGCGACGTCGGGCGAGCACCGTTCGGGGGCTCGGGGAGCAGCTGCGTCGGGTGGGCCCGGTGCGCCGGACGTCCCCGCTCGAGCAACAGCGCCGCCACCCGCTCCGCCGGTGACGTGTCGTCGTCGTGCGTGTCGGTGCCGCGCAGGAACCGTGCGACGACGTCGTGCAACTTGAACTGCGTCGCCTGCCCGAGGTGCCGCACCGGCTCGACGAGGTGCAGCGCGCTCAGGGCGTCGATCGCCCGCTCCCCCGCGTGGTCGTCGCCGAGCAGCGCCCCGAGCACCCAGGCGCTGAACGCAGGCAGTCGCAGCCGGGCCACGCGGTGGGCCGCCTCCTGCACCTCCCCGGGCAGCTGCTCCCACACCTCCGCGAGGCTCGCCGCGATCGAGGCCATGGTGCCGTCGTCGCCGGTGGAGAGCCGGTCGGCCAGGCGGCCCAGCGCCACGTCGGGTCGCTGCCGTGCCCGCCCGGCCGCGAGCCGCAGGGCGAGGGGCGCGGCACCGAGCGCGACCACCAGCCGGTCGGCGTCGGCCTGGTCGCGCTCGACCCGCTCCGACCCGAGCTCGCGGACGAGCAGCTCGCGGGCCGCACCCGTGGAGAGCGAGCCCACCGGCACGCGCACGTCCGCGTCGAGCCACGGCAGGTCCCGCCGCGACACGACGACGGCCATGGAGCCCGCCGACGCCGGCAGCAGGTCGAGCAGGGCCGGCGCTGCGACGTCCGCTCCCACGTCGTCGAGCACGACGAGGACCCGTCGCTCGTGCAGCAGGCTGCGGTAGAGGGCGGCTCGCTCGGCGACGTCGGCGGGGACGGCCTCGGGGTGCGTGCCCAGCAGCCGGAGGAAGGTGCCGAGGGCCGCCCCGGCGTCCGGACCCGTCGGTGTGCGACCGGCGTCGAGGTGCAGCGAGCCGTCCGGGAAGCGGTCGCGCAGGCGATGGCCCGCCTCGACCGCGAGCGTCGACTTGCCCATCCCCGGCAGCCCCGTCAGGTGCACGACGACCGGCCCGTCGTCGACCTGCTGGGCGGCGCCGAGCACCGCCTCCAGCTCGTGCGCGCGGCCGACGAAGCCCGGCGAGCGCCGCGGCAGCGTCCGGGGCGCCGTGGGTCGGCGCAGTGCAGTGTCGGCACCGGGCACGGTCGTGACGTCGGACGCCCGCACGGGCACCACGTCGCCCTCCAGCACCCGGGCGTGCGCGGAGCGCAGCAGGTCCGACGGCTCGACCCCCAGCTCGACGTCGAGCCGCTCGAACGCCTCGCGGTAGACCCGCAGCGCCTGCTCGCGACGCCCCACCGACGCGAGCGCCAGCACGGAGTGGGCGAGCAGGCCCTCGTGGAACGGGTGCAGGGCGGTCAGCAGGGCCAGGTCGGCGACGACCGTGTCGGCGCGGCCGAGCGCGACCGCCGCGGCCACGTGCTCCTCCCAGAGACCGAGCCGCTCGGCCGCGAGACGCGTGCGCTCGAGCTCCACGGCCGACGTGGGACGGACGTCGAGCAGGACCTCCTCGGGCACGAGGTCGAGCGCGGTCCGGAAGTCGTCGAGACATCCCACCTCCGAGCGCTGCGCCCGCGCCCGCGCGCGGTCGCGGCACGCTCGCAGCCGTCCGACGTCCGTCGGGACGCCGTCGTCGAGGACGTAGCCGTCGGCCGCCGTGCGCACGAGGGGTGCGTCGCACTTGCGGCGCAGGCCGGAGACGAGCGCCTGCACCCGGTTGCGCGCCGAGGTGGGTGGGGTGTCGTCGTACAGCCAGCGGACGAGCGTGTCGCTGGAGGACCCGGCTCCCACGGCGAGCCCGGCGAGGAGCGCGCGTTCGAGGCTCGACAGCGCGACGGGTGCACCGTCGCACTGCAGCGTGACCCCCGCGAGCACGGTCAGCACGACCCTGTCCCCCGAGCAGTCCACGTCAGGACCCTAGCCGCAGGACGCCCCGTCACCCCAGCGCAGATCCGCTCCCTGGGACGCGCAGTGGTGCCGACGGCGCGCATCGAGGGTACTGAGGAGGCGTCTTGGGTACTCGGCCGCGGTAGGGTCGGGGCATGGTCCGTCCGACGAGCGTCGCTGCCCGCGACGACGCGCGCCGCCAGTCGCTGCTCGACGAGCTGATCCCGCTCTTCCACGCGGAGGGCTTCCTGGTGTTCAGCCTGGAGGACCTCGCCCGGCGACTCGGCTGCTCGAAGTCGACGCTCTACGTCGTCGCGCCGAGCAAGGAGCAGATCATCCAGGCCACGGTGCGCGAGTCGTTCCGGCGCTCGACCGACGCCGTCGAGCGACGGGTGGCCGCCGAGCCCGACCGTGGACGCCGGATCAGCGTCTACCTCGACGCGATCGCCGAGGAGCTGGCTCCCGCCGGGCCGACGTACTTCGCCGACCTCGACGCCTACGAGCCGGCCCGCGAGGTCTACCGCAACAACGTCCGTCTCGCGGCCCAGCGGGTCAAGGAGCTGGTGGAGGCGTCGGGCCGACGTCGGCTCGACCCGCGCTTCGTCGGCTCGGTCGCCGGGCTCGTGCTCGAGGCCATACACCGCGGTGCCGTGGAGGCCGACACCGGCCTCGACGACGCTGCCGCCTTCCACCAGCTGGCCGTCCTCGTCGACCACGCCACCCGCACCACCTGACCCCGTCTCCTCTTCCGCATCCTGTGGAGAGGGCTGGACTGCGGGAGGGGCTAGCGGGAGGTGAGGTCCGGGAGCAGGACCGGGCCGGTCTTGCGGTCGAGGTTGGCGACGTGCTGCTCCATGCGGCCGATCGAGCCGACCAGCTGGTCCAGCACGTCGGCGACGGTCGCGATGGCGGTGGCAGCCGCCGTGAGCTGCTCCAGCTGGCCGGGCAGGGGCCGGGCCGACGTGGCGAGGGAGTCGATCGGCTCCTGCAGTCCCTGCAGCGACGCGAGCTGGGACTCCAGCCCGTCGATCTGCTCACGCAGGGCACGGATGTCGCCGCCCACGGAGCCGAGCGGCTCAGCCGCCCCGGCCACGCGGTCGGCCGCCGACACCACCCCGTCGGCCGTCGCTCCGAGGGAGCGGGCGACGTCGAGCAGCTGCGTCAGCTGGTCGCCGACCTCGGGCAGCACCGCGACGGCCTCGAGCACCGGCGGCACCACGCGCGCGACGTTGCCGTCGATGCGCTCGACCTGGTCGAGCGTGCGCGGCGACCGCTCGGCGGACTCGGTGAGCTCGGGCAGCGCGACCCCGGCGGCGGCGAGGCGCGGGAGGAACGGGAGCAGGATCACCAGGCCGACGATCAGCATGGTCAGCACGGCGATCAGCTGCACGGCGACGACGCGGGCGGCCCAGGCGGGCATGGACGCGAACGGGTTCATCAGGACCTCCAGCACGATGGTGACTGCTACGCACTGTAACGGTTACACGCTGTCACAGCATCGCGGTTAGGCTGTGGCCATGACCACGACGGGGGACGGACGCGCGAGCCGCTGGGCCGGGCACCGCGAGCGACGCCGCGAGGAGATCGTCGAGCGGGCGGTCGCGGTGATCGACGCCGAGGGCGCCGACGCACCGGTCGAGTCGATCGCCCGCGCCTGCGGCGTCACGCGGCAGGTGCTCTACCGCCAGTTCGACCACCGCCACGACCTCGACGTCGCGGTCGCCGACCGGATCGTCTCGATGCTGCTCGACCACGTGATCGTGCGCATGACCACCGACGACGGCGTGGAGGCCGGCCTGCGCGGCACGATCGACGCCTACCTCGACTTCGTGCTCGAGCACCGACCGCTCTACGACTTCGTCCGGGCGCTCCCCGCCGCACCCGGGTCCGGCAGTCCGGTCGACCGCATCACCGACGTCGTCGTGACGGTCGTGGCGACGCTCGCGGGCGAGCTCATCGGCTCCGACGCCGCCGCCCGCCTCCCGCTCCGCGACGTCTACGCGACGGGACTGGTGGGCCTGGCCGACGCCGTCGTCTCACGCTGGCTCGCCGACCCGGGCGCCCGCACGCGCGAGGAGCTCGTCGACACCTTGGTCGACGTGCTCCAGCTGTGCATCCAGCCCGTCCTGGCCCAGGCCGCCGGCCGCACCTGACGCCCCTCGCGCCACGACGGACCCGGCCGGGCCGAGCCGCTAGCGTCCGCGGGACAGGAACCGCGTGATCAGGGCCGCGCTCTCGGGCTCCGCGACCGACGTGGCGATGGTGCGCGCCTCGCGGTCGAGCTGCTCCGACAGCGGCGTCCCGAAGGAACCGCGCACGAGCCGACGCGCCCGGCCGAACGCCCGCGCGGGACCGTCGGCCAGACGCCGGGCCAGCGCGTGCGCCTCGTCGGCCACCGCCTCGTCGTCGACGACACGCGTGACGATCCCCCACGCCTGCGCCTCCTCGGCGGAGAGCCGGCGCGGCGTCAGCGTGAGCTCCAGCGCGCGCTGCAGCCCCACCACACGCGGGAGCAGCCACGACTGCCCGCCGTCCGGCGTCAGGCCGACCGACGTGTAGGCGGTGACGAACGCGGCCGACCGGCCGGCCACCACGAGGTCGCCGCCGAGCACGAGCGACAGACCGGCGCCCGCCGCCGCACCCTGCACCCCGACGACGACCGGCTTCTCGAGCCCGTCGAGCAGCCGGACGCCGACGTGCAAGGCATCGGCGAGCTCCTGCAGGAACGCCGAGCGGTCGGGCGCCGCGTCCATCGCCCCGAGGTCGCCGCCGGCGCAGAACATCCGACCCCGACCCGTGAGCAGCACCACCCGCACGGCGTCGTCGTCGCGCACCTGCGTGAGCACGTCGGCGAACGCGGCCGTGTAGGGCAGGTCGATCGTGTTGGAGGCTTCCGGACGGTTCAGCTCGACGTGGGCGACGCCGTCGTCGACCGTGAGCAGGACGGGGGCGTCAGTCATGGGCCCAGTGTCCCGGTGCGTCCGCCACCTCGCTCATCGCGGGGCCATGCGCAGCGAGCCGTCCATGCGGATGGTCTCGCCGTTGAGGTAGTCGTGCTCGACGATCATCCGGACGAGCTGCGCGTACTCGTCGGGACGGCCCAGGCGCTGCGGGAACGGCACGCCCTTCGCGAGCGCGGCGCGGATCTCCTCGCCGACCGTGGCGAGCATCGGCGTGTCGATGATGCCCGGCGCGATCGTGTTCACGCGGATGCCGTACTGCGCGAGGTCGCGGGCCGTGGGCAGGGTCATGCCGACGACGCCGCCCTTGCTCGCCGAGTACGCGGCCTGGCCGATCTGGCCGTCGAACGCCGCGATCGACGCGGTGTTGACGACGACGCCGCGCTGGCCGTGCTCGAGCGGCTCCGTGGCGGCCATCGCCTCGGCCGCGACCGCGAGCACGGTGAAGGTGCCCACGAGGTTGACGTTGACGATGCGCGCGAAGAGGCCGAGGTCGTGGATGCCCTGGCCGCCCTTGCCGAGCACGCGACCGGCGGTGCCGATGCCGGCGCAGCTGACCGCGACGCGCAGCGGTGCCTGCTCCGAGGCGGCCGCGACGGCGTTGCGCACCTGCGCCTCGTCGGTCACGTCGGCCTCGACGTACGTGACGCCCTCGACGTCGGGCGCCTTCTCGATGGACTGCGCCAGGTCGACCGCCACGACGGCCGCGCCGGCGGCGGCCAGCGCGGCAGCGGTCGCGGCGCCGAGTCCCGACGCACCACCCGTGACGACGGCGGAGGTTCCGGTGAGCTGCATGGGTTCCTTCTTCCTACTTCAGGTGCCGGCTGATGACGAGCCGCTGGATCTGGTTGGTGCCCTCGAAGATCTGCATGACCTTGGTCTCGCGCATGTAGCGCTCGACCGGGAAGTCCTTGGTGTAGCCGGCGCCGCCGAGCACCTGCACCGCGTCGGTGGTCACCTTCATGGCGTTGTCGGTGGCGACGAGCTTGGCGACCGACGCGGCCCGCCCGTACGGACGTCCGGCGTCCTTCAGCCGGGCGGCGTGCAGGTAGGTGGCACGCGCGGAGTCGACGGCCGCGGCCATGTCGGCCAGCAGGAAGCCGAGCCCCTGGTGGTCGATGATCGCCCGGCCGAACGCCTCACGCTCCTGGGCGTACGCGACGGCGGCGTCGAGGGCGCCCTGCGCGACGCCGACCGCCACCGCGGCGATGCCGAGCCGTCCGGCGTCGAGGCCGGCGAGTGCGATGGCCAGGCCCTGACCCTCGGCGCCGAGCCGTCGCTCCGCGGGCACCCGGACGCCGTCGAACAGCATCGTGGCCGTCGTGGAGGACATGAGCCCCATCTTCTGCTCGGGCACGTCGGCCGTGAGGCCTTCGGCGTCGGCCGGGACGAGGAAGCAGGAGATGCCCCGCCCCTTCTCGTCGGACGTGCGGGCCATGACCTTGTAGAAGTCGGCCTGCCCGCCGTGGGTGGTCCAGGCCTTCGCGCCGGTGATGACGTAGTCGTCGCCCTGGCGGACCGCCTTGGTCCGCATCGCGGCCGGGTCGGAGCCGGCGTGCGCCTCGGAGAGGCAGTAGGCACCCAGCAGGTCACCCCCGAGCAGGTCGGGCAGCCAGCGCTGCCTCTGCTCGTCGGTGCCGGCCTCGGCGAGCCCGAAGCAGGAGAGCGCGTGGACGCTCACCCCGACGCCGACGGCCGCCCAGGCCGAGGCGATCTCCTCGACGACCTGCAGGTAGACCTCGTACGGCTGGCCTCCGCCGCCGAGCTCCTCGGGGTAGGGCAGGCCCAGCAGGCCGGCACGGCCCAGCATCGCGAAGACGTCGCGCGGGAACGTGGCGGTGCGCTCGGCCTCGTCGACGCGAGGGCGCAGCTTGTCGTCGACGAGCTCGCGCGTGAGGGCGATGAGGTCGGCCGACTCGGGGGTCGGCATCAGACGATCGGCGGGCATGGCGGCCTTTCCGGCGACGGGGGACGACGCGGTCAGCGTACCAGGGCGGATACTGTCGCTCCCACTTTGGTACTGCGTCGGCGTCTTCGCCGAAGTCGACCAGCAGGCGGCGGGAACCTTGGCAGGATGGATGCCATGGAGCCGCTCTCCCCCGCCACGGGGACCGACACCTTCAGCGCCGTCGCGAACCGCGTCGTGGAGTACCTGAGGCGCAGCACGCCGATCAGCGACTGGTCGGTCAACCGACGGATCGAGGGCGAGCAGGTCTTCCTGCACACCACGAACGGCACGCTCGTGCGGGTCGGCGACCGCCGGCCGTGGGACCAGTCCTACTGCCACCGGGCCTTCGACCTCGGGGCCGACGCGATCGTCGACGACGTGACCACGCACCCGCAGTACAGCGACCTGCGCATCGGGGCCACCCGCAGCTACGCCGGCGTGCCGATCCGCGACCCGGAGGGCGAGATGTTCGGCATGCTCTGCGGCCTGGGCGTCGACCCGCTCGACGGGGCCGACGTCGACGCCGAGCTGCTCGCCGTGCTGGGCGACCTGCTCGGTGCCCACCTCTCGCTCGCCCGCCGGGCCGAGAGCGACGACCGCGAGCGGCGCACCGCGGAGGCCCTGGCCCAGACCGACGCGCTCACGGGCCTCGTCAATCGCCGTGGCTGGGACTCCGTGCTCGCCGACGCCGCGGTCCGCGCGAGCGCGTACGGCGACCTCGCCGCGGTGGTGCTGTGCGACCTCGACGGTCTGAAGGACGTGAACGACCGCCACGGCCACGCCGCCGGCGACACCCTCCTGCAGCGCACCGCGCACGCGCTGACCCGTGCCCGCGGCGCGCACGACACCCTCGCGCGGTACGGCGGCGACGAGTTCGTCGTCCTGGTGGAGGACGTCTCGCCGAGGCTGCTCAGCCGGACGCTGCAGCGCTACCGCGACGCGCTGGAGCACGAGGGCGTGGAGGCCTCCTTCGGGTGGTCGCTCGTCTTCCCCGGCGACGAGCCGGTCGACCTGGCGTTCCAACGCGCCGACCGGTCGATGTACGAGGACAAGCGGGCCCGCCGCGCCGCACGACGCGAGCCCGACACCGCCGCCGGGTAGCCTGCGCCGATGGACGAGCGGCACAGCGGCGGGTGGCGAGGGATCCCGTTCCTGGTCGCGTTCGTCGCCGTGCTGTCGGTGCACCTGGTGCTCCTCGCGGCCGACGCGACCCCGTGGGACAGCGTCACGAAGTGCCTGCTGGCACCCGTGCTCGTGGCGTGGGTGGTCGCCGAGCGGGGTCCGGGGCTGCTCGTGGCCGCGCTCGTGCTGTGCCTCGGCGGCGACCTCCTGCTCGAGGTCGACGGGCTGTTCGTCGCCGGCATGGCCTCGTTCGCGGCGGCCCACGTCTGCCTCGTCACGCTGTTCGTGCGCGCCGGTGCGGTGCGGGAGCGACGCCCCCACCCGCTCCTGGTGGCGACGTACCTCCTCGCCGGCGTCGCCCGCGTCGCGTGGGCGTGGGGCGGCCTCGCAGCCGACCTGCGTCCGGTCGTGCCGGTCTACGCCGTGCTGCTGCTCGCGACCGCCGTCACGTCGTCGTGCGTCGACGTGCTGGCGGGCGTCGGCGGAGCCCTCTTCCTCGTCTCCGACGGGCTGATCGCCCTGGGCGAGGCGGGCCGCGTCGACCCGGGGTCGGCCACGGTGTCGGTGGCCGTCATGATCCTCTACGGCGCGGCGATCGCGCTGCTGACGGCCGGCGCGCTGCGCGTGTCGGGCGACCTGTCGACGCGCGGCCCCGTCCTCCGGCAGCCCAGCGGCGAACCCCTGACGTGAGACCCGACCCGACCCGGCCCGCACGGGCGACCCGCCGCTCCGACCGGACCTATCGCTGGGTGAACCGCGCCGGCGCTCTGCTGCTGCGCGCGTGGGGCGTGCGACTGCGGGCTCGTGGGCTCGAGCACCTGCCGCGCGACGGTGCCGCGGTGCTGGCCGCCAACCACACCGGCTACCTCGACTTCGTGCTGCTGGAGTGGGCAGCGCGCCAGCGGGGACGACTCGTGCGCTTCATGAGCAAGGCCTCGGTCTTCGACGCCCCCGTCGTCGGCCGGCTCATGCGCGCGATGGGGCACGTGCGGGTCGAGCGCTGGACGGGCGCGAGCGCCTACCGCCACGCCCGGCGCCTCGTGACGTCGGGCGAGGTCGTGGGCGTCTTCCCCGAGGCCACCATCTCGCGCTCCTTCCGCGTGAAGCGGCTGAAGCCGGGGGCCGCAGCACTCGCCCTGCACGCCACCCGGACGACCGGGGTCGTCGTCCCCCTCGTGCCCTGCGTCGTGTGGGGCGGGCACCGGCTGCTCACGGTCGACGGACGTCGCACGCTGCGCCGCGGGGTGGCGGTCGACGTCGTGGTCGGCGAACCGCTCTTGCCGCGCGAGGACGAGTCGGTGGCGGAGCTGACGGCGCGGCTGAGGGAGGCCCTGGTGCGGCTGCTCGACGACGCGGTCGGGCACTACCCGCAGCAGCCGAGGTCCGACGCCGACCGGTGGTGGGTCCACGCCGACCGCGGCGGCACCGCCCCCGACGTGGCCACCGGAGCCGCGCTCGACCGCGCGGCACTGCAGCGCGCGGGCGCTCCGTCGGACTGAGACGGCGACCGTCCAGCGTGTCCTGGGGACGAGCGGGCGCAGAAGCCCCTCTCGTGCGCGACGATGTGCTCATGGCCTTCTCCGAGACCACTGCCGTCGCGGTCGGCGACCTCACGTTCGACGTCCGGCACGCCGGACCGGACGACGGGACGCCGGTCGTGCTGCTGCACGGGTTCCCGACCACCTCGCTCTCGTGGTCGCCCGTGGTGCCCGCGCTCGCCGACGCCGGCCTGCGCGTCGTCGCCCCCGACCAGCGGGGCTACTCCCCCGGCGCCCGACCGGCCGACGTCGCCGCCTACGCCACCGACCGCCTGGCGCAGGACGTCGTGAGCCTCGCCGACGCGCTCGGGCTCGACCGCTTCCACCTGGTCGGGCACGACTGGGGCGCGGCCGTCGCGTGGTACGTCGCCGCGCACCACGGGCACCGGCTCGAGACCCTGACCACCTTCTCGGTGCCGCACCTGGCCGCCTACAACGCGGCGCTCGCCCACGACGCCGACGCCCGCGAGCGCGGCTCCTACATCGGGCTGTTCCGACGGGAGGGGAAGGCCGAGGACCTCCTGCTCGCCGACGACGCCCGCCGGCTCCGCGCCATGTACCAGGGCGCCGTGCCCCAGCACCTCGTCGACGCCTACGTCGCGCAGCTGCAGGAGCCGGGGGCGCTCACCGCGGCGCTCGGCTGGTACCGCGCCATGACCCCGGAGCTGGCGGGGTTGCCGTCGGTCGACGTGCCGACCACCTTCGTCTGGAGCGACGACGACCTCGCCATCGGTCGGGCCGGCGCCGACGCGTGCGGCGCGCACGTGAGCGCCGACTACCGCTACGAGGTGCTCGAGGGCGTCACGCACTGGATCCCGGAGCAGGCGCCCGACGCGGCCGCGGCGGCGATCCTGGACCGTGTCCGGGGCGTCGACCCCGAGGCCCCCCGGCCCATCTAGCCGACGAGCGGCCAGCCGGCGGGGTCGTCGAGGTCGCGGCCGACCCGCCGCGCGTAGGCGTTCCAGTCCTCCGCGCGCTCGGCGTACCACCCGCGCTGGGCGTGCATGAGCTGCTCCAGGTCGAGCGTGCCGACGTCGGCGTGCCTGGCCGCCAGCTCGACCGCCACCTGTCGCGCGGCGACCGCGTCGCACGTGGCGTCGTGGGCACCGTCGAGCGCGACCCCGTAGTAGGCGGCGACGTCGCCGAGGCGACGACGACCCAGCGCGCCACGCTCGATCCCCCAGTCGACGACGTACGGGTCGACGACGAGCAACCGCTCCCAGTCGGGCTCGGCGAGCCCGTGCCGGCGCGCCTCGGCGCGCAACATCGACAGGTCGTAGCAGGCGTTGAACACCACGAGACCCACCCGGCGCTCGGCGAGCGTCGCGAGCCAGTCGAGCACGACCGGCAGCGCCTCCGCCGACGTCGGGGCGTCCTGCAGCATCGCGTCCGTGATGCCGTGGACGGCGGCGGCTGCCTCGGGCACGGGGACGTCCGGCCGGACGAGGCCGGCGATCTCGAAGCCGGGCTCGTCGAGCAGCGCGAAGCTCACCACGCGGTCGTGCAGCGCGTCGGTGCCGGTGGTCTCGAGGTCGAGCGAGGCGAGCGGCAGCCGGTGCCACCCGTCGTGCCCGCCCCGTGCCGGCGGGCGGGGTGCGCAGGCGACGCACCACGTGCGCCAGGCGCCCGGCGTGCCGGTGAGCCGGCCGGCTCCCGCGAGCACGTGGAGGGTGCAGGCGGCGCAGAAGCCCTCGAACCGGTTGGTGCGCACGGCCCGACGCTAGGCGGCGGGACGGACAACTCCGGGGAGGCTCACCGGCCGTCGGGCTCCAGCGCGTCGACCACGAACGCCCGGGCCGACGTCGCCCGAGGTGCCTGGCAGGTGAGCACGGCGGCCTCGCGCTGCACCGCGCGCACGTCGGCGACCACCCGTGGCGGGAGGATGCCGTCGCACGACAGGCGCACCCGCCAGCGGTCGCCGGCCAGCGCGGTCACCTCGACGCACTGCACGTCGCGCGGGCCCGCCGGACCCCACCGCTCGTGCACGGCGACCGCGGCCGCCTGCGCCACGGGCGGCATCGCGCTGCTGCCGCGCAGCGCCCAGGGAGTCACACGCCCCGCGAGGTGCTCGTCGATCACGTCGAGCGACGTGTCGTCGTCGAGCCCGCCGTAGTAGGTCGTGTCGGGCACCACCACGACGTTCGCCGCGAACCGGTCGCCACCCACGTGGCTGCACTCCCACACCGCGTCGCCGAACCGCTCGGCGAGCGCGGCGGCCACCGGACGACCGCGCACGGCGCAGCAGGTGTCGTGGCGTCCGTGCGCGCACACCAGCACGGCCGGCTCGTCGGTCCAGCCGTCGTGGTCGGCGGGCTCGCGCAGCACGGGGCACGAGTCGAGCAGGTCCGCCGGCTCGGTCCAGGTGCCCCAGCGCAGCCGGCCGGCGGGGACGTCGACGACGGCCCACGCGCGGGGACCGTCGGCGTCGCTGCGGCGCCCCGGTCGGCGGATCAGGACGGTCCGACCGCCCGCCTCGCGGGTGGCCTCGACGAGCCGGGCCACGACGTCGGGGTCCAGCCCCTCGGACTCGAGCGCGTGGAACGGCCACGGGCCCTGGTGCTCGACGAGCAGCAGCCGCTGCACGTGCAGCGCCGTGCCCGGGAGGGGGTCGGCGCGCACGCGGGCGCGCGCGGCGCAGAGGTCGTCGAGGTCGGCCACGGGCGGCTCAGGCCGCCACGAGCACGCCCGCGGCGACGAGCCGGCGCGCGGTCTCGTGCCCGAGACGGGCGACGGTGACCACCTGGCCGTCGAGCAGCCCGTGGAGCACGTCGGCCTCGAGGTCGGCGACGTCGACGTCGACCCCCCGGCCGCGCAGGTGCCCGTCCGCGACGTGCGCCGCCAGGCTGCCGCGCAGCACGAGCGCGGTGTCGTCGGTGAGCCCCTGGGCCAGGCGCAGCTGCGCCAGCGGACCCACGGGTGCGGCGCGGCCCGACGTGCCGTCGCGCCCCCCGAGCGCGGCGGCGAGCGTGTCGGTGGGCACGGCGCGGACGGCGGCCAGCAGCCGGTCGCGCACCAGCTCGGCGTGGGCGTGGAGGTCGTCGGGGTCGGCGACGTCGACGCCCAGGGGCAGCGACGTGCGGACGTCGGGGTCGTCGGCGACCGCAGCCAGGGCCGCGGCCACGACCTCCTCGGCGAGGTGGTGGCGGTTCCAGGTGTGGACGCCGAACGTCAGGTGCGTGCTGACGTCGCCGAGCGCCGTCGCGGCGTGGAGGGTGCCGCGCGGGAGGTACAGGACGTCGCCGGGCTCGAGCACCTCGTCGATGAGGCACTCGCGCTCCGCCTCGGCGCGCACGGCCTCGCGACGGTCGGTCCAGGGCTGGTCGCGCAAGGGCGCCTCGTGGACGGGGGCGTGGATGCGCCAGCGCTTGGCGCCGGAGATCTGCAGGACGAACACGTCGTGCACGTCGTAGTGGTCGTCGAAGCCGCGCGACTGCGGCGGCGTGACGTACGCGTTGACCTGGACGGGGTGGCCCAGGTCGGCGACGAGCTGCTGGGCGAACGCCACGACCGGGGGCCAGGTGCGGTGCAGGGCCTGCAGCACGAGCGTGGCGCCGTCGGCGAACAGTGCCGTGAGGCGCGTGTCGTCGACCTGGTCGGCGATGCCGGCACCCACGCCGCCGCCGGACGTGAAGGCGCGGGTGGGCAGGGTGCTGCCGTCCTTCGCGACCCGCAGGAAGGGGGTGCGCAGGCCGTGGGTGGAGACGAGGTCGTCGACCGCGGTCTCGCCGAAGAGGTCGTCGAAGGCGCCGGGCAGGTCGGCCGCGCGGGTGAGCAGCGGCGCCCGACCCCACGTGTCGGCGGCGAAGCCGACGGGGTCGACGACCAGCCGACGCAGGGCCGGACGACCGGGGGCGACGTCAGGTGACGTCGTCCCGGTCGGCCCGCCCTGCTCGGTGGTGGTCACGACTCAGTGCGCCGAGCCGTCGGCGCCACCGTCGGCGCCACCGTCCTGCACGCCCGGCGTGCCCTCGGCGCCACCGTCAGCGGGGCCCTCGGCGCCACCGTCAGCGCCGCCGTCCTGCACGCCCGGCGTGCCCTCGGCGCCACCGTCAGCGGGGCCCTCGGCGCCACCGTCGGCGCCGCCGTCCTGGACACCCGGGGTGCCCTCGGCGCCACCGTCAGCGGGTCCTTCAAGGTTCTGCTCGCTCATGAGGTTCCTCCTCGAGTCGGGTACGCGGCGGGTGCCGCGAGACCCAGCCTGGCACCGTGCGCGGACGTCGCAACTCGGCGTCAGGCGCCCGTCCCGGGACGCTCGTCGCGCTCGTGCAGCTGACCCTTGAGGTCGCGCACCTGGCGCCTGCGACGGTGGGCCAGCGCGCCCGTGACGGTGAGGATGACGACGAGTGCGACGGCTCCCACCGCACCGATCGCGCTGGCCACGCGGAAGCCCGGCGCGTCGACGTCGAGGATCCGCTCGCCGGCGTGCGCGGCACTGCCGGCTCCGACGACGATCGACAGCGTGAACCAGTTGGGGGCGGCCAGCACGACGGCCACGAGGAGCAGGATCCCGCGCCAGGTCCAGCTGAAGAACCGCCGGCGCAGCTGCACGACGACGAGCAGCGGCACGATGGTGAACACGAACCCGTAGAAGAGCCCCCACAGGACGCCGCTCGTGATGTCGCCGTTGACCTGGTCGGCCACGCGCTGCGCCCACCAGCGCGGGAAGAACGCCCCCGCCACGAGGGCCAGCAGGTAGACCACGGCCACGCCCACCAGCACGGCCGCGAGGCGCTTGACCCATCGCTTGGGGTCGACCTCGGAGGGCACGTAGCGTCGTTCGTCCTTGCCGTGGCTGCGGTCGACGTCGTGGTCGTCGCGGGCCGGTCGCTGCACCTGGTCGTCGCTCATGGACCCATCGTCGCGCGGCCGGCGGCCGTGCACCAGTCCAACGGCGACGGCGTCGTCGCAGGTCAGGAGGCTGCTGCCAGCGCCGCCCAGTCGGCCTTCGACCAGCGACCCGTGACCGGGCGACCGAGCGCCTGCTGCCGCGCCTTGACGGCGGCGACGGTCCGCGGCCCGAGGTAACCGTTGCGGTCGGCGCGCGGCACCGCGAGCGCGACCTGCAGCACCAGCACGGACTTGCCCGTCGCCCACGGACCGAGGGTGGTCGGGTAGTTCTTCGCGCCGTAGCGCGCCGCCTCGCCCGACGTCATCGAGCCGGCAGCGTCCCAGGTCGTGCTGGCCGGGACGAGCGAGGACCACGTCGGCTGGTCGAGGGTCGCCGTGGGCGGCAGGTCGTGCGCCTTCTGGTAGCGCGCGAGCGCGGACCGCGTGGTGGTGTCGAGCGTGCCGGTGACCTTGACGCCCAGCGCGGTCTGCGCCGAACGCACGGTCGACGCGCGCGAGCCGAGCTCCTC
The DNA here is from genome assembly GCF_001509405.1 of Aeromicrobium erythreum. Lineage (NCBI taxonomy): Bacteria > Bacillati > Actinomycetota > Actinomycetes > Propionibacteriales > Nocardioidaceae > Aeromicrobium > Aeromicrobium erythreum. Next base: position 3,110,378 of record NZ_CP011502.1, read on the forward strand.
GGTGCTGCGCGACGTCTTGCGCACGAGGGCGGTGAGCGCGGGACAGGGAGTCGTGCGTGCCTGGCCGTTCACGACGCCGGGCTGGCCGCTGTACCGGGCGCACGGACCGTAGTCGACCGGGTGGACCTTGCCCGTCCAGAAGCTGGTGGTGCCACGGGCACCGTTCCAGCTGAACGAGACGTGCACGTGGTCGCGGTGGCCCGAGCTGGGCCGCCAGCCCTCCTTGGCCCGGTAGATGGCCCAGATCTTCTCGTTGTAGATGACGTACATGACGCCCAGTCGCCGGGCGTTCGTGCCGCCGTCCTTCGTGAGCCAGGCCAGGAAGTCCGCCGCCGCGGCGCGCTCGGACGGCTTCGTGACGTCGACCATCCAGTCCCACGCGCGGCCGTCGGCGTGCTCGGAGACCCCCTCGGTGCAGCTGCGGGCCGTGTTCCCCGCGCCGCCGACGCCGTAGGTGCGCATGACCAGGTCACGCGTCAGCGCGACGCCGCGTGGCGTGCCGGGCTGGCAGGCCACCTGCGGCACGTACGCCGAGGCCGGGTCGACGTCCTTCGGCAGCGTCACGGGCGCCTTGAGCCCCTTCGGCTTCGACGGGAACGCCACCGGGGTCGACGATGCCGCCGTCGACGTGGTGCCGCTGATGGCGGTGAGCGTGGTCGCGCACAGCAGTGCGGCGACACACGCGAGCCCGAGCCTGCGCATGATGATCTCCCTCGACCCGTCGGGCTTCCCCACCCGGCGGGACCACCATCCTGCGTCCCACACGTCACTCCTGCCACGAGAACGCGAGAACTACAGGACTGTTCTTCAGCCGCCGCAGGAGCAGCCGGCCAGGGCGGCGGCCACGTCGTCGACCGCGGCCTGCGTGACGAAGGGGTTCACGTCCTCGGTGTCGTCGGTCATGACGGCGAAGACGAGGGGCGTGCCGTCGCGGTCGGTGACGTAGCCGGCGAGGGAGTGCACGCCGGTCAGCGTGCCGGTCTTCGCCCGGACCAGGCCGCGACCGGCGGAGTCGGTGCCGAACCGGTTCGCGAGCGTGCCGGTGAACCCGCCGACCGGGAGGTCCGCCAGCAGCGGCGCGGTGGCCGCCCGCGCCGAGGCCGCGCGCAGCACGCCGGCCAGGGTCGCCGGCGCGATCCGGTTGGCGCGCGACAGCCCGCTGCCGTCGCGCAGCCGCAGGCCCGGGACCGGGACGTCGTTCTCGCGCAGCGTGGCCACGACGGCGCGGGTCCCGTCGGCCACGCTGCCCGCGCCGCCGGCGGCGATGCCCACGTGCCGCAGCAGCACCTCGGCGGCCTCGTTGTCGCTGCGCACGAGCATCGCGTCGACGACCTGCGCGACCGTGGCGCTGCGCACCACGGCCAGGGGCTGGGCGCTCGAGCCGGGGTCGGCGCGGGTCGCGTCGCCGCGCACGCGGATGCCGGCGTCGCGCAGGTAGCCGGCGAAGCGCGCCGTGGCGTCCTGCGCGGGGGTGGTGCTCCGGACACCGTCACGCTCCCCCTGGTCGGCCCACAGGGCGCTGACGGGCGTGACCACCTGGTCGGCGACGTAGGAGGACTCCCACGTCGGGTTGACGGCGGGCCCCGTGAACAGGCCGGCGTCGTAGCCGATCCGCACGGTCGTGCGGCCGGCGGCCCGCAGCGCGTCGGCGGTGCGCCTCGCGAGGGTGCGCAGGTCGGCGCGGTCGACACGCGTGGGTCGACTGGGCCGGGTCGAGGCGAGGTACGGGTCGCCGCCGCCGACCAGCACCACCTGCTCGCCGTCCAGCACGGTCGACGTCGAGAATCGCGCGGTCGGGTCGAGCCTGGACAACGTGGCGTACGCCGTGAGCAGCTTCGTCGTCGACGCAGGCACGAACGTCGCCGACGCGTCCCGGTCGAGCAGCGACGTGCCGTCGAGCGCCAAGACGCTCACGCCGACGCGCCCGCCGAGGTCGGGGTCGTCGAGCAGGCCCCCCACGGCGGCGCGCACGGCGTCGGGGTCGGGACGTCGGGTGACGACGGGGTCGGGGGCGGTGCGCTCGGGCACCGTGTCGAGGGTGAGCCCGGCCGGGGTCGCGACGGCCTCGGGACCGCAGGCACCGCCGCACACGAGCGGGTTGAGCCGCCCCGTGGTCCATCCGAACGCGACGGCGGCGACGAGCGCGCCGACGAGCACGAGGGTGCCCAGCAGCCACGGCAGCCCGACCCTGCCTCGGTCACGTCGCGTCACATGGGCCAGACTATGCACCCAGAGCGCAGGCCCGGTGGTCCGTCCGGCCCCGGCGACACCTCGCTCGGACGATCAGCAACCCACGAGAGGCCCGGCCCGTGATCTTCGATGTGACCGTGGAAATCCCCAAGGGGGAGCGCAACAAGTACGAGGTCGACCACAAGGACCACCGGATCCGCCTCGACCGCACGCTCTTCACCGCGACGCAGTACCCGGCCGACTACGGCTTCATCGACGACACCCTGGGCCTGGACGGCGACCCGCTCGACGCGCTCGTGCTGCTGCCGTCGCCCACCTTCCCCGGCTGCGTGATCACGTGCCGCGCGATCGGCATGTTCCGGATGACCGACGAGGCGGGTGGCGACGACAAGGTCCTGTGCGTCCCCGCGACCGACCCGCGCCAGGAGCACCTGCGCGACATCCACCACGTGGCCGAGTTCGACCGCCTGGAGATCCAGCACTTCTTCACGGTCTACAAGGACCTCGAGCCGGGCAAGTCCGTCGAGGGCTCCAACTGGACCGGCCGCGTCGAGGCCGAGGCCGAGATCGAGCGCAGCTTCCAGCGCTTCAAGGACAACGGCGGCTACTGATCACCGAACCCGAGGGCGCTCCGCGCCCGAGCGGTTCGGGGAGGTGGAGCCGTCGCAGCAGGGGCGTAGCCGCGACGGACGAGTGGTGCACCGGCGAAGCCGGTCCCGCTGGAGCCGCCGCACGAGGGGCGTAGCCGCGGCGGAGATCGAGACCTGGTGAGCGTCCAGTCCCGAGCACGTCGACGCAGGCACGCTGAGCCGTTGCCGGGTGGTCTCGATACGTCAGGACAAGCTCGCTGGCGCTCGCCGTCCTGACGACTCGACCAGCGGAAACCTGGCGCGCGTCCAGACCCAGCCTGACCTCAGGCTGAGGTCGAGCTGCGCAGCAGCGCGCGCATCGTCTCGGCGAAGACGTCGACGTCGAGCTCGGGGTCGAGCGAGCGCATGGCGCCCAGGCCGATGCCGAGGCTGAGGAGCGCGACGGCGGCCTTGTGGGCGCCGAAGTCGAGGCGGAGGCCGGCGTCGGCGAGGACGCGGTCGATCAGGTCGGCGCTGGCCGTGACGAGCATCCGGTGACGCTTCACGAGCTCGCCGGCGACCCAGGGGCTCTGGCGCGCGACGGCCGCGAACTCCACCTCGAGCGCCGTCCAGCGCGGCTTACCGAGCTTCTCGCGCACCCAGGCGGCGAAGGCGTCGATCCGTCCGTCGAGGTCGGTGTCGGCGGTGAACGCGGCGACGACGCCCTCGACCTGCTCCTCGTGGATGGTGTCGAGCACGGCCATGCAGAGCTCCTCCTTGCCGGAGAAGTTGGAGTACACGGCGCCCTTGGAGAATCCGGCCGCGACGGCGACCTTGTCGAGCGAGGTACCGGCGTAGCCGTCGGCGAGGAAGAGCTCGCGCGCGACCTCGACGAGCCGTTCACGGGTCTGGGCCTGGCGTTCCGCGCGCGTGGTGCCGCGCTCGCTGTCGACGCTCACCGCTGCCTCCCTGTGACGTGGTCCGCGACACTGGTCACGGAACTCGGATACCGATAGTATCCGAAACATGATCACCACCGACACCCTGGTCATCGGTACCGGTTTCAGCGGCATGGGCATGGCGATGAAGCTGCGCGAGGCGGGGCGCACCGACTTCGTCGTCATCGAGAAGGCCGACGACGTCGGCGGCACCTGGCGCGACAACACCTACCCCGGCGCCGAGTGCGACATCCAGTCCCACATGTACTCCTTCTCCTACGAGCTGAACAAGGACTGGAGCCGCGAGTACTCCGGCCAGCAGGAGATCTGGGAGTACATGCGCTCGGTGGCGCGCAAGCACGACCTCTACGACGTCATCCACTTCGGCACCGAGGTCACGGGCGCCGTGTGGGACGAGGACCGGCTGCGGTGGACGGTCAGCACGAGCAAGGAGACCTACGACGCCCGCGTCGTCGTGTCCGGCATCGGTGGCCTGCACATCCCGAACATCCCCGACCTGCCCGGGGCCGAGAGCTTCAGCGGCCCGCGCTTCCACTCCGCGCAGTGGCAGCACGACGTCGACCTCACCGGCAAGAAGGTCGCAGTCGTCGGAACCGGCGCGAGCGCCATCCAGTTCATCCCGCAGATCGTCGGCGACGTCGCGCAGCTCGACGTCTACCAGCGCACCGCGCCGTGGGTCGTGCCGAAGCACAACCACGACATCGAGGGCCGCAAGGGCGCCTTCATCAAGAGGCTCCCCGGCGGGACCCGCGCGTACCGCAACGCCATGTACTGGCTGAACGAGGCGCAGCAGCTGGCGTTCACCGGCCCGCTCCAGAACGTCTCCAAGGTCATGGAGAACAAGGTCTCCGACTACATCCGCCGCACCGTGAAGGACCCGGAGGTCGCGGAGAAGCTGATCCCCGACTACCGCCTGGGCTGCAAGCGCATCCTCAAGACCGACAACTACGTCCCGGTCTACAACCGCGACAACGTCGAGCTCGTCACCGACGGCATCGAGGAGATCACCGCCGACGGCATCCGCGCCAAGGACGGCACGTTCCGCGAGGCCGACGTCATCATCTACGGCACGGGCTTCCACGTGACCGACGCGTTCGAGTGGGTGCACGTGACCGGCAAGGGTGGCCGCGACCTGTCGAAGACGTTCAAGGAGAAGGGCATCGAGACCTACCTGGGCATCTCGGTCACCGACTTCCCGAACTTCTTCTTCCTGCTGGGCCCGAACACGGCGCTCGGCCACAACTCGGTCGTGTTCATGATCGAGCAGCAGACGAAGTGGATCATCGCGATGCTCGATGAGATGGACGAGCGTGGTGCGCAGGCCGTCGAGCCGACGTCGCAGGCGCAGCGCGAGTTCAACGACGCCCTGCAGGAGAAGGTCAGCAAGGGCGTGTGGAGCCAGGGCGGCTGCACCAGCTGGTACCTCGACAGCCAGGGCAAGAACCGCACGATCTGGCCCGGCTTCACGTTCCGCTACTGGTGGGCGACGCGCAAGGTCGAGGCGCAGGACTTCGCGTGGGAGAAGGCGGCCTGACCCGCTCTCGACCGGTCGGCGGGCCGACCGTGCTGAGGCACCGCAGCCGTCCGTCCACGAAGCACAACGCCACGAACGGGTCGGTGGTCCGGTCGGCGCGCACGTAGACCACGCAGCCGCCGCCCGGTGGCGCCAGGTCCTGGACGGTGGGGTCGGGCGGTCCGAGGATCGCCCGCACCTCTCGTTCGCTCAGGCCCGGGACGACCTGGGCGAACGCGCGGGTGGCATCGGCGCGGCGGCCGTCGACGCGGTGCTGCAGGGCCAGGGCAGCCAGCGTGACGACGCCGGCGACGAGCAGCACGACCACCACCGCGAGTCGGCGGCTCATGCGGCGCTCGACCCGAGCACGACCTGCAGGACGATCGGCAGGCCCACGACGAACAGCGCTGCCGCCGTCGCCCGCCACGTCTGCACCCCGAGCGCGTGCAGCCGGGCGACCACCACGACGGCAGCGGCCAGGACGAACGGGTCCCCGAACCGGATGAGGGCTGCGGCCTGCTCGCCGCCGACCGCGAGGGCGACGCCGCCGAGCAGGACGTTGCGGATGGCCAGGGGGACAGCCGCCCACAGCATCACCTCGACGGCGCGGCCGAGGGTGAGCTCGACGTCGAGCAGCCCGAGCGCCACCTGGAGCATCGCCGCCGAGAGCAGCAGCGCCAGGAGCACGACCACGGGCAGCGAGAGCAGCACCAGGACGCCCAGCGAGACCACGACGCCGCGCGGGTGTTCGCCCGGCACCGCGTCCAGCGACGCACCGCCGCGCCGCGTCCCCGCCTCCAGCGCCACGCACGCGACGAGGACGTACGCCGCGAGCACCTGGGCCCCGACGAGGAGCGCGGGGCGGCGCCTGCGGGTCATGCGGCGACGGCGAGCGCCAGCGTGACGACGCTGCCCAGCAGCGCCAGCACCGACGGCCAACGGCCGTGCGGCAGGAGGGCCAGCGCCGGGGCGGCACCGGCAAGCAGGACCGCGACGACCGCCCATGCCACACCGATGTCGCCGCGCCAGCCCAGCAGGAGGGCGGCGAGCGACAGCAGCACCGACAGGACGACCGGCAGGCCGTGGGCAGGGGCGTTCTCTTCCATGAGGATCTCCTTCTTCTTCATCGGGGACCGGCTGACAGGGATGCTTCGACCAGGGCGGCCAGGACCAGGAGCCCCACGGACGTCACCCACCCCCGCAGGAGCGGGCCGAGGACCTCGGCCGCCCGGGTCGCACCGCGCTCTCGGCCACCGGCCGCGGACCAGAGCCGTCGGCTCTGCACCGTCGCCGTGGCGGCGCACAGCGCGAAGGCCGTGAGCTCGAGCGGCGCGTGCCAGAGGAGGCCGTGCAGGGTCGGGCCCGGCCCGTGCTCCTGCCAGGACTGACCCACCTGGAACCCCACGATCCAGAAGCTCGGCAGCAGGTAGAGCACGGCGAGCAGTCCGACCGACAGCAGCGCCAGCACCCCCACGACCACCAGGACCACGAGGTTGTGCTGCAGGATCTCCTCGGCGTGCGCCGGTCGCCCGCGGCTCCGCTCGGCCTCAGCGGGGTGGGCGTGGCCCGCGACCGTCCCGGCCACGACGGCGACGAGGACGACCACGAGGAACCCGGCGACCAGCCGCGTCGTCGTACCGGGTCGACGCGCCGCCCCTGGACGACGGGTCGCCGACACGCTCACGTCGGTACCTCCTGACCGCTGTCGAGCTGCAGCGTCGAGGTGACGAGCCCGTCCAGGTGCGACGCCTGGTGGGCCGCGACGACCGCGACGCCACGGCGGGCCACGAGTGCGGTGACCTGCTCGCGGAGCGCGGCGACTCCGGCCTGGTCGAGACCGTTGAACGGCTCGTCGAGCAGCCAGACGTCGGAGCCCGACGTCCGCAGCATGCCGATGGCCAGGCGCTGCCGCTGGCCGAGCGACAGGCGCTCGGCGAGGGAGTCGGCCACGTGCTCGAGCGCGAGGTCGGCCGGGGTGGGCGCGTCGTCGACCTGGAGCCCGCGCTCGAGCGCGAACCGCTCGGTCATCAGCAGGTGCTCGTGCACCGAGAGGTAGGGGAAGAGCTGCGCTGGGCTCGCGAGCAGGGGCGGGTGGTCACCGGGCTGCACGGTGTCGCTCTCCACGCGCACGACGCCGGAGTCGGCGGGCAGCAGTCCCGCGAGCACGGACAGCAGGGTCGTCTTGCCGGCTCCGTTGCCCCCTGCGACGCGGACGCACGAACCCGCGCCGACCTCGAAGGACAGGCCCCGCAGCACGGGCTCAGCGCCGTAGGAGACCACGAGGTCCTCCACCGCGACCCGTGGGAGTCGAGGCGTCACCGGGTGCTCCGTCCGAGGGCGACGGCGGCGGACGGGGCGACGGCCAGCCCGCCGAGGACGAGCAGGGCGGCGGCCGCGAGCGGCAGGACCGTGCCGTCGCCCGTCGGGCCGGCCGTGGTGGGGGCCAGGCGGTGGCCGACGGCGGCCAGGCAGAAGGCGACCATCCAGAGGACCCCGGTGGTCGCGAACCGCTGGGCCTGCGCTGCCGGGTGCATGCCGATCTCGTCGACGCTCGTCCAGTCCCACCGTGGGTGCCGGGCGGTCGTGCCGACGATCGCGATCGTGCTCACGACGACCACCAGCGCGCCCGCGGCCCCGACCAGGACCACCTGCGGTCCGGGCAGGGACGTCGCGACCGTCGCCACCACCAGGACGGACGCGACGACGACCGCCAGGGTGCGGGCGTGCCGGGCCGCGCGCAGGCGGACGAGATGCCGCACGTGTCGTCTCGACCCGAGCAGCCACGTCGTCGCTGCCCCGTCGGCGTCGACGCTGTCGACGCGGCGCAGCCCGTCGCCGACGAGCTCCCCCACGAGCAGCAGACCGAACATCAGTGCGACGAGGCGCCCCGTGGACGAGCTGACGAGTCCGCTCGAGACCAGACCCACGGCCCCGCCGACGAGGGCGGAGGAGACGGCGACGAGGCCATCGGCGCCGCTGCGACGTCCGGCTCGCGTGCGACGGACGAACACACGCTCCTTGGTGCCGACGGCGTCGTCCTCCCAGGCGCTCGGCGCGAGCCGCTCCCCGGGGGCGGGGCCGTCGGCACCCGACTGCCGGGCGAGTCGACGCAGCGTCCGCTCGAGCCCGGTGGACCTGGCCACCCGCGCGAGGAGCACCAGCGACGTCCCGATCGCCGCCGCGGCGCCCGCGGCCAGCAGCAGCGCACCGAGCCCGGTGACGTGGACGTCGCGCAGGGCCTGCGGTGGGCCCGACGCATCCGTCGCCCGCGCCAGCCTGCCGACCACGTACGCGCCGCCGCCTGCCACTCCCGCGGCGCCGACCGCACGGACGAGCACGTCGGCGTGGTATCCCACCGACACGGCCAGGTGGGCGCCGGCACCGAGGCGCAGCAGCGAGCCGACGCAGGCGAGCACGCCGACCGCGGCCCCGAGGAGGAGCACCGCCGGCGCCAGGAGCACGGCGACGACCGGGCCCCACTGCGCCGCCAGCACCACGACCAGCGCCGGCCCGAGCGACACGAGCAGGACGCCGAGCAGGCTCGCCAGCCGCGCCATGCCGTCGGCGACCGCCAGGGACACCGCGGACGGCCCGGACCACGGCCCCTCCCGGTGGTAGGCGCTGCGCACGAGCCCGACCGTCCTCGTCCGTGGGAAGGCACCTGCTGCGAGCGGCGCCACCGCCAGGACCGCCACGCAGACGAGGGCTGCTACGACCCGGGTGCCGTCGCCGAGGGCAACGACGATCGCACCGCACGTCGCGGAGCAGGCGAGCGACCACGTCACGGCGGCCGCCAGGAGCCGACGGTCGGTCGGGGTGAGGGGGTGGCGGCCGAGCTCGGCGGCGACCCGGTTGCGCCGCGACCGCAGGAGCCACGGCACGACGACGAGGCACCGGCGCAGCACCGCGAGGGACGACCGGCGACCCTGCGCCCCGAGGTCGGAGCACAGGGTCGCCCCGGTGGCGGGGACGGGAGGCACCGGGCGTCCTCCTACCAGGCCGCCGCGTACTTCGTGCCGTACTTCGCGGCCATCTTCTTGGCGACCGCGACGAGCCCCGCGCCCCAGCCTCCGGTCAGGGCCGCCAGGAGCACCGTCACGTACCACGAGGTGGCCGCGTTGATCAGCTTGGTCGCCGCGACGGTCGAGATGCCGAGCTGCGTGGCGAGGTCGGGGGCTGCACCGGAGTGCACCAGGGCGAGCTGGGCCACGAGCGCCAGGGCGCTCAGGACCAGACCACCCAGCGCCACCCTGGCGAGGGTCTGCTGCTGCGTCGTCGTCATGCTGTTCTCCTTTCACGGGCGCGGGCGCGCCGCCAGGACCTCAGGTCATCGCGCCGCCCGGCTCCCGCTCAAGGTGTCTTCACGATCGGTGAAGACGTGGTGACAACAGGCACTCACGTCTGCTAGTCGAGGGCCCGCGTCGGACGACCTGCGCGTCCTCGAGACGTTCCGTGCAGCGTCGACGCGCTGTACCGTGCGAGAGATGAGCCAGAGCTACGACGTGCCACCGGGGCCGCGCGGCAACCCGCTGCTGATGACCATGCGGTTCATGCGCAAGCGGGGACCGTTGATCCGCGACGCGCACGCGCGCTACGGCGACACGTTCAGCGTGCAGATCCTGCCCGGACCGCGCACCATCGTCGTCCACGCCGACCCGGCCGACGTGAAGGAGATCTTCGCGGCCGACCCGTCGCAGCTCCATGCTGGCGAGGGCAACGCGATCCTGCGTCCGGTCATGGGCGACCACTCGCTGCTGCTCACCGACGACGCGGAGCACCAGCGCGGCCGCAAGCTGCTCATGCCGGCGTTCACGGGTCCGGCGATGCGCAGCTACCGGCCGCTGGTGGAGGGTCTGGCGAAGGAGTCGGTGCAGGGCTGGCACGACGGTCAGCGGCTCGTGACGCTCGACGCGATGAACGCGCTGACGCTGGAGGTCATCCTGCAGGTCGTCTTCGGCGTCACCGACGAGGAGCGGCTGGAGGTGCTGCGCCCGAAGGTCACACGCATCGTCGACATCGACGCCGGCATCCTGCTGTCGTGGATCTTCCCGCGGCTGCGGAAGGTGCCGCCATGGCGCGGGTTCTTCACGAACCTGCGCGAGGTCGACGCGCTGCTGTACGCGGAGATCGCCGAGCGGCGGGCCGAGCACGCCCGCGACGGGCTGGAGGGTCGCGACGACGTGCTGTCGCGGCTGCTGCGCGCCGGGGGCGGCGACGACGAGGAGCCGTTGTCGGACCAGGAGCTGCGCGACCAGCTCGTCACGCTGCTGCTGGCCGGGCACGAGACGACCGCGTCGGCGCTGTCGTGGACGCTGCACGAGCTCGGCCGGCACCCTGACCTGTTGACGCGCGCCACCACGGCTGCCGACCAGGGCGACGAGGTGTTCCTCGGGGCGTGCCTCAAGGAGGCCATGCGGCTGCACCCGATCATCGACTTCGTGGCGCGGTCGTTGCAGAGCGACCAGGTGGTCGCGGGACGTCGCCTGCCGCGCGGCACGACCGTGGCGCCGTCGATCATGCTGTCGCACAGCCGCGAGGCGTCGTTCGCCGACGCGCACCTGTTCCGGCCCGACCGGTTCCTCGACGGCGAGGTGTCGGCGGGCACGTGGATCCCGTTCGGCGGGGGCGTGCGGCGCTGCATCGGCGCGGCCTTCTCGCTGATGGAGGGCACGGTCGTCCTGCGCGAGGTGCTGCAGCGCTTCGCGGTGCACACCGAGCAGCCCACCGGTCCGCGCCTGCGCAACATCACGAACGTCCCCGACGACAAGGCCCCCGTGATCCTGCGTGCCCGCTGATTCCCATGAGGTCATGGGAATCAGCAGCCCACCATGGTTCTCCCCCACTCACCTGCGGACGCTTCCCAGGGTGGGCGAGGGATTCCCATGGTGAGTGCCGGGGCCCGGCAGCGGACACCCCACCGATCTTGACTAAGCGCTTGCTTAGTCACGGGTGGCGGCCCTAGGGTCGGGCCATGCGTGCCGTGCAGATCACGACGCTCGACGGGCCCTCGGCCGTCGAGGTCACCGAGCTCCCCGACCCGACGCCCGCGGAGGGCCAGGTGCTCGTACGGGTACGGGCCGCCGGCGTCTCCTTCCCGGAGGTGCTGCAGACCCGCGGGCTGTACCAGCTCAAGCCCGAGCTGCCGTTCGTCCCCGGCTCGGAGGTCGCGGGCGAGGTCGTGTCGGCGCCGGAGGGCTCGGGCTTCGCGCCGGGCGACCGCGTGGCCGGGTTCTGCATGCTCGGCGGGTTCGCGGAGTACGCCGTCACCCAGCCCGACATGACGTTCCCGCTGCCGGACTCCGTCTCCTTCGAGCAGGGCGCCTCGGTGCCGCTGAACTACCTCACCGCCTACTTCGCGCTCGTCGAGCGCGGCCGGCTCGCCGAGGGTGAGCGCGTGCTCGTCCACGGCGCGGCTGGCGGTGTCGGCACTGCGTCGATCCAGGTCGCCAAGGCCTTCGGCGCGGGTCAGGTCGTCGCCGTCACGTCGACCGCCGAGAAGGGTGCCGTCGCGATCGACGCGGGCGCCGACGAGTTCGTGCTCGCCGACGGCTTCCTCGACGCGGTCAAGGAATCGGGCAAGGTCGACCTCGTCGTCGACCCCGTCGGCGGCGACCGGTTCACCGACTCGCTGCGCAGCCTGCGCGAGGACGGCCGCCTGCTGGTCGTCGGCTTCACCGCGGGCGACATCCCCGAGGTCAAGGTGAACCGCCTGCTGCTCAACAACCTCAGCGTCGTCGGCGTCGGCTGGGGTGCCTACGCGCTCGCCCGACCCGGGCACGTGGCACAGGAGTGGGCCGCGATCGCCCCGCACCTCGCCTCGGGTGCGCTGACGCCGCCGATCGGCGCCACGTTCGGCCTCGACGACGCCGCGCAGGCGCTCGCCGAGATCGACGAGCGTCGCGCGACCGGCAAGGTCCTGCTCGTCCCGTGACCCCCACCGTGCGGCGGCGCTGGTTCGCGCTCCTCACCCCGGCGCAGACCACCGGCGTCGTGCTCGAGGGGCTCGACGTCGTCGGCGGTCCGGTCGTACCCGTCGAGCAGGCGACGTACGCCGACGCCGACGCGGCGCGGGCGGCGTTCGACCACCCGGATCCGGCCCCGTCGGCGGGTCGCTTTGTCGACTTTCTCGTGCTCCCGGAGCTTCCGGGCGTCGAGGTCGTCGACGGCGTGCTCCGCGAGACGCGGGCGCCGTCGGGGGCCGAGCTGTGGCGCCTCGAGGCCGACGGTCGACGTCGCGTCATCTCCTTCTACGACACCCCCGCCTACGGCTGGCGCAACGGTCGCGGCCCGGTGCGCCCGGCGCCCCACGTCGGCCTCCGCGCCCGGTACGGGCGACCCGGCGAGGGGACCACCGACTACGTGGCCGCGTTCGAGGACGGGGTGGACGGTGTGCACCTCGTCGCGGTGGCCGCCCCCGGCGAGGACCCGCCCGAGGGGTTCACGTGGACGAAGGTCGGCGTCTCCCGCCGCACCGTCCCCCTCGCCGACGTCGAGCTGTACGACGCGGCCACCGGCCACCCCTTCACCCCCTGACCGTTTGCGTGGGGCCCCACGCAAACACGCTCCCCCCACCGCAAACATGCGTCGCTATCGCAGGTTTACGTGGGGCCCCACGTAAACCTGCGCGGCGCGGGGTCAGGTGGGGCGGGGGAGGAAGGCGAGCTGGGCGGTCTTGTGGCCCAGGTCAACGACGGGGCCGCGCTCGAAGCCCTCGCGCAGGAAGCGCGACACGGAGCGCTCGTTGCGGACGTCGGGCTCGACCACGAGCCGACGCACGGCGGGGTCGGCCAGCAGGACACGCAGCACGTAGGCGACCAGCGAGCCCGTGAACCCCGACCTCGGCTCCCCCGGCCCGACGAACAGGTGCACCCCCAGGTCGCCCTCCCGCACCGGGTACGCCTCCCCGACCGGGTCGTGCCGCGGCTCGTAGGTCTGGAAGATCGCCACGGGCACCCCGCACTCGGGCGTCCCGGCCCCCTCACCGGGCAGCTCGAGGACGAGGTACGCGTGGTGCGTCGACAGCGAGTCGAGGTAGGCGTACACCTCCCCGACTTCCTCGCGCGTGTAGTCGGTCATCCCCCAGAACTCGGCGCGCTCCTGCGTCACCCAGCCGTGCACCAGGTCGAGGTCGGCCACCGGGTCCAGCGGGCGGTGCGTGAACGTCATGCGAGGTCCGCCTCCAGGGGCGACGTCGAGCCCGCCGCCCACACGTCCGTCTCGTCGGGCACGGTCCAGCGACTCCGCGACCGGTCGCCGAGGCTCCACACCAGTCGCGCGACCGGGCCGCGCCACACGCGGTCGTCCAGGCCGGGCAGCGACGACGTCGACAGCACGCACCCGTCGTCGCCGCCGAGCCGCAGCACCTCGCCGTCGGGGGTGGTGAAGGTGTGCACGTCGCCCCACGGCCCCACGTCGCCCGCCGACGGCGCGACCTCGCGCAGCGCCGCGAGCAGCGTGCAGTCGAGGTCGAACGACGTGAGCAGCGGCGATGCCGCCGTCGGGTCCTCCAGCCAGCGGTCGAGCGCGAGCGCCACACGCGGCTCGGGCCGCAGCCAGGGCGCGAACAGCTCCTCGGGCCCGGTCCAGGGGTCCTCGGACGGCTCCTGCAGCGGGGCGAGCGCGGGGTGCGCGACCAGACGTCGGACGACGGCCGACCGCAGCAGCGCGAACAGGGCGGCGTCGCTCGACGCGGCGTCCATGTGCCCGTCCCAGGCGAGCAGCCGGTCGCGCACCTGGCGCACCTCGGCCGGCTCCGACGACATCGCCAGCTCACCCAGCCTGCGCTGCCAGTGCGCGGCCGGCAGCAGCAGCGTGTCGGCGTGCAGCGCCGCGCCGGTCTCGACGTCGAGCGTCGGCGACGACGCGAGCAGCTGGTGCAGACGGCGGCCGCGGTGCGGCGGCGCGAGCTCGTCCGCCAGCGCCGCGCTGTGCCCACCCTGCCGGTGGTTGGCGACCACGGCGTGCTCGGTCGGCCCCACCCGTCGGCGGTGCGGCACCACCCACCCCGACCACTCGCCCGACGTCTCGCGCCACGGCACCCGGCCGGCCACCCGGTGCAGCACGGCACCGTCGACGTCGGCCACGAGCACGTCGTTGACCGGCTCGACCCAGTGGTCGAGGGCGGCGTCGACGTCGGCGGTGGTGCGGGCGCGCAGCAGCGGCACGAAGGCCGCGAACCCGAGGTCGTCCAGCAGCCACGGCACGCTGCGTATCGCCACGCCGGAGCCGTCCGGACGTTCGAGGACGACCGGGCCGTCGGCCGTCACCGAGACGCCCTCGACGACGTCGCGCGGCGTGTCGGCCTCGACGTCGACGAGACGCTGGGTGTCGGCCATCGCGTTGGTGATGGCCCACGCGACCGTGCCGGTGTGCCCGAAGTGCTGCACCCCCGGCACGCCCGGGAACGTCAGCCCGACGACGTCGACGTCGGCGTCGCCGGCCACGAGGTGAACCCGCTGGTAGACGCTGGGCACCGTGACGATGCGGTGCGGGTCGGCGCCGATGAGCGGCGCACCGTCGGTCGACCTGCAGCCCCCGACGACCCAGGCGTTGCTGCCCGACAGGGCCGGCACCTCCTGCGCGAGCGCGCGCGCCGCATCGGAGCCGAGCACGCGCGCGGCGTGACGCCGCCACAGGTGGTGGCCGAGGGAGCCGAAGAGCGCGTGGTGGACGGCGAAGACGCCGAGCGACGTCCAGTCCTGCCAGTCCTCGATCCCCGCGGCCCGCACCCCCGCCGCGTAGGCGTCGACGAAGCCGCGCGTCTCGTCGTCGAGCCGCTCGTGCGCGCGTCGCGCGGTGCGCACGAGCAGCGACCGGCTCCAGAACTCGTCCCAGACGGTGCCCGTGACGGCCTGCACGTGGGCGAGGTCCTCCAGCAGACGGTCCTCGGCGACCTCGACGGTCCGGCGACCCTGCTCGAAGGCGAGCGCCTCGAGCGAGGCGGCCCGCACGGTGAGCACGCTCATGCCCGCCCCCTCGCGTCCCGCACCCGGGAGGGCCCCCGGCGTGTCCCGCCCGAGAGATGCGCCGGGAGCCCACCCGGGTGCGGGACGGCGGTCATCGGCCGTGCAGGGGGTTGGCGAGCCGGCCGACCAGCTGCAGCGACGTCGCCTGGTCCGCGAGGTCGACCATCTCCAGCGTGTTGCGCAGCTGCAGCCGGTTCAGGCAGGAGTGCTCGAAGTCCGGGGCCAGCAGGTCGTACCGCGCGTGCTGGTCGGCCAGCTCCGGGTGGTCGGCCTGCAGGTCGCGCAGGCACTCCGCGGCCACCGTCCAGAAGTCGGCGCCCGGGAGCACACCGTCGTCGGCGAGGATCGCGGCGAGGAACCGCAGGAACCCGTCGAGCACGTCGGTGAGCACCGCGAGCGACTGCTGACCCTCCGGCACGGTGGCCCGGATGCGGCGCACCGCCTCGGGGAGCTCGTGCTCGGGGTGCGCCTCGGGGCCGTCGCCGACGAGCAGCGCGACCTCCTCGCCGACGTCCTTCATGTACGCGCGCACGGGCACGTGATCGCGCAGCACCAGGATGAGGTTCTCCCCGTGCGGCATGAAGGCCAGGTCGTGCGCCCACAGGCAGTGCGCGACCGGACGCAGGTAGACGTCGAGGTAGCGCCGCACCCAGTCGGCCGGGTCGAGGCCCGACGCGCGCACCGTCGCCGCGACCAGGCTGCGACCGTCGCGGTCGCGGTGCAGCAGCGACGCCATCGTCGCGGCGCGCTCGCCCGCCACGAGGGTGGGGGTCTCGCGCCACAGGGCGGCGAACATCTTCTGGTACGGACCCCGCCGCACGCCGGCGACCTGCTGGTAGACGCCACCGGTGTAGCCCACGGCGGCGCGCTCGCGCAGCACCTCGAAGCCGCAGCGACGCAGCTCGGCGTCGTCGGCGACGAGCCGGTGCACCCAGTCGTTGATGGCCGGGGTGCCGCGCATGTAGTGCGGCGACAGCCCCCGCATGAAGCCCATGTTCTGCACCGACAGGGCGGTCTTGACGTACAGGCGCGACGGGTCGGAGACGTTGAGGAACGTGCGCACCGACTGCTGCGCACGGTAGGCGTCGCGGCCTGGGCCGAGCGGCACGACGTCACGACGCGCCACGTCGGCGGCGAACGTGATGGCCAGCTTGTTCGTCCACTGCCACGGGTGGGCCGGCACGAGCAGGTAGTCACGGGGGTCGAGCCCCAGCGACCGCAGCCGCAGCTCGAACCCGGCGCGCTCGTCCGCGTCGAGCTCGCCCGCGTAGAGGGTGTCCTCGTCGATCCCGTCGCCGACCGCCAGCACCGTGTGCTCGCGGCGGACGGCGAGCCACACCAGGTGCACCTCGCTGCCGGTCTCCGGCGCGTAGGCACGGTAGTCGTCGAGGCCGTAGCCGATGCGGCCGTTCGTGGCGATGAACGCCGGGTGGCCCTCGTGCATGGCCGCCTCGGTCGTGGCCAGATCGGCGTCGAGGAGGTCCTCGGCACTGTGGTCGTGGTGCACGTCGGACCAGCACGCCGCGGCGAGGGTCGCGCTGAGCTCCTCCAGGTACACGGCGACCAGGTGGTCGGGGATGCCGAGCTCCTCGTGCAGCTCGGCCACCAGCTCGAGCACGTCGACGGGACGCGTCACGTCCTGCTCGACGTCGGCGCGCAGCAGCGACGCCGGGTCGACCGACCAGTGCTCGGGCTCGTGCACGTGCGCGTGGAAGCGCCAGACGGACGCGACCGTCCGCACCTCCCACCAGCCGGCGGCGTCGGGCACGGGCGTCGGCGACAGGAGACGCTCGTGCGTCAGCTCGCCGATGGCCTTGGCGGTGAGCCGCCGCTGCGCGCGCTCCAGCGTGGCCGGCTCCAGGTGGTCGGCGGCGTCGAACGCCTCCTGCGACGTCGCGTGCAGGTCGACGACGGTGCTCATCGGGCCACCACCGCCGCACCGAGCTCGCTGCGCTCCCACTGCTCGCGCGTGCAGGTGCTGAGCAGGGCCCGCTTGTCGGGCAGCTGCACCTCCCCCTCGACGACGAACCCGGCCCGCGCGTTCAGCGCGTGGATGGCCGTGTTGGCGGCATCGGGCTCGACCACGACCCGCGCCGTCGGCTCGTCGGCGTGGCCGAGCAGCGCGAAGCAGTGCCGCATGACCGCGGCGAAGACCTCGGTCGTGAAGCCGTGCACCGGCGTGTCCGTGGGGGCCACCAGCACGTGCATCCCGAGGTCGCCGGGTCGCACGTCCAGCACCGCGCTCAGCGCGGAGCGGGCGGGGTCGTAGGTCTCCGCGAGGAACGCTGGACTGTTCGCCGCCCACGGCCCGGCACCCCCGGTGCTCTTCGCCGCCCACGGCCCGGCACCCCCGCCGGCGCCGTCGCCGTCGTCGACCCGACCGAGCCAGGCGTCGTGGTGCGGGCTGGCGACGATGTCGGCGTACTCGCGGCGCACGTCGTCGACGCTCGCGCCCTGCATCATCCAGAACCGCGACCGCGGGTGCGTGACCCACGCGTGCAGCAGGTCGACGTCGCGCTCGACGTCGAGCGGCTCGAGCTCGATCCTCATCGGTCCACCCCCGTCAGGCTGCGGATCCCGTCGGCGCGGGCTCCGCCGTCGCGGTCGGACGTCGGCGCCCCGAACGTCTGGAACGCGATCCGCTCCTCGACGGCGTACACCTCGCGTCCGGCCATGGCGTTGACGATGATCGACGAGCGGAACGCGCCCATGCCGAGGTCGGGTGCGACGAAGCCGTGCGTGTGCTCCTCGGCGTTCTGCACGAACACGCGGTGCTCGGCGTCGATCGTGTAGTCGGCGGCGACGGCGTAGCGGCCACGCTCGTCCCAGTGCAGCCCCTCGCGCAGCGGCTCGACGAGGTCGGGCAGCTGGGCCCGGTAGCCGGTGGCGAGCACGAGCGACGCGGTGTCCAGCGTGAACGCCTGGTCCGTCTCGTCGTGGCGCAGCTCCAGGGAGAAGCGTCCCGCCCCCTCGTCCCAGCGGGAGGCGGTCAGCGTCGTGCCGGCCAGCAGGTCCGTGGGCACCGGACCGTCGAGGCCCAGGCGGTAGAGCGTGTCGTAGATGTCGTCCACGAGGTCGCCGCTGATGCCCTTGTAGAGCGGCTTGTGCTCGACGACGAGCCGGTCGCGCGTCGTGGTCGGCAGCGACTGGAAGTACGCGGTGTACTCCGGCGACGTCATCTCCAGCGTGAGCTTCGTGTACTCCATCGGGAAGAACCGCGGCGACCGCGTCACCCACGTCAGCCGGTAGTCGCGCTCTCGCGCGTCCTCCAGCAGGTCGCGATAGACCTCGGCGGCGCTCTGGCCGCTGCCGACGACGGTGATCGACCCGCTCTCCTGGAGCCGCTCCTTGCGCTGGAGGTACTCGGCGGAGTGGATCGCGAGACCGCCGTCGGCGTCGCAGGCCGCGCGTGCCGCGTCGGGCACGTGCGGCGTCGTGCCGACGCCCAGCACGACGTGCCGGGCCAGCAGCGTCGTCGGGCCGTCGGCGGTGAGGGCGGTGACGGCGAAGAGGTCGCCGTCGCGGCGCACCGACTGCACGTGGTGGCCGAGCCGCACCGGGAGCCGCTCGGCCGCCCAGCGCAGGTACCGGTCGTACTCGCGACGCAACGGGTAGAAGCTCTCGCGGATGTAGAACGGGTAGAGCCGTCCGGTCTCCTTGAGGAAGGCCAGGAAGGAGTACGGCGAGGTGGGGTCGGCCATGGTGACGAGGTCGGCCATGAACGGCACCTGGAGGGTCGCCTCGGGCAGCATCATGCCGCCGTGCCAGGTGGTCTCCTCGCGCGACTCGAGCACCACGCCCTGCAGGCCGGCGGGCTCGGCGAGGGCGGCCAGGCCGAGGTTGAAGGGCCCCGCGCCGACGGCGACGAAGTCGAGCACGTCCCCGGCGGGGGTGCCGGGCCGTGGGCGGCGATCAGACGCTGGCCCGGTCACGACGCGACCCCCTGACGGTCGTGCTCGAGCAGGTCGTCGCCGGCGGCCCGCACACGCTCCAGGACCCGCACGACGTCGTCGAGCGTGGTCGCCGGGTTGAGCAGGGTGAGCTTGAGCCAGGACCGACCCTCGACCTTGGTGCCCGCCACGACGCAGCGCCCGTCGCGCCAGAGGGCCTGGCGGATCCGCGGGTTGAGCTCGTCGGCGTGGTCGTCGTCGACGCCGCCGGGCTGGTAGCGCAGCACGACGGTGCTCAGCTCGGGCTCGGCGCGCAGCAGGAGGTCGTCCTGCTCGCGGACCCAGTCGGCGGCCGCGTGGGCGAGGTCGATGACGGTGTCGAAGCCGTCGCCGACGGCGTCGGCGCCCATGGTGCGCAGCGTCATCCAGAGCTTGAGGGCGTCGAAGCGACGCGTGGTCTGCATGCTCTTGTCGACCTGGTTCGGCAGGTTCGCCGTGCGGGGGTTGAGGTACTCGGCGTGGTAGGTCACGTGCCGCAGGGCCCCCGCGTCGCGCACGAGCACCGCGCTCGCGCTGACCGGCTGGAAGAAGGTCTTGTGGAAGTCGACGGTGACGGAGTCGGCGCGCTCGATCCCGTCGAGCCGGTGCCGACGTCGGCGCGACGCGAGCAGCCCTCCCCCGTAGGCGGCGTCGACGTGCATCCACACACCGTGCTCGGCGCAGAGGTCGGCGACCGGCCCGAGCGGGTCGATCGCGCCGAGGTCGGTGGTGCCGGCGGTCGCGACGACGGCCATCGGGACGAGCCCGCGCGCGAGGCAGTCGTGCAGCGCGCGCTCGAGGGCGACGGGGTCCATCCGGTGCCGCGCGTCGACGTCGACAGGGACGACCGCGTCGGCGTCGAGACCCAGGATGGTGGCCGACTTCTGGACGCTGAAGTGCGCGTCGCGCGAGCAGAACACGCGGAACCTCGACAGGCTCTCGTTGTAGGCGAGGCCGGGGTCGACGTGGCCGCGCAGGAACGTCTCGCCGCGCGCCATGAGCAGCGCCTGCAGGTTCGACTGCGTGCCGCCCGACGTGAACACGCCGTCGGCACCGTCGGCGAAGCCGATGCGGCCGGTGGTCCAGTCGACGAGGCGGCGCTCGATGAGCGTGCCGCCGGCGCTCTGGTCCCAGGTGTCGAGCGAGGAGTTGACCGCCGAGACGAACAGCTCGGCGAGCAGGGCCGGCACGACGACCGGGCAGTTGAGGTGCGCCGCGTAGCCGGCGTCGTGGAACCAGACGGCGTCGTCGAGGTAGACGTCGCGCAGCTCGGCGAGCGCGCTCTCCACGTCGACCGGCTGGTCGAGGTCGACTGCGTCGACGGTGCGGGCGACGTCGGCGACGCTGCGTCCGCTGAAGGGCTGCTCGACCGAGGCGAGGTGGTCGGTCAGGACGTCGATCCCGCGTCGCATGGTCGTGGCATAGTGCTCGGCGTTGGCCGGGCTGAACACGTGGCTGTCCACCGTGCTCCTTCCCCGAGAGGTGGTGAGGTGCCCCTTTTGAAGGCAAGGCTTACCTAATCACCGCGAGGACCGACCGGGCAACCTCAGGTGACACCCCTCACACGCTCAGGCGTCGATCGGCCGTCACGGCCAGGCGACCGTCCGCTGCGGCATTTCCTCGCCCACCCGGCACACTGGCCTCCATGCACCCCCTCACCGACTTCTGGCGCTCCGTCGAGGCGCTGCACTCGGTCGTCTACTTCGCCCCCGACGCCCGCGAGCGCTACGAGGCCGTGGGCCTGAAGGGGTGGTGGATGGGCTACGCCGCGTCGCGGTCCGCGGCGCTGGGCACCCCGGCGGCGCCGGTCGTCGTGGCGACGTTCCACGGCTTCGCGCCCCGGCTCGTCGAGCGGGTGGTCCCCGACGCGTGGCGCCTGGCCGACGCCGGCGCCGTGCTCGACACCCGCCTCTCCCTGGCACGCGACGCGCTGGCCCCCGGCCTCGACGGGCACGACGTCGCAGCCCTGGCACGACGCCTCGGCGGGGTGGCGGAGCGGGTCGACCTCGCGGGCAAGCCACTGGCCGCTGCGGAGCGCTCGCTGCCGGTGCCCGACGACGCACTCGGTGCGCTGTGGCGCCACGCCAGCGTGCTGCGCGAGCTGCGCGGCGACGCGCACGTGTCGGTGCTCGTCACCGCCGGGCTCGGCGGGGCCGCCGCGAACGCCCTCCAGGTCGCGCTCGGTCGTGCGCCTCAGCGTCAGCGCGAGATCCGCGGCTGGACCGAGGAGGAGTGGGCCGCGGCGCTGGAGGACCTGCGCCGACGCGGGTGGGTCGACGCCGACGGGCACGGCACCGACACCGGGCGCGCCGCCCGTGAGCGCCTCGAGGACGCCACCGACCGGGCCGTCGACGCCGCGCTCGACACCGAGGCGACGGCACACGCCGTGGCCGTCGAGCCCGCCCTCGCCGCCGCGGCCCGGTCCGTCGTCGCCTCCGGCGCGATCACCTACCCCAACCCGATCGGCGCGACGGCCCCCTAGGCCTCACCCGTCCTCACGATTGGCTACGCGGTGGGCTCGGCCCAGGCGAGCTGGACGATCTCCAGGCCGCGGTCGCGGGTGACGAGCTGGGCCCGACCCGGTTGCGCGGGCTTCGGTCGGGCACCGCCGATGAGCGGGCCCTCCTCCGGGGGGCCCGACAGCAGCAGACCAGGCTGGGCGAGGTCGCGCAGGGTCTGCAGGACCGGGTCGTAGGCCGCACGCGCCGCACCGCCGGCGCGCCGCGCGACCACGACGTGCAGGCCGACGTCGCGCGCCTGCGCCAGCAGCGGCACGAGCGGGGCGAGCGGCGACTGCGACTGCGGCGCCACCAGGTCGTAGTCGTCGACGAGGACGAACGCCTCAGGCCCGCTCCACCACGACCGTTCGCGCAGCTGCTCGGCCGTGACGTCGGGACCGGGGATCCGGCCCTGCAGGAACTGCGCCAGCCCGTTGACGACGGGCTCGAGCTGCGCCGCGCTCGACACGTACTCCATCCGCCACTCGTCCGGCACCTCGCCGAGCAGGGAACGCCGGTAGTCGACGACCACGAGCTGCGCCTCGCGCGGACCGCGCGTGCGCATGACCTCACGGGCGTAGGCGCGCAGGAACGCGCTCTTGCCGGAGCGGCCGTCGCCGTACAGCAGCGCGTGCGGCTCGGCGTCGAGGTCGAGGCCGACGGGCGCCAGGTCGCGCTCGTCGACCCCCACGAGCACGCGGCGGTCGTCGTCGCCGACCCGCGCCAGCTCGCGCACCCGCTCCAGCGAGATCCGGTCGGGCAGCAGGCGCAGCTTGGGCCCGCCCTCGCCCCAGGAGTCCCTGACGCGCGTGACCAGGTCGACGACCGCCGGGCCGAGGTCGCGCGCCTCGCCCCGGCCGTCGAGCCGCGGCAGCGCCGCGAGGAAGTGGTGCTTGGTCGTCACGAGACCGCGCCCGGGGCGCTCCGCGGGCACCAGCTGCGCGACCTTGCGGTCGACCTCGGAGTCCGTCGGGTCGCCCAGGCGCAGCTCCAGCCGGGTGCCGAAGACGTCGCGCATGGCGGCCCGGAAGTCGCCCCAGCGTCCGGCCGCCGCGAGCACGTGCACGCCGAAGGTCAGACCGCGCTGCGCGAGCGACTGCAGCTCCATCTCGAGCATGTCGAAGTCCGAGCGCAACGTGCCCCAGCCGTCGACGACGAGGTAGACGTCGCCGTAGCCGTCGTCGGCCTGGCCCTCGCGCCGACGGGCACGGTACGTCTCGACCGAGTCGATGCCGTTGCGGCGGAAGTACGCCTCGCGACGGTCGATGATGCCGCTGACCTCCGCGTGCACGCGACGCACGACATCGGGCTCGGCCCGCGTGGCGACGCCCGAGACGTGCGGCAGGTCGGTGAGGCCGGCGAACGTGCCGCCGCCGAAGTCGAGCACGTACACCTGGCTGTCGCGCGGTGACGACGACAGCGCGATGCTGGCGACGATGGTGCGCAGCAGCGTGCTCTTGCCGCTGCGCGGACCGCCGACGACGGCGGCGTGTCCGCCGGCGCCCGAGAGGTCGATGACGAGCTGGTCGCGACGCTGCTCGCGCGGCCGGTCGACGGTGCCGATCGGGACGCGCAGACCGCCGTGCGCACGCCACGTCGCCGAGAGCATGCCACCGCCGTCGGTCGGCGTGAGGTCGCCGAGGAGCCCGTCGAGGGTGTCGGGCACGTCGAGCGGCGGCAGCCACACCTGGTGCGCGAGCGGCCCGCGGCCGTGCATGGCGTCGACGGCGATGTCGAGCACCGAGGCCGACGACGTCGAGGCGGGCACCGGGGCGGGCACGGGTCCGTCGTCGGCAGGTGCCAGGTCGGTCGGCGCGAGCACGTGGGAGGCGGTGAAGGGCAGGATCGCGCGCGCCTGGGAGCGCGACTCGTCCTCGCCGATGCTGGCGCGCCGCGGCGGCGGGCCGGAGACGTACGCGGCCTTGAACCGGACCATCTCGCCGTCGGCCTTGAGGTACCCCAGGCCCGGCACCGACGGCAGCTCGTAGGCGTCGGGGACGCCGAGCACCGTGCGCGACTCCGCGGCGGAGAACGTGCGCAGGCCGATCCGGTAGGACAGGTGGCTCTCGAGCCCGCGCAGGCGACCCTCCTCGAGACGCTGCGACGCGAGCAGGAGGTGGATGCCGAGCGAGCGGCCGAGTCGACCGATGGCGACGAAGAGGTCGATGAACTCCGGCTTCGCGGCGAGCATCTCGCTGAACTCGTCGACGACGATGAACAACGACGGCAGCGGGTCGAGCGGCTCGCCGGCGGCGCGCGCCTTCTCGTAGTCGCGCAGCGAGGCGTAGTTGCCCGCGCGGCGCAGGAGCTCCTGGCGGCGGACCATCTCTCCGGAGATCGCGTCCTGCATGCGGTCGACGAGGTCGAGCTCCTCCTCCAGGTTCGTGATCACCGCCGCGACGTGCGGCATGTCGGTGAGCCCGGCGAACGTCGCACCGCCCTTGAAGTCGACGAGGACCATGTTGAGCTGCTCGCTGGAGTGCGTGAGCGCGAGCCCGAGCACGAGCGTGCGCAGCAGCTCGGACTTGCCCGAGCCCGTCGCGCCAATGACCAGCCCGTGCGGACCCATGCCCTGCTGGGCGGACTCCTTCAGGTCGAGGTGCACGGGAGCGCCCGTGGGCCCCACGCCGATCGGCACGCGCAGCTGGTCGCGCGCCGGCCGGGACCGCCACCCGTCGGCGACGTCGAGCGTGCGGACGTCGCCGAGACCGAGCAGGTCGGTGAGGTCGGGCGTCGTCGACGTCGCGTCCTCGCGGACGGGACCCTCGGTGCTCGCCAGCGGCGCGAGGCGGCGCGCGAAGGCCTCGGCGCTCTCCCGGTCGAGCTGGTCGGCGTGCCCCTTGACGGGCTCGTCGTGGCGCCGCCAGGCCGTGACGCCGACGGCGCCGCGGTCGGCCTGCACGAGCTCCAGCCGCAGCCGGGTCGGGTCCTCGAGCTCGCCCCAGGACTCGGGGAGCTCGATCACGGTCATGCCGTGGACACCCTCCTCGGGCACGAGGTGGTTGCCCGGCGGCAGCGCCGGACCGTCGACCACGAGCAGCACGTGCGGGCCCTCGACCGGCTGGTCGGCGCCGAAGCGCGGCCGGTCGACGACCTCCTGCGGCAGCATCGCGGCGAGGTCGTCGAGCGAGGAGGCGATCATGCGGGCCGGGCCGACCGCGTCGCTCTCGCGCTCGCTGTGCGCGTGCGGCAGCCACTTGACCCAGTCCCAGTCGCGGGCGGCGTCGTCGTCGGCCAGGACCGCGACGACCAGGCCCTGCGGGGCGTGGAACGCGGTGGCCTCGCAGACGAGCGACCGGGCGAGGGCACGCACCTGCTCGACGGAGCCCAGCAGCTCGACGCGGCTGAACGCCGACAGGTCGATGGCGGCGGGCAGATCGGGCTGCGCGCGGTGGACGGACAGCAGCCGGTGCAGCGCCGACGCGCACACCGGGTCGACCTGGTCGATCGAGGTCGTCGTGGGCGGCACGAGCTCCAGCGCGAGCGGCTGGGTCGACGTGCCGTAGCGGACGTGGAGGGCGTGCGGGTCGTCGGCCGGACGCTCCCACAGCCGACTGCCCTCCTCGGCCACGGCGGCGAGGGCCGACGGCGAGGGGTGCAGCCACGTGAGACCGTCGCGCTGGGCGTCGGCGGCCGCACGCACGCGGGCCCGCACGGTCGACAGGTACTGCAGGTACTCCCGGCGCGACCCGCCGACCTGCGTCCGGCGCTGCTTGAGCTGGCGCTCGACGCTGACGGCCACGAAGCCGAGGGTCGCGAGGAGGAACATGCCCGCGGCGATGAAGCCGCGCGCACCGCCCCCGCTGGAGGCCACGAAGACGATCGAGCCGACGCTCGCCAGCATCGGCAGGGCCATCATGAGCGCACCGCCGATGCCCTCGTGCGGCG
Source organism: Aeromicrobium erythreum (assembly GCF_001509405.1). NCBI lineage: Bacteria > Bacillati > Actinomycetota > Actinomycetes > Propionibacteriales > Nocardioidaceae > Aeromicrobium > Aeromicrobium erythreum. The sequence goes on from NZ_CP011502.1 coordinate 3,135,889, forward strand.
CCAGCTCCGGGGGCGGGTCGAGCTCCAGGGCACCCTCGGGCACCCGGGGCGGCTCGACTCGACGTCCGCGCTGCAGCGTGGTGGCCACACGACCTCCTGGTGGGTCTCGGGGAGGGGCACGGCGCCCCCGCCGCACGATCGTAGCCGCGCCCGACCCCCCGGACGGGCCGTTGATCGGTCACACTGTCCCCGAAGGGGGTCGCATGAGCGAGAGCACCGCGCTGGCCACGATCCGGCTGAGCGTCGTCGGAGACGCGGGACGGGTCGACCTCGCCGTGCCCCGGTGGGCCGACGTCGGCGCCGTGGCGGCGGGCTTCCGCGACCAGACGGGCAGCGGTCCGGTGCTCCTGAGCACGGCCACCGGGCGCGCCCTCGACCCGACCACCTCGGTGCACGCCGCGCGCCTGGAGCACGGCGACCTGCTGGTCGCGGTCGACGCCGACGCCGCCCCCGTGAGCACCGCCCCGACGGGTCGGGGGTCGCGCGGCCGACGCGCGCAGCCCGCCGCTCCCGCCACGTCGACGGTCGCCCCGTTGCCCGCCCTCGCTCCACCGACCGACCGGGCCGCGAGGTCCGCGACGGGTTCCGTCGTCGCCCGGCTCGCCCCGGGCGCCGTGGCCGTGGCCGGTCTGCTCGCCGCCACGGCCGGTGCCCTGACCGGCGGCACCGCCGCGGACGCCGCCTCCGGCGCGCTCGCGCTCGTCGTCCTCGCCGTGGCAGGGATCGTCGGCCTCCGCGTCCCGGCCGGCGCGCACGACCGCGCCTGGCTCTCCGTCGTGCCGCTGCTCCTCGCCGCGGCCGTCGTCCTGCAGCTCCCGCCCGGCCAGGCCGGGGCGACGACGCTGGCCGTCACGGTGGCGGGCCTGGCCGTGGCGTGCGGCAGCGCCGCCCTGCGCGCGGCCGTGCCGGGCGTGGCCGACGAGGAGCTGGCGGTCCAGCTCGTCGCCGGCGTCGGTGTCGCGCTGCTCGCGACCGTCACGCTCCTGGCGGACTGGTCGACGACCACCCTCGCCGCCCTCGTCCTGCTGGCGGCCGTGCTGGGCGCGCGCCTGCTGCCGTCGTTCGTCGTCGACGTTCCGGACCACGTGCTCGTGGACCTGCAGCGGCTCGCCGTCACGGCCTGGACCGCGCGCGAGCAGCCGCGCCGCTCCTTCCGCGGCGTCGTCCGCGAGGACGACGTGCGCGCCGTCGCCCTGCGTGCGCTGCGGCTCGTCGGCGCGGCCACGGTCGTGTGCTCCCTGCTGGTCGCGGCCAGCGGAGCCTGGCTGCTCCTCGCCCCCACCGACGGCGCCCGCGACGTCGGCGCCACCCTCGTCTGCGCCGCCACCGGTGCCGCACTGGTGCTGAGCGGTCGCACCCTGCGGGCCCAGCAGGCGCGTCGCTGGCAGCGCACCACCGGCACCGCGCTCCTCCTGGCCACCGCCGCGTCGCTGCTGCTCGAGGTGGGCGACGACGCCCGTGTCGCCGGCGCGACCGTGGCCGTCCTCCTCGGTCTGGTCCTCGCCCTCGTGGCCCGTTCGGCCGGCCGGGGCTGGACCTCCGTGTGGTGGTCGCGCAGCGCCGAGATCGCGGAGGGCCTGGCGTTCGTCGCCGTCGTCGGCGCGTTCCCGCTGGTCAGCGGGCTGTTCGACTGGATGCGCGTCCTCACGTCGTCCTGACGCCCGACGGCTCGCGACGACCGGCCGGCGGCTCTCACGTCCCTGAGGACGGGATAGTCAGAACTGACCAGATGTCCTAGTCTGGTCCTACCAGCATCGACGAGCCCGTGCCGCGACCGTGCCCACGGGGAACCGGGAGGACGAACGATGAGCGAGCTCAGCCGCGAAGAAGGCGCGATCACCCGCGCCGCCGAGATGGTCCGCAGCGCCCACGGCGACCTGACCCGCGAGGTCAACTCCATGCCCCAGCGCCTCTCCACCAAGGGCGCCTGGGAAGGCGGCGGAGCCGCCGGGTTCACCAACCTCATCACCGTCTGGAACACCGAGACCGACAAGATCGTGCGCGCCCTCAACGACTTCGAGGCCAACCTCACCGGCGCCGACGTCACCTACACCCAGACCGACGACGTCCAGGTCGACACCTACTCCCAGATCTCCTCGCGCCTCGGCGGCTGAGACCACCCACACCCACCCACCTGAGAGTCAGGAGCACCCCATGAGCAGCACCGGACGCCTCGCCGTCAACTTCGGCGGCCTCGACGGCATCTCCGGCGAGATCTCCGCCGCCGTCTCCGCCCTGCGCGGCCGACTCGACCGCCTCGAGTCCGAGCTCGCCCCCCTCAAGGCCGACTGGACCGGCGAGGCATCCGCCGCCTACCAGAGCGCCAAGACCAAGTGGGACCAGGCCATCAACGACCTCAACGCCACCCTCGCCCAGACCGGCACCGCCGTCTCGGACTCCGCAGCCGACTACCGCCGCGCCGAGAACGCCAACCGCGCCTCCTTCGGCGGCTGATGGGCACGCCGGACGGCTCCGGCGGCGGCAGCGCCGTCGAGCTCGACATCGAGGGACTGCGCCAGGTCGGCAAGAACACCTCCGAGCTGGCTGCCGAGGCGCTCGCGGCGCAGCAGACCGTCGAGGCCACGAAGGGCGAGGCGTCCATGTACGGCCAGTACCCGGCCGCGCAGGCGCTCGCCCAGCACCATGACAGCGTGGCGACCGTCTTCGCGACGACGCTCGGCGCCCTCCAGCAGGAGATGGACGAGTTCGGTCTCGCGCTCACCACTGCGGCCGACAACTACGCCGACACCGACGACGGCGTGCAGGGCGCGATGGCCTCCATCGCGACCCGCTTCGCGGGAAGCGCCTCGTCGACGACGGAGTCCTACGACAACGCGCGCGCCGACCAGGGGACGGACCTCGTCGACCCCGAGTCCGTCGACGTCGACCTCGACGCTCTCGCGGGCACGGACTCCGAACCTCTGCAGGACGTCGTCGAGCAGCTCGGCGGCGACCTCGCGACGTCGACCGACACCGTCCAGACCACCGACGGCGACCAGGGCGAGCAGGCCTACCAATGAGTCGAGGCCCGGGGCGACTCGCGGCGCTGCTGGTCCTCGTCGTCGCTCTCCTGGCGCCGTCGACGGCGCAGGCCTCGCTCGCGCGGTACCAGCCCGACGACGCCTGGTGGTACTCCGCGCTCCGTCTGGACGAGGTCCACCGGGAGACGACGGGCAAGGGCGTCAAGGTGGCCATCATCGACGGCTCCATCGACCTCACGGTGCCCGAGCTGCGCGGCGCCGACATCACGCTCGGCCGCTCCGTCACCGGCAAGAAGTCCGTGTCCGTGCCCGGAGCCGGGGCCGCCAACCACGGCACGGCCATGACCGTGCTCGTCGCCGGACAGGGCAACGGTGGTGTCACCGGGGTCGCCCCCGATGCCGAGGTGACCTTCTACCAGGCGAACCGCGACCCCTACACCGACTCGCTGGCCTCCCCGGCGGCGCTCATCGAGCAGGCCGCGCGGGACGGGGCGGACGTCATCAGCGTCTCCCTCGCGTCCGGCGATGCCGACGAGAACGACCCCGCGGTCCGCAAGGCGATCGCCGCGGGCGCGGTCGTGGTCGCCGGAGGCGGCGAGGCCGGCTCGCCGGGGATCTCCTCGCCGGCCTCCGCTCCCGGCGCCGTCGCCGTGGGCGCGGCCGACCGGAACGCCAAGGCGTGGTCGGAGCAGCCCGGCCAGCGCGACGACCTCTCCGCCACGCTCGCGATCACCGCACCGGGGGTCGAGGTTCCCGCCGGCGCCTCCAGCACGGAGAGGCGCGGGGCGGTCTGGACACCGGCCTACCCCCGCACGGGTACGTCGCCTGCCACGGCCATCACGGCCGGGGCCCTCGCCCTCGTGAAGCAGAAGTTCCCCGACGCCACCGGCAACCAGCTCGTCCAGCAGCTGATCCACAGCACCGGCCGTTCCGGGGACGCCGACTACTTCGGGTGGGAGCGACCGAACGGCTTCGGCATCCTCTCCGTGCGCAACATGCTCGAGAGGGACCCGACCGGCTGGCCCGACGAGAATCCCCTGACGCGCGGGGTCGAGGCCGCCGTCAAGACCTACCCGCTCTCCGTCTACGGCGACTCCGCCGATCCCGCGCCGTCCGCCGAGACCACCACGAGCCCTGCGGCAGCCGACACCACCGACGCCGCTGCCGACGACGGCACCGGCCCCCTGCCGTGGGTCCTCGGCGCCGTCGCCGTCCTCGTGCTCGTCACCGCGGGGATCGTCGTCGCCCGCCGCCACCACCGTCCGTCCGAGGAGGCCTGACCATGGGACCGAACGAGAGCAAGCTGCGACAGGTGGAGAGCGCCATCCCCGGCGCCCTCACCGGCAAGGCCATCGACTGGGATGCCGCCAAGACCAAGCTCGACGCGCTCCGCACCGAGCTCGTCACCGCCCAGCAGCGGGCCCGCGAGACCTGGACCGAGGGTTCGGACGCCGCGGCCGCCGACGCCGCCTTCGCCCAGAAGCTGCAGACGATCGAGCGGATGCAGACCAAGCTCGAGCAGACCGCCGCCGGGATGCGCGCCGGCGCCGAAGCGCTGTCCACCGCCCGCTCCGACCTGCAGAACCTGCCCGAGATCTCCCCCGCCCCGGGCGCCAGCCCCACCAGGCCGGGTGCAGACGCGAGCGACGCGGACGTCGAGGCCTACAACACCGCCAAGAGCGAGCACGACAGCGCCGCCTCGAGCCACGCCACCTCCATGGAGCGACGCGAGAACGACGCCGCCGCCGCCCTCACCCGGCTCGACGCCGGACTCGCCGCAGCACAGAAGATGCTGGCGACGGCCGCACCGGGAGTCGAGGGCACCTCGGTCGACGACACCAGCACCGGGTCCCGCAACACCGGCGGCACCGGCGGTGGCCTGTCGGGCACGCCGGTCGTCGGCGGCACGACCGCGGTCAGCGCCATGGCCTCGGCCGCGACGATCGGCCGTGGGCCCCGCGGCACCAACCCCACGCTCGTCGCCCCCGTCAAAAACGGCAGCACCGGTGACGGCGACGGCCGCGGCGATGCCGACGGCGACGGCCTGACCGACCTCGACACCGGGCTCACCGACGGCGGCTCGTCCCTCGGCCAGGCCGGAGGCATGGGAGCCGGCGGGGTCGGCGGTGCCGCCGGCGCCGCGGGTCTGCTGGGTGCCGGCAAGGGCATCCTCGCCAAGGCCGCCGGTGCCGCCAAGGGCGCCGCGTCGTCCGCCGGTGCCGGGTCCGGTCGGACGGCTGGCATGGCGAAGGGCTCCACGCTGGGGTCCTCCTCCTCGCAGTCGAACGCCCGCGTGGCGAACCCGGCCGGTCAGGCTGGGCAGGCAGGCGCGCGCCCCGGTGCGCAGGCAGGCCGTGCCGGAGCGTCGCCCGGCAGCCAGGCGGGCCGTGCTGCTGGTTCCCAGGCGTCCCGCTCGGCTCCGGGCACGGGCAGCCGCGCGGGCAGCGCGGGCACCCGACCGGCCCAGGGCAGCGGATCGCGCGCCGGCCAGGGTGCCGGCGGGTCCGGCCGCGGCAACGGCACCGGTCCCACGGGGCGGGGCGGCAACGCCGCACGGTCCGGCGCCGGCGCCGGCGGCCAGGGTCGACGTCGCGACGAGGACGACGAGCCCACGCAGGACCACCTGGCGTTCGACGACGACCAGTGGTTGGACGACGACGAGACGTCGCCCGGCGTCCTGTCCTGACCTCGACGGACCACACGGTCCGCGGCGCAGGAGGCTACGGAGCGGGGACGGCGACGATCGTCACACGTCACGACGCCCGTGATGTGGGACGTTCCCCCCGTTCTGACTAGTCGAAACGAACCAGGTGACCTAGTCTTTTGCCACCAGCATCGACGAGCCCGTGCCGCGACCGTGCCCACGGGGAACCGGGAGGACGAACGATGAGCGAGCTCAGCCGCGAAGAAGGCGCGATCACCCGCGCCGCCGAGATGGTCCGCAGCGCCCACGGCGACCTGACCCGCGAGGTCAACTCCATGCCCCAGCGCCTCTCCACCAAGGGCGCCTGGGAAGGCGGCGGAGCCGCCGGGTTCACCAACCTCATCACCGTCTGGAACACCGAGACCGACAAGATCGTGCGCGCCCTCAACGACTTCGAGGCCAACCTCACCGGCGCCGACGTCACCTACACCCAGACCGACGACGTCCAGGTCGACACCTACTCCCAGATCTCCTCGCGCCTCGGCGGCTGAGACCACCCCACACCCACCCACCTGAGAGTCAGGAGCACCCCATGAGCAGCACCGGACGCCTCGCCGTCAACTTCGGCGGCCTCGACGGCATCTCCGGCGAGATCTCCGCCGCCGTCTCCGCCCTGCGCGGCCGACTCGACCGCCTCGAGTCCGAGCTCGCCCCCCTCAAGGCCGACTGGACCGGCGAGGCATCCGCCGCCTACCAGAGCGCCAAGACCAAGTGGGACCAGGCCATCAACGACCTCAACGCCACCCTCGCCCAGACCGGCACCGCCGTCTCGGACTCCGCAGCCGACTACCGCCGCGCCGAGAACGCCAACCGCGCCTCCTTCGGCGGCTGACCCACCACCTCCTCCCCGCCAGGTCGCGTCCGCGGCCTGGCGGGAACTCCTGTCCGACCGACCGCACGAGAGCCGAGACCATGTACCCGCAGCGCCCCCGGAGTCGCCCATGACCACGACCGAGGCCGGACCCACCGGCCTGGTCCGTGTCACGGTGCGCACCGACGAGCGCAGCGCCGACCTCGCGCTGCCGTCAGCCGTGCCGGTGGCCGAGCTCGTGCCGGAGATCGCCCGCACGCTCGGCGCCCTCGACCCGACCACGTCGCACCGCGGCTTCGTGCTGCACCTGAGCGACGGCCGCGAGCTCTCGTCGACGAGCGGCCTGACCTTCCAGCACGTGCACGACGGTGCGGTGCTCGTGCTCGCACCGGCTTCCGACGGTCGCCGGCGTGTCTACGACGACGTCGTCGAGGCGATGGCCGACGTCGTCGAGTCCACGACGTCGCCGTGGGCGCCCACCGCGGCCCGTCGGACGGCCCTCGTCGCCGCCACCGCGCTGCTCGCCCTCGGCGCCCTGACCATCAGCCTCGAGCGTCCCAGCGTCGTGGCCGGCGCGCTCGCCGGTGTGGTCGCGCTCGTGCTCGTCACCGCCGCGATCGTGCTCGCCCGCCTGGAGGGCGAGCCCGAGGTCGCCTTGGTCCTGGGCTGGAGCGCCACCGTGTTCGCCGCCGTGGGCGGCTTCACCGCGCTCGACGAGCCCGGTCTGCTGGGCTGGCCGCTCGCCGCCGCCGGCGGTGGGGCCGCGGTCGCCGCGGCCCTGGCCCTCGTCGGGACCGTGGAGCGACGTGTGCTGCTCGCACCCGGCCTGGTGGTCGGCGCGCTCGTGGCCATGACCAGCTCCATCGTCGCGTCCACCGACATCGGCGCGCCCGAGGCGTACCTGACGCTGCTCGCCGTGCTGACCATCCTCTCCAGCCTGCTGCCCGCGCTGTCGCTGACGCTCGTCGGCGGCTCGGCCGCCCAGCCGCAGGACCCGACGGTCGAGGTCGCGGACCCCGACGAGGTCTCGATCGACCAGGTGCGCTCCAGCGCCGCCACCGGGCACAGCATCTTCCTGGCCCTCACCGCGTCCGTCGGCGTGCTGCTCCTGCTCGTCGCGCCCCTGGCCGTCACGCTCGGGGTCACCGGAGCGCTGGCCACGGTGTGCGTCAGCGTCGTCCTGCTCGCCCGCACGCGCCAGCTGCGCTCCGGCACCGAGGTCGGCGTCGGGCTCGCGGGCGCCGGAGCCGGACTGCTCGCCGTCGCGCTGAGCGTGCTGGTGCTCCGGCCCGAGTGGCGCCTGGAGCTCGTCATCGTCCTCGTCGTCGCTGCTGCGGCCACCCTCGTCGCCACGCTGGTCCGCTCCGAGGAGTCGGTCGTGCGCGGCCGTCTCGTCGAGGTGGTCGAGCTCGCGTCACTCGTCGCCCTCCTGCCACTCCTCGTCATCGCGGTCGGCATCGTCGCCGCCGTCCGGTCCTGAACTACCAAGGAGACACCTCATGAAGCTGCGCCAGGCCACCTCCGGGGCCGCCCTCACCGTGGGCGCCGTCCTGCTGTCCTTCTCGCTGCCCCAGCTGGCGTTCGCCGCCGACACCGACACCACGGCCGACGCGAGTGCCCGCGCCGCCGCGGTCGACGCGGCAGCCCTCGTCGACGGCGACTGCGACCTTCTCGTGAACCCGCTCGACCCCGACTGCTTCCCGATCCTCGACCCCGACCCGGAGCCCACCATCCCGGTGCCCACGATCCCGGTGCCGACGATCCCCACTCCGGACCCGGAGCCGACCGTGCCCGAGCCGACCATCCCCACGCCGGACCCGGAGCCGACGACCCCGCAGCCCACCACGCCCACGCCCACCATCCCGACGCCCGGCGGCGGCAACGGCGGGGGCAACGGTGGCGGCAACGGCGGTGGGAACGGCGGCGGCGGCAACGTCTCCGACGGCGGTGCCGTGGCCCCGGGCCTCGGCAACTCCGTGCCGCAGGGCCTGAGCGGCCTCGACTCCTCCCTCGGTGGGCTCGTCGCGTCGGGCTCCGGCGCCGCGGCCACGCCGCGGGGCGAGGAGCTCCCCGCCACGGGTGTGGAGGGCGGCCTGAACCTGCTGGCCGCCCTGGGTGCCGTCTTCCTGCTGATCGGTGGCGTCCTGCTGCGCCGGCCGTACTCGGCCCGCCACCGTCTCGTCTGACGGATGGCGAGCAAGCGTGACCTGGTCGAGGCGCACTCCTTCAACCGCCGTCGCCTCGTCACGGCGTTCCTGAGCGGTGCCCCGGGCGGACGGGAGGTCGAACCCGTCCGCTACGGGCGCACGCTCGCCGGCGGCATCGTGCTGGCAGCCCTGCTGGTGGCCGGTGCCGCCGTCGCCGGTGTGCTCAAGCCCGCCGTCGGCGACGGCTGGCGCGAGAACGGCCTGGTCATCGCGAAGGACAGCGGCTCACGGTTCGTGCAGTACGAGGGCACGCTGTTCCCCGTCATCAACATCACCTCGGCCCGGCTCGCCCTGGCGGGCCAGGACCAGGTGAAGGTCTCCTACGTCCCCGACGACGTGCTCGTCGACGAGCCGAAGTCGCAGCCCGTCGGCATCCCCGGCGCGCCCGACTACCTGACCCCCGCATCGCTGCTCGTGCAAGACCGGTGGAGCGCGTGCACCAACGAGCAGGGCGGGCTGACGGTCGACGTCAGCGACACCCCGGGAACCCGGCGCTCGAGCCAGGACTCGCTGCTCGCCCGCGACACGAAGGACCGGCTCTGGCTCGTGTCGGGCTCACGACGCTACGCCGTGCCGGCCGGCCGGCTGGGCCAGTCGGTGCTGCGCGGTGTCGGGGTCGGGCAGGACGACCCGTTCGCGGCGTCGGACGCCTGGCTGCAGCTCGTGCCCGAGGGGACGTCGCTGGCCCCGCTGACCGTGCCCGGTTCCGGCAGCCGCTTCAGCGGGAGCACCGGGGTCGCCGGCCTCGACGTCGTCGGAACCCCCGTCTCCGTCGACGGCACGGGCTACGTGCTCGGCCGCCGGGGCCTGGTGCAGCTCAGCGACTTCGCGTACGCCGTCTACACCGCGACGAGCCGCCTGCCGGAGCAGCAGGTCGACGTCGGCGACGTGCAGTCCGTCCCGGCGCAGAGCGCGTCGGGCGTCGTGCCCGGCGACTGGCCCACCGAGCTGCCCGACCAGAGCGACGACCGTCGTCCGTGCCTGCAGCTGGTGGCCGGCGAGGACGGCGCCACCAGCACGCCGGTGCTGGCCGAGGCCACCCGCGACGAGGCGCGCGCCACGGGCGCCCAGCGTCTGGTGCGTGTCGAGCAGGGTCGCGGTGCGCTGGTCCGCTCGACGACCCGCTCCCGCGCGAGCACGAACGACACCACCTTCCTCGTCGACTCCCGCGGGACCCGGTTCGCGATCGGGCCGAAGGACCAGGTGCCGACCGTCCTGCGGGCGCTCGGCTACGAGTCGGTCGAGCCGATCGCCACGCCGCGCGCGTGGGTCGAGCTGTTCTCCAGCGGCCCCGAGCTCTCGCTGGCCGCGGCCGTGCAGGCGGCTGACGGGGCGAAGCAGTGACGTTGCGTCTCGCGCACGTCGTCGCCGGCGCGGCCCTGCTGCTGCCCACCTTGACGCCGCTCGCACCGGCCGTGGCCGTCGACCAGCCGCCCAACGCGCAGGAGGGGCGCTGCGAGGTGGGCCGCACGCAGCTCGTCTCCGACCCGACCGCGATGACGAACGTGCGCGACGCCGGCTTCCCCGACGCCTGGCGCGAGGGCACCGGCAAGGGTGTCCGGGTGGCCGTGGTCGACACCGGGGTCGACACCCGCAACCAGCACCTGCGGTCGGGCGTGGAGCCCGGTCGCTCCTTCATCGGCGGCCAGGCCACCGAGGACCCCTACGCCCACGGCACGGCCCTCGCGGGCATCATCGCCGCCCGCCGCGCGACGGGTTCGGTGCTCATCGGGGCCGCGCCCGAGGCCACGATCGTGCCGGTCCGTGTGCTCGGCGAGGGCAGCACGACGGCCGACGTCGCCGCCGGCATCCGGTGGGCGGCCCAGCAGGGCGTCGACGTCATCAACGTCTCGCTCACGACGGGCTCCTCCGACAAGGACCTCCCGGCGCTGCGTCGCGCCACCGAGGTCGCCCTGCGCAGCGGTGCCATCGTGGTGGCGGCGTCGGGCAACACGCAGGAGGACGCCCCCTTCACCCAGGTGCAGTACCCGGCCGGCTTCGACGGCGTGGTCGGGGTCGCGGCGACGAACGCCGCGGGTGCCGTCGACGACTGGAGCGTGCACGGCCCGCACGTCGACGTCGCCGCCCCGGGGGCCAACGTGCTCACCGCGTTCCGCTCCAACGGCGACTGCCTCGTGGGCCTGGACCACCCGTACACGAGCTACGCCACGGGCTACGTGAGTGCCCTGGCCGCGATGCTCGTCCAGCGCTTCCCGGACGACTCGCCCCGCCAGGTCGTCAACCGGCTGCTGGCCACGGCGGACCGACCCGTCGAGGACCAGCGCGACGACACCCGGGGCTGGGGCACGATCCAGCCCGTCGCCGCCATGACGAGCACCTCGAACGCGGCACCGGGCACGTCCCAGGCGGCGTCGGCGCCGCAGGAATCCACGATCCTGCCGACCGTGGCCGGACGCGACCCGCTCGACAGCACGCGGCACCAGCTGGCCTGGTGGCTGCTCGGCGCCGCCGGTGCGACGGCGGTGGCGCTCGTCCTGGCCCCGTGGGCCCGACGTCGACGCCGCCTCACCCCGCGCTGACTCCTCCCTCGGGCGTCGCGCCGGCGCCGCGACGGGTGACCAGCAGCACCACCGCCGCCGCGAGCGCCGACAGGGAGCACACCGCCCAGACCGTCAGGTAGCCCGACAGCGGCGCGTGCCCGAGCGCGGGGTCGTCGATCGAGCCGGTCGAGGCGAGGGCGATGGCGAACACCGCGGAGGCGATCGCGCCGCCCACCGTCTTCGTCGCGTTGGTCATGCCGGTGGCGAAGCCCGTCGCGTGGGCCGGTGCTGCTGCCGCCGCGGCGGCCGGGAGGGCCGCCACCAGCAGGCCCGACCCGACCCCGGCGACGCCCATGTTCGTGAGGATCTGCCCCGCGCTGTCGTGCAGCGGGAGGAACAGGCCGTAGCCGACACCGACGAGCGTGCAACCGACGACCATCGCGACGCGGGGGCCGAGCAGGCCGGCGAGCAGCGGCAGCGACAGCGCGCCGACCACCATGGTGACGACGTAGACGCCGATGAGCGTCGAGACGAACGCCGCGGACGCGCCGAGGCCGAAGCCCGCGACGTCGGGGTCCGTCCGCGCGAACGTCGACAGCGGGATCTGCGCGCCGAGCACCGACATCCCGAACAGGAACGCCGTGAGCTGGACGGGCCACTGGGCGCGCAGGGCGAACGTGCGCACGTCGATCAACGGCGCGACCGTGCCGTCGGCCCTCTCCCCCAGCGCCCGCTCGAACCGCACGAGCCCGGCGAGCGCCGCCAGCGAGAGCGCGACCAGGAGCCACGGGACCGGCGACCCGGCACCGAGCAGGCGGATGGCGATCAGGCCACCCATCAGCAGGCCGAGCGTGACCGTGAGCCAGCCGAGCCCCGCGTAGTCGTAGCCGCCAGAGGCCTGGCCGCGGTCGCGCTCGACGCCGAACCAGACGACGAGCAGGCAGGCCGTGACCGCCACGGCGGGGAGGCACAGCAGCACCGTCATCGACGTCGCCTCCACGAGGGCGCCCGACGTGAGCGCACCGACGATGACACCGGTCTCGAGCGCGGCCACGAGAAACGCCGCGGCGCGGCGCGTCGTCCGGTGCTGGTCGGCCCGGCCGGCGGTGCGACGGTGGATGATCGCCACCTCGACGGGCAGCCACACGACGTAGGCGCCCTGGAGCGCCCAGCCGACGAGGAACGTCGAGAAGCCCGGCGCGAGGGCGAGCGTCCACGACCCGACCGCGGTCACGGCCGTGGACAGCAGGAGCACGTTGCGGTGCCCCCAGAGGTCGCCGAGCCGAGCCAGCAACGGCACGGCGAGCGCCGACAGCACGAGCTGCGCGGCCTCGAACCAGTTGACGTCGGCGTCGCGGATGCCGAGGTGGCGGGCGATGTCGGAGAAGATCGGGGTGTAGAAGCCCTGCAGGACGCCGCTCACGACCTCGACGGCCACGAGGAACCCGACGACGGACCAGCGCGAGCGGTGCAGCGTCGCGGTCGTGGTCACGTCACAGCCCCCTCAGGAGCGCCACGTACCAGTCGACGCCCTCCAGCCAGGCCGCCACGTGCACGTGCTCGTCGTAGGAGTGGATCGACGCCCGCTGCTCCTTGCTCATCCGCAGCGGCGCGAAGCGGTACACGCGGGGGCAGATCGCGGTGAAGGTGCGGCTGTCGGTGCCGGCCATCATGACGTAGGGCGTGACGACGGCGTCCGGGAACACGGCGCCGACCGTCCGTTCGAGCAGGGCGAACGCACCCTGCGCCTCCGGCTCGGTGGTGGGCGACAGCGGGCTCGGCTCGTTGGCCTCGACGACGTCGACGACCACCTCGTCGTCGTCCACCGCGGCGCGCACGTGCTCCACCGCGGCGGCGACGCTCTCGCCGGGCATGATCCTGAGGTTCACCTCGGCGCGCGCCCGGGCCGGGATGACATTGTGCGCCGGAGCGCCCACGAGCGTGGTCGCGACCATCGTGGTGCGCGCCATCGCCGCCGTCTCCGGACCGGCAGCCACGAGCACGCGACCGAGCACGGCCGGCGGGGTCCGCGTGGCGCCTGCGAGCAGCGCGCGCAGCGGCAGGGGCAGGTGGCCGGCGAGCCGGCGGAGCAGGTCGACGGTGGGACCGGGCACGTTGACCCCGAACTGCTCACGGTCGAGCCGCCAGAGCGCGCGACCGAGCCGCGCGGCGGGGGCGCGGGTCGGGGGCGTGGAGGAGTGGCCACCTCGTCCGGTGACCGTGAGCGAGAGGGTGGTCGTGCCCTTCTCGGTGGAGCCGATGACCGCGACGGGTGCCGACACGCCGGGGAACGCCTGCCCGGCGACCGCGCCGCCCTCGTCGAGCACGAACCACGGCTCCACCCCACGACGGGCCAGCTCGGCGACGGCAGCCGGCGCCGAGGGGCCCGACACCTCCTCGTCGGCCCCGAAGGACAGCCAGACGTCCTGCGCCGGCTCGAAGCCGTCGGCGAGGAGCCGTTCGACGGCCGTGCAGATCGCGACGAGCTGGCCCTTGTCGTCGAGCGTGCCGCGTCCCCAGACGGCCGGCCCCTCGGCCGTCTCGACGACGTCGGCGGCGAACGCGTCGTGCGTCCACGGGTCGTCGGGCGTCACAGGGACGACGTCCTGGTGGGCCATGAGCACCACGGGACGGTCGGGCGACGCGCCGGCCCAGCGCCACAGCAGCGCCCGCGGGGCGGCGTCGCCGAGGTCGACGCGCTCGAGCTGCGCGTGCAGGAGCGGGAAGTGCTCGGCGAGCAGCGCGTGCAGGCGCGCGAACGGCTCGAGGTCGGTGAGTGCCGGGTCGCGGTCGGCCACGGTGGGCACGCGGATCGCCGCGCGCAGGATCTCGACGTCGGGGTGCACTCCCCGACGCTAGCCCCTCCCCGGGTCCATTCCGCTCCCCCGAACCGCCCCACCCCTCTGAGCGTGACGTTCGCGGGGCGACGACGCCCACATCGCCCCGCGAACGTCACGCTCAGCGGGGTCGAGGGGTCAGAGGGTAAGGACCCGTCCGGCGACGACGAGGAGCACCTGGTCGCACTCGGCCGAGAACCGCTGGTTCACGACGCCGAGCAGGTCGCGGAAGACGCGGCCCGACCGGTGCTCCGGCACCACGCCCATCCCGACCTCGTTGGTCACCAGCACGACGGTGCGCGACGTCCGGGCGAGCGCCGACGCAGCGGCGTCGACGCGCTCCATCAGCACCGGCTCCCAGTCCTCGCGGATCGCGTCCCACGCGTCGAGCTCGTCGAGCTGGGCGGTGAGCCAGGTGCCCAGGCAGTCGACGAGCACGGCCGTGTCGTCGCCACCGTCCTCGATCGCCGCGACCAGGTCGGTCGTCTCGAGCGTGACCCAGTGCGCCGGCCGCCGGTCCCGGTGCCGGGCGACGCGCTCGGCCCACTCCGGGTCGTCGTCGGGGTCGGCCGGCGGTCCGGGGGCCACGTAGACGACCTGCTCGTGCGCCACCACCAGTGACTCCGCGTGGAACGACTTGCCCGACCTGACCCCGCCGGTGACCAACGCCTTCATGGTTCGACGATACGCCCGCCGTCGAGCCACTCGGAGCCGCCGACGGCCGCCCGCTGCGCAGTCCCGTAGCGGGCGGCCGTCACGCTCAGGAGCACCGCGGCGGCAGGACGCTGCCCGACGTGTAGACGGCGCTGTAGCTCGCCCAGCCCGCCTTCCCCGTGCTGGTGTTGCGGGCGTACACCCACCAGACGCCGTTGTCGTTCTGTCGGCTGCAGTGCACGTCGATCCCCTGGTTGGGGTACCCGCGGCCGACGATGGTGCAGTCGTTGTAGCCGGCGGTGCGGATGGCGGTGCCGTCGCCCCAGCTGAACGTGCCGGTGCTGATCAGGTCCGGGTGGACGTCCCAGCGCGGGGCGGTGCAGTCGTTGGCGGCGACTGCAGGTCCGGCCGTCGTCGGTCCGACGGCGACGAGTGCTCCCACCGCCATGGCCGCTGCGCCTGCAAGTCTCATCGAACGCTTCATGGTGATCCCTTTCTCCTGGGACGCCCACAGGCGACCCCCCGACGAGACGGTCGGTGTGACCTGCCTCACAGCGCACCGTACGCTCGACCTGCCCGTCCGTCGAGTGCTCGAGCCGCTGGGTGGTGCAGGCGTCCCGCCCACGGTCCGCAGACGGTCGACGCGCGCCCGGCGACGGGTACCGCACGCCGCTCGCCGACGGACCGGCACCGCTCGGCGCGACGCAACGTACGCAACTGGCGTGACCCGGGTCACGCGTGGTCGGATGGATCGGCGCGCCGGCTCGTCCCGCCGCCCCGCGCCCGAGTCCTGTCCTGCTGCACCACCCCGGGAGACCCATGAGCACCCGCACCCCGACCGCCCCGCAGCCCATCGGCACCGGTGGCGGGAGCAGCCGGATCCGCACCATCGTCGTCTGGTCGGCGGTCGCCCTCGTCGGCGCCGTCTGCTGGGCCGTCCTCGCGCTCTCGCGCGGCGAGGACGTGTCGGCGCTGTGGATCCTGTTCGCCGCCCTGTCGTCGTACGCCATCGCGTACCGCTTCTACTCGCGGTTCATCGCGCGCAAGGTCCTCGAGGTCGACGACACGCGCGCGACCCCGGCCGAGCGCCTGGAGAACGGCGTCGACTACGAGGTGACCGACCGTCGGGTGCTGTTCGGCCACCACTTCGCCGCCATCGCCGGCGCCGGTCCGCTCGTCGGTCCCGTGCTCGCGGCGCAGATGGGCTACCTGCCGGGCACCATCTGGATCATCGTCGGCGTCATCCTCGCCGGCGCCGTCCAGGACATGGTCGTGCTGTTCCTGTCGATGCGCCGCGACGGCAAGAGCCTCGGCCAGATGGTGCGCGACGAGATCGGTGTCGTCGGCGGCACCGCTGCCCTGATCGCCGTCTTCGCGATCATGATCATCATCCTCGCAGTGCTGGCGCTGGTGGTCGTGAACGCGCTCGCGGAGTCGCCGTGGGGCGTCTTCTCGATCGGCCTGACCATCCCCATCGCGCTCTTCATGGGCTTCTACCTGCGCTACCTGCGCCCGGGTCGCGTCCTCGAGACCACCGCCATCGGCGTCGTGCTCCTGCTGCTCGCGATCGTCGGCGGCGGGTACGTCGACCAGCTGGGCCTCGGCGACGCGCTCACGCTGAGCAAGGAGCACCTCGTCATCGCGCTCGTCGTCTACGGGTTCGTCGCGTCGATCCTGCCGGTCTGGATGCTGCTGACGCCGCGCGACTACCTCTCGACGTTCATGAAGATCGGCGTCATCGTGCTGCTGGCCGTCGGCCTGGTCATCGCCGCGCCGACGCTGCAGGCCGACGCGGTCACGAGCTTCGCCGTCGACGGCGACGGTCCGGTGTTCGCGGGCAAGCTGTTCCCGTTCGTCTTCATCACCATCGCCTGCGGTGCGCTGTCGGGCTTCCACGCCCTCATCGCGTCCGGCACGACGCCGAAGATGATCGCCAAGGAGAGCCACGTCCGGATGATCGGGTACGGCGGCATGCTGATGGAGTCGTTCGTGGCCATCAGCGCGCTCATCGCGGCCGTGGTCATCGACCAGGGCCTCTACTACGCGATGAACGCCCCCGCCGGCGCGACCGGCGGCACGCCCGAGGGCGCGGCGGCGTTCGTCAGCCAGCTCGGCTTCACGATCACGCCCGGCGACCTCACCGCCGCCGCGGCGTCGATCGAGGAGTCGACGCTGGTCTCGCGCACGGGCGGCGCTCCGACCCTCGCCTTCGGCCTCTCGCAGGTCTTCCACCAGGCGTTCGGCGGCAACCTGCAGGCCTTCTGGTACCACTTCGCGATCATGTTCGAGGCGCTGTTCATCCTCACCGCCGTCGACGCCGGCACCCGCGTCGGCCGGTTCATGCTGCAGGACACGATCGGCAACGTCTGGACCCGCTTCGGCGACGTCTCGTGGCGGCCCGCCGCGTGGAGCGCGAGCGCCGTCACGGTGGGCGCGTGGGGCTACTTCCTCTACATCGGCATCAGCGACCCCCTCGGCGGCATCAACCAGCTCTTCCCGCTGTTCGGCATCGCCAACCAGCTGCTCGCGGCCATCGCCCTGACGCTGTGCGTGACCCTGCTGCTCAAGCACGGCAAGCTGAGGTGGGTGTGGGTGCCCGGCATCCCGCTCGCGTGGGACCTCGTCGTGACGATGACGGCGAGCTGGCAGAAGGTGTTCAGCGACAACCCCGCCATCGGCTACTTCGCGCAGGCCGACCGGTACCGCGAGGCGCGCGACGCCGGCGACGTGCTGGCGCCGGCGGCCGACCCGGGCCAGATGGACCAGATCATCCGCAACTCCACGACGAACGGCGTCATCCAGGCGGTGTTCGCGCTGCTCGTCATCGTCGTCGTCGCCAACGCCGTGGTGATCTGGGTGCGCGCGGTCCGGGTCGGGTCGCTGCCCACCACCGAGGTGCCTCACACGCCGTCGCAGATCGTCGCGCCGGCCGACTTCGTCGCGACCCGCGAGGAGAAGGAGGCGGTCGCCGCGTGGGAGGCCGAGCGAGGCGAGCTCACCGGCCAGCGGGGTCACCGATGAGCCGCTTCGCGCGCTTTCGTCGCCTCGTCCGGGAGTTCACGGGCGAGGCGGCGTGGGACGACTACCTCGCGGCCTGCGAGCGCGACGGCGTCGAGCCGACGACCCGCCGCGCCTTCGAGCGCCACCGCGCCGACCGGATCGAGCACGCCCCCATGGCGCGCTGCTGCTGACCCGCCCGCACGTGCGCGTTTGCGTGGGGCCCCACGCAAACGCGCAGATCGGGCGCATGTTTGCGGTGGGCGGAGCCTGCTTGCGTGGGGCCCCACGCAAGCAGGCCGGCCGGGCGAGGGTGCGCGACGCGGGACTGCGGCCGACGATGGACGCATGAGCGAGCGCTACCCCGACGAACGCATCGAGACCGGCCGCGTGGTGAAGGCGCCCGCCGACACGATCTTCGCGGTGCTGCGCGACCCGTGGGGGCACGTCGCGATCGACGCCTCCGGCATGCTGCAGTCGGTCGAGGGCGACGTCGTCGCCGCGGTCGGCGACCGGTTCCTCGTGCACATGGACCGTGAGTCCTACGGCGACATCCCCGACCTCAAGGAGTACGACGTCACGGTCGTCATCGAGGAGTACGAGCCCGACCGGCTGATCACCTGGTCGATCATCGGCCGGGTGCGCCCACCGATCGGGCACCGCTGGGGGTACCGACTCGAACCCGTCGACGGCGGCACGCAGGTCACGTCGGTGCTCGACTGGAGCCACGCGCGGGACGACTGGAAGGACCAGTTCCCGATCGTCGACGAGGACGGTCTCAAGGCCACCCTCGGGATCCTGGAGCGGGCGGCGCGGCTCGGGTACGTCCGCGGCTCGTAACCGCGCTGCAACCCGCCTGGGCTTGCGCGCACCCGTCCCTGCCACCACGATCGACGGAACACGCGATCGGGAGGGACCGCATGAGCGACCAGACCACGAGCGCAGCCGGGGGTGCCGGGCAGCAGGAGGAGCTGAAGCGGTCCATCACCGGCCGGCTGCTGTTCTTCTACGTGCTGGGCGACGTGCTCGGCTCCGGCATCTACGCCCTCATCGGCGTCATGGCGTTCACGGTGGGCGGCGCGTTCTGGCTGTCGTTCGTCATCGGCGTCACCGTCGCACTGCTCACCGGCTTCGCCTACGCCGAGCTCATCACCAAGTACCCCCAGGCCGCGGGGGCCGCGCTGTACACGCACAAGGCGTTCGGCAACCGGTTCCTGACCTTCATGGTCACGTTCTGCCTGCTCGCCGCCACCATCGCCGCCGCCGGCACCTTGGCGCGGGTCTTCGGCGGCACCTACTTCCAGTCCTTCGTCGAGGGTGCGTCGGTCACGCTCGTCGCCATCGTCTTCATCGTCGCACTCTCGCTGCTGAACTTCCGCGGCATCACCGAGTCGGTGTGGACCAACATGGTCATGACGCTGATCGAGACGACCGGCCTGCTGATCATCCTCGCGGTCGGCGTGGTCGTCCTGGCCGAGGGCGACGCGAACCTGCAGCAGCCGTTCGAGCTCAACGAGGGCAACCCGACGCTGGTCGTCCTGAGCGGTGTCGCACTGGCGTTCTTCGCGATGACGGGCTTCGAGAACGCCGCGAACATCGCCGAGGAGACGCAGGACCCGAGCCGGACCTTCCCGCGGGCGCTGCTCGGCGGCATGACGCTCGCCGGCATCCTCTACATGGTCATCGCATTCATCGCGTCGATGGTCGCGCCGCTCGACCAGCTCACCGCGAACAAGGGCGAGGACGGCAGCCTGCTGACCGTCGTGCAGAACGGCCCCATCCCCGTGCCCGAGCTCGTGTTCTCCGCGATCGCGCTCGTGGCCGTCACCAACACGACGCTGGTCTCGCTCGTGGCGCAGTCGCGCATCATGTACGGCATGGCGCGCCAGGGCATCGTGCCGCGGATCTTCGCCCGCACCCACGCCACCCGCCGCACCCCGTGGGTCTCGATCGTCTTCACCGCCGCCCTCGTGTGCCTGCTGCTCGCCGTGGCCGACGTCGACCGGCTGGCCACCGTGACCGTCCTGTTCCTCATCGTCGTGTACGGCATGGTCTGTCTCGCGGCGCTCACGCTGCGCGGGACGCCCGTCGAGCACGAGCACTACTCGGCGCCGATCGTCATCCTCGTCGTCGGCGTCGTCGCCAACGTGGCGATCCTGGTGCACACGATGATCGACGACCCCGGCTCGATCCTGTGGTGCGGTGCGATCGTCGCCATCGGCGTCGTGATGTACGGCGTCAACGCCTTCGCGATGCGTCACCAGCCGCACGCCCTCGACCCCACCGACCTGTCCGGCTAGCCTCACCCGCAACGACCCACCCAGGAGAAGCCCATGCACGTGCTCGTCGCCACGGACGGCTCGAAGCAGTCGCTCCAGTCCGCCACGTACCTGCGCCACGTCGTCGACGCCGACAGCGTCACCAAGGTCAGCGTCGTCGCCGTCGTCAGCCCGCTCGCCGCGGTGCCGTTCGCGGCAGAGGGCAGCGCCGACGGCGGTGTCGAGCTGTCGTTCCGTCGCGAGGCCGAGCAGGCCACGCTCAAGGTCGCCGAGGCGCTCGACGGCTGGGGCCCGCCCGTCACCACGCACGTCTACAGCGGCGCGCCGGCGAACGAGATCATCAAGGCGGCCAAGCGGTTCGACTCCGGCCTCATCGTGCTCGCCAGCCAGAGCACCCGCACCCAGGCGGTGCTCATGGGCTCGGTCTCGCACAAGGTCCTGAACCAGGCCACCTGCCCCGTGCTCGTGCACCGTCCGGGCCCCAAGCCGGCGCGGAAGCCGGTGCGCCGGGCCGCGAAGAAGGCCTGACCCTCGCTGAGCCGGGTGGTCGCGCGCGGCTCAGCGCGACCCGGGCCGACGGTGCAGCCACGGCCCGAGCAGCCGGGTGACCCACGGCAGCAGCACGTACGTCATGAGCGGCGTCATGACGCAGACCGTGACGAGCACGCGCAGGGGCAGCCACACGTCGGCCAGGTAGTGCACGCCGATCTCGTTGGTCACCACGCTCAGCGGGAAGAAGACGATGAAGATCGAGATCATCTGCTTCCACCGTGGCGGTGCGACCGGGACCGAGCGCAGGTCCTCCAGGTCGACGCGCGACGGGTCGTCGAACCAGCCCTCGATGCCGGTGCGACGCTCGAGCCGGGTCTCGTCGGCGATGCCCTGGGCGCTGTCGAGCCACCAGCGGCGCTGCCGCGACGACATCCACACGTCGAGGTCGGCGTCGCTCGCGAAGCGGAACAGCATGTGCCACTCCCCCGACGTCGGCGACGTGCGCACCCACCCCGAGCCGAGGAAGCCGTCGAAGCGCTCCGCCAGCTCCGAGCCGGCCCGCAGCCACGCGACCATCTGGTCCTCGTGCGCAGGGTCGACGTGGCGCGTCACCGACACGGTCACGGGGACGGGAGACGGGGCGTGCTCGCTCATGCCCCCCAGACTAGGAAGTCGGTGCCGCCGCCGTCGCGTCCGCCGGTGCCCGCCGCTGGGTGACGATCTCCACACCGGCCCACGCGACGGCCACGACGGCCCAGCCGCCGACGACGTCGAGCAGCCAGTGGTTGCCGGTCCCGACCACGACGAACGCCGTGACGAGGGCGTGCGCCCAGCCCAGGGTGCGCCAGACCCGACCGACCCCGGCCGCGGTGAGGGCGAGCGCGACCCACAGCGCCCAGCCAGCGTGCAGCGACGGGAAGGCCGCGAGCTCGTTGGTCAGGTCGCCCATGCCGCGCGGGGCGGACGCGTCGGACCCCCACCAGCCCGCGGCCGAGTGCAGGGCGAGCACGTCGGTGTAGCCCTCCACGAAGCGCGGCGGGGCCATCGGCACGGTCAGGTAGCAGGCCAGACCGGCCAACGAGGCCACGACGAGCGACGTGCGCGCGCGCCCGTACAGCCAGCGGCGACGCACGAACAACCACACGAGGACGACGGCGGTGACCACGTAGTGCGCCGTGGCGTACCAGTAGCTCGACGCGACCGCCACGAGGTCGTGGTGCACCACCCAGGTGTTCAGGGCCTGCTCGACGTCCAGGTGCCAGGCCTTCTCGAGACCCAGCAGGTCCTTCGCACGGTCGAGAGCGGCGCCGCGGTCGTCGGAGGCGAGCATCCGCGAGGCGCTGTAGCCGACGTAGAGCACGGCGATCAGCGCCACCTCCAGCACCACGGCGCGGACCCCGAGGCGCGTTCGGGTGCCGACAGGAGTGAGGCTCATGGCTTCACTATGGCGTGAACGGCACCGTGTGCACCTCGGGGACGTCACCCATCGGTCACCCGCACGTCACCCTGAGGCCACCCGGGCGACGTCGCCCGGCGCCGTCGGCGCCCGCGACAGCCAGGGTCAGCGACGTCGACGGAACAGGCTCTTCGCCAGCTCTCGCGCGAGCGTGCGCGACGCCTCGCCGACCGCGCGGTCGAGCGTCGAGCGACCCGTGGACGTCGTGCGGGAGCGCGTCCGACGCCGGGGCCCGCGCTCGAGGCGGTCGGCCTCACGGGCCACGCGTCCGGCCTCGGCGGCGGCGTCGCGCGCGGCCCGGTCGGCCTCGGTGCGCGCCTCGGCAGCTCCGCGGGCGGCCTCGACCGCCTCCGTCGCCGACGGCGGGTCGACGCGCGTGCCGTAGCGGGGCAGCAGCGGCGACGCTGCGACGAGTCCCGCGACGACGTCGGCCGGTGCGGGAGCCATCGACCCCTGCGGCGCCCGCAGCCGGGTCCACGCGACGGGGGTGGGGGCACCCCGCTCGTCCATCACCGTGACGACGGCCTCGCCGATCGCCAGCCGGGTGAGCAGCTCGCCCAGGTCGTACCCCGACGTCGGGTACGTCGAGACGGTCGCGCGGAGGGCCTTGGCGTCGTCGGGCGTGTGGGCGCGCAGCTGGTGCTGGACCCGCGACCCGAGCTGGGCGAGCACGTCCGACGGCACGTCCTTCGGCGTCTGCGTGACGAACACGATGCCGACGCCCTTGGAGCGGATGAGCCGCACGGTCTGGGTCACCTGCGCCAGGAAGTCCTTCGACGCGTCGGCGAACAGCAGGTGCGCCTCGTCGAAGAAGAACACGAGGCGCGGCTTCTCGACGTCGCCCACCTCGGGCAGCGTCGCGAACAGCGTGCGCAGCAGGTGCAGGAGGAAGGTCGAGAAGAGCGTCGGCCGGTCCACCACCGACGGCACCTCCAGCAACGACACGACGCCGCGGCCGTCGGGGGCCAGGCGGAGCAGGTCGGCGACGTCGAGCTCGGGCTCGCCGAAGAAGACGTCGGCGCCCTGGTCGGCGAACGCGACGAGCTCGCGCAGGATCACGCCGACGGTGGCCGACGAGAGCCCGCCGAGCTCCTTCAGCTCGGCCTTGCCGTCGCCGACGAGCCAGGTGAGCACCGAGCGCAGGTCGCCGAGGTCGACGAGCCGGTGTCCCTGCTCGCGCGCGTGGTGGAAGACGAGTCCGAGCGACGACTCCTGGGTCTCGTTCAGGCCCAGCACCTTCGCGAGCAGGAGCGGACCGAACGACTCCAGGCTCGCGCGGACCGGCACGCCCGTGCCGAGGCCGCCGAGGGTCAGGAGCTCCGTGGGCGAGCCGAGCGGCTGCCACGTCTGCCCGACGTCGGCGCACCGCTGCGTGAGGCGCTCGCTCGGGGTGCCGGGGACGGCGATGCCGGAGAGGTCGCCCTTCACGTCGGCCGCGAACACGGGCACGCCGTGCGCCGAGACCTGCTCCGCGAGCAGCTGCAGCGTCCGCGTCTTGCCGGTGCCGGTCGCGCCGGCCACCAGCCCGTGCCGGTTGAGCATGCCGAGCGGGATGCGCACGGGCGCCGACGGCACGGCGACGTCGTCGACGACGAGGGCGCCGATCTCCACCACCGGACCGTCGAAGGCGTAGCCCGCACGGACCTCCTCGACCACCGGATCCTGGGGCCCAGAGTGGTCCGGCACAGGATCGGACGGCACCGCCACGCCCGCCTGCTGCTCGGCAGCGGCGGCGCGTGCCAGCTCGTCGGCGCGACGTCGGGCCTCGACGGCTGCCGCCTCCGCCGCAGCGGCAGCCTGCGCGGCCTCCGCGGCGAGGTCGGACGCGCTCGCGTCGCCGTCGGTGGGTCGACCGTCCCCGTCAGCCGTGCTCATGGCGGTCAGGCTACCGCTGCGCGGCGGTCGTGCTGTCTACACTGACGTCGTGATCTTTCGGAGGGTGAGCGACGGTCGGCCGTACCCCGACCACGGACTGTCGCAGCGCGAGTGGGCCGACCTGTCGCCCACGCAGGTGCACCTCTCCGACCTCACGACCACCAAGACGCAGCTCGACCTGGCCAACCTGCTCGACGAGGACTCGACGTACTTCGGCGACCTGTTCGCGCACGTCGTCGCCTGGAACGGCGAGCTGTTCCTCGAGGACGGGCTGCACCGCGCCGTCCGCGCTGCCCTGCAGCAGCGGTCC
Source organism: Aeromicrobium erythreum (assembly GCF_001509405.1). NCBI lineage: Bacteria > Bacillati > Actinomycetota > Actinomycetes > Propionibacteriales > Nocardioidaceae > Aeromicrobium > Aeromicrobium erythreum. The sequence goes on from NZ_CP011502.1 coordinate 3,159,993, forward strand.
ATGCTGCACGCCCGCGTCCTGACGATCGGAGCCCGTCGATGAACCCCCGCAGCGGAGCCGTCGGCCCCCTCGTCCTGCTCGGCTGTGCACTGCTGCTCGTGCTGGGGCTGTTCGTCGGCTTCCGGCTCGTCACCGCCGAGGCCGACACCGGTGAGGCTGCACCCACCTGCGAACGCCGCGTCGTGGAGAAGGACGACCGTGTGACCAGCAGCCTCGTGAGCGTCGACGTCTACAACGCGAGCAGCCGGGCCGGTCTGGCGAACCGCGTCTCCATCAACCTGCAGCGTCGCGGGTTCCTCGCCGGCCAGATCGGGAACTCCGACAGCAAGGTCAGGCCACGGGTGGCCGCCGTGCTCACGGACGACCCGAAGGACCCGCGCGTCCGGCTCGTCGGTGCGCAGTTCGGCTCCCGCGTGCAGTACGTCGAGCCCGACATCCCGGTCGACGAGGGGTCGGTGACGGTCGTCGTCGGCGACGGGTTCCGCCAGCTCGGGCGCGACGTGCGCGACACCAGCAACGACCGTCGCTTCACGGTCTGCCTGCCCACGGTCCCTGCGGCCTGACCGCACCGGAACAGGCGCGGCGGGTCAGGCAGGGTCGGCCGCGTCCCAGCCGGCGAGCCGTCCGTGGCGGCCGACGTCGAGCAGACGCTGCTCGGTGAGCTCGCGGACGTCGCGCGTGGCCACGACGAGCACGTCGTCGCCCCGCACGAGCCGCGTGGTGCGGTGCGGCACGAACGGCGTGCCGTCGCGCACGACGAGCGACACCGACGCCCCTGTGGGCAGGCGCAGCTCGCCCACCTCGACGCCCGCCAGGCGCGATCCGCGCGGCACGTGGACCTGGAGCAGGTCGGCCGAGACCCGTTCGAGCGGCGCGGCCTCGACCTCGAGGTCGCGCACGTCGTCGCGCAGCACCCCGCACCAGCGCGCCAGGCGCGCGAGTGGCGCGGCCTGCACGAGCGTGTAGACGACGACCGCCACGAAGACGATGTCGAAGAGGTCGCGCGAGCCGGGCACGTCGGCGGCCAGCGGGATCGTGGCGAGGATGATCGGCACGGCACCCCGTAGGCCCGCCCAGCCGACGAACAGCTGCTCGCGCCAGCCGACCCGGAACCAGGTGGCGCAGACCAGGACCGACAGCGGCCGGGCGACGAAGGTCAGCACAGCGCCCGCGACCAGTCCCGTCCACAGGTGCCAGAGCGTGAACTCCGAGGGGCTCGCGAGCAGGCCCAGCATGACGAACAGGCCGATCTGCGCGAGCCAGCCGATGCCCTCCACGAACGAGCGGGTGGCGACGCGGTGCGGGAGCTCGGTGTTGCCGAGCACGAGCGCGCACAGGTACACGGCCGCGAAGCCGCTGGCGTGGCCGAGCACGGCGAGGCCGTACGCGAGCACCGTGAACGCCAGCACGATCAGTGGGTAGAGGCCCGACGCCGGCAGCGCGAGCTGGCGCAGCAGCCTCGCGGCACCGAACCCGACCGCCAGGCCGACGACCGCGCCGACGACGATCTCGAAGACGATCAGCCCGATGAAGGAGAGGGCACCGCCGTCGGCGATCTCACCGGCGCTCAACGCGGTGACGAGCACGACGATCGGCGCGTCGTTGAGCCCCGACTCCGCCTCCAGCACGCCCTTCACCCGGGGTGCGATGGGCACGGCGCGCAGCACGGAGAACACCGCCGCCGCGTCGGTGGGCGTGAGCACGGCGGCGAGCAGGACCGCGATCTCCCACCGCAGGTCGAGCGCGTAGTGGGCCGCGCCGGCGACGACGAGCACGCTGACCACCGACCCGAGGGTCGCGAGCAGCAGGCCGAGGCCGATCGCCGGGCGCACGTGCTCCCACCGGGTCGTCAGACCGCCCTCGGCCAGGATCAGCACGAGTGCGCCGAAGCCGACCGCGAGCGCGAGGTCGGCGTCGTCGAACTGCACACCCAGGCCCTCCTCGCCGAGCACGAGTCCGAGACCGAGGTAGACGAGCAGCGACGGCAGGCCCACGCTGACGGAGAGCCGGACCGCGAGGATCGCCGCGATGAGGACGCCCGAGCCGACCAGGAGGAACACGTCGAGGTCGTGGACGTCCATGCACCGACCTCCCACCCTCGCCGAGACCCGATCCTATCGAGCGTCGACCGTGCATCGACCTGCAGGGACGCACGCCGTGCGGTGGGATGGACGGGTGCACCGTCGTCGATTTCTCTCGCTCGGGGCCGCGGCGGTCGGCACGGCTGCGCTCGCCGCCTGCTCCGGCCCCAGTGCACCCACGTCGGGCGGTGGCAGCATGGGCGACATGGAACGCATCGCCTACGGCTCCGACCCGTCGCAGTTCGCCGAGCTGACCCGTCCGTCGGGAGCCTCACGCGGGGTGGTCGTCGTCATCCACGGCGGGTTCTGGCGCGCGCAGTACGACCTCTCGCTCGGCCGTCCGCTCGCCGCGTCGCTCGCGGAGGAGGGCTGGACCGCCTGGAACCTCGAGTACCGCAGGGTCGGGAACGGTGGCGGGTGGCCGCAGACGCCCGACGACGTCAGCGCGGGCATCGACAAGCTCGCGGAGGTCGACGGCCTCAACCTCTCGCGCGTGGTGACGCTCGGCCACTCGGCCGGCGGCCACCTCGCGGTGTGGGCGGCGGGACGTCAACGCCTGCAGCCGTGGACGGATGCGAAGGTCCCCGTGACGGCCGCGGTCTCCCAGGCGGGCGTGCTCGACCTCGCGGGGGCTGCCTCGTTGGGCGCCGGGGCCGTGGAGGCGTTCCTCGGCCGGCCCGTCGACCAGGTGCCCGACGCCGACCCGACCGGCCAGGTCCCGCTCGACGTGCCGGTGCGCTGCGTCCACGGACGCGACGACTCGACCGTGCCGATCAGCCAGTCGGAGGCCTACGTCGCCGCAGCCACCGACGCCGGTGCCGACGCGACGCTCACGCCCGTCGACGGCGACCACTTCGTCGTCATCGACCCACGGAGCGAGGCGTGGGCGACGACGGTGCGGCTGCTCGCGGACCTGTAGCGACGACGAGCCAGGTCCAGCCCGCGGCGAGCAGGACCATCGAAAGCACGCCCCACGGCCGGTAGACGTGCTCCTGCCAGAACATCACGGAGCCGACCAGCGTGAGCACGGCGCCGGGCAGCGCCCGCACCACGCCGGCGCGGCTCGCGACGCCGACGGCGAGCGCGGTCGCGGCGATGTAGGCGTAGGACCCGATGGCGCCGAGGTCGCCCGCGATGGGGAAGACGATCCCGAGGCCGCCCGCCTCGGCGTCCTTGATGGCTCCCCCGGCGATCCCGGCCAGGATGTCGAGGCTGGTGTAGAAGCAGGCGTACACGTACGCCAGGACACCGACCACGACGCCGACGGCGCGGTCGTGCTGGCGGGCGACGAGCCACGGGCCCAGCGCGAGGAGCGGGAAGACGGGCAGCAGGACGGTGTGCATCATCTGCCAGTGCGCCGCGTCCTCGACGGTCAGCACCGCCGGGTGCGTCAGCCCGAGCGCGGCGGTGAACAGCGGCGGGAGCGCCACGGCGCAGATCGTGAGGTAGCGGGTCATGGCCTCACCGTAGGCACGATCCCCCCTGCCCGCCGACCACCGCCAGTCGAGCAGCGGCACGCGCGACGAAGGAGCGCCGTGGCTGCGTATCGAGACCACCCGGCAACGGCTCAGCGCGAACCGACCCCCAGCGACAGCACAGAGTGGTCTCGATACGCCCGAAGCACGCTCGTCCCTCGCGGCTCCGCGCTACTCGACCAGCGGCAGGTTCCGCTGGTCGAGTAGCAGGGACGAGCTTGCGAGGTCCCTGCATATCGAGACCACCCGGCAACGGCTCAGCGTGGACCAAGCCCCAGCGTCGGCGTGGAGTGGTCTCGATACGTCTCCGTCAGCTCCTTCGTCGCAACGTCGACTACTCGACCAGCGAAATCCACCGCTGGTCGAGTAGCGGCGACGGCGAGCGCCAGCGAGCACGTCGCTGCGTATCGAGACCACCCGGCAACGGCTCAGCGTGGACCAAGCCCCAGCGTCGGCGTGGAGTGGTCTCGATACGTCTCCGTCAGCTCCTTCGTCGCGGCGTCGACTACTCGACCAGCGGAACACTCCGCTGGTCGAGTAGTCCGAGCGAGCTTGCGAGGCTCGGACGTATCGAGACCACCCGGCAACAGCCCAGCGCGGACCAACCCCCAGCGAACGCTTGGGATGGTCTCGATACATCTCCGCCAGCTCCTTCGTCGCGGCGTCGACTACTCGACCAGCGGAACACTCCGCTGGTCGAGTAGTCCGAACGAGCTTGCGAGGCTCGGACGTATCGAGACCACCCGGCAACAGCCCAGCGCGGGCCAACCCCCAGCGAACGCCCAGAGTGGTCTCGACCTCCGCCTGCTCCTTCGTCGCGGCGTCGACTACTCGACCAGCGAAGCCATCCGCTCGGCGGAGGGTCAGGTGGCGTCCTCGACCCAGCCGTGGGTGCGGGTGTGCAGCTCCTCGCAGACGGCGCGGTAGAAGCGCTCGACCTCGGGGCTGGAGAAGTCGGAGGCGCCGGCGAAGGTGTCCGACCTGGCCTGGAACCACAGGGCTGCGCGCAGCAGGGTGATGCCCAGGTCACCACCCAGGTGCTCTCCGCGCTCGACGGCCTCGAACGCGGGCCGGTAGGCGAGCTGCACGATCGTCGCCGTGGACGACGACAGGAAGAAGGCCGCGTCGAAGGTCTGCGCGAAGGCGTGCAGCGCCGCCCAGTCGGCGTCGGGCCCGGGCACGCGCACGCGTCGGGAGACGGCGAGCTGCTTCTTGTGCGGGACGTTGCGGGGTCCGTCGCTCACGAGGCGTCCTCCTCGGTGGCCAGGGCGGCGACGAGCTCGCGGACCGCGCGACCGTAGCCCGCGACACCCTCCCCGACGACGGTGACCGCGGCGACGTCGCTCAGGTAGGAGAAGTGGCGGAACTCCTCGCGGGCGTGCACGTCGGACACGTGCACCTCCGCGAACGGCAGCGCCACGCCGGTGAGGGCGTCGCGCAACGCCACCGACGTGTGCGTGAGCCCACCCGGGTTGATGACGACCCCCGCACAGTCCTCGCGGGCCTCGTGGATCGCGTCGATGAGCACGCCCTCGTGGTTGCTCTGCAGCGCCCGCACCGCGTAGCCGAGCTCGTCGGCGGTCCGCTCGACGAGCGCGACGACGTCGTCGAGCGTCTCGTGCCCGTACACGGCGGGCTCGCGCGTGCCGAGCAGGTTCAGGTTGGGGCCGTTGACCAGCAGCAGCCGGCGCGGGGGCGAGTCGCTCACGGGGTCACGCTACCGACCTCGTGCAGCCGCCCCCACCGACCCGTCACTGCCAGGCGCGCACCCAGTCGACCTGCAGCGTGGCGGGGAAGGTCGTGCCCGACGTCGGCTTGTTGCCGTCGACGCCCAGCATCTGGGTGAGGTTGATCGTGTAGTCCTGGTCGAACGGCCGGCCTTGCTCGACCGAGGTGTCCGACGTGCGGATGGCGTGGTCGAGGCAGACCTGCCCGTCGTACTCGACGCGGATGCGCTCGCGGTCCCACTCCAGCGCGTAGGTGTGCCAGGCGGTCGGGTCGTCGACCATGCAGAAGTAGTTCGTGTAGTCGCGGGTCGACGTCGCGTAGTGGACGGTCGGGATCAGGCGGTCCGGGTACTGGGAGTAGAACTCCGCGATGTCCATCTCGCCGGTGCCGAGGCCGTCGCCCCAGTACTTCAGCGTCTGCGGGAACAGCCAGAGGGCGCTGTGGACGCCGGGGCGGGAGCTCGCGGGCATCTTCGCGCGGATCTCGACCCGTCCCCGGTTCATCGTGTAGTGGCCCCAGGTGGTCACCGACGCCGACGTGTAGGGCGTCGTGACGGTGGAGCCGTTGGCGGTGCAGGTGACGGGCTCGGACTCCTTGCGCGTCGTCAGGCGCAGGGCGCCGCCCTTCACCTCGAGGTTCTGCGGCCGGTCGACCCAGCAGTCCCCGTAGGTCAGGCCGGTGGCCTCGGTGGTCGCCGGGCTCCACCTGCTGCGGTCGAGGGCGTTGCCGGTGAAGTCGTCGGCGAAGGTGCACGTCCACGCCGAGCCGTCGTCCTTGGAGCGGGTCTTCCCGCAGTCGTCGGAGGTCGTCGTCGACTCGGGGGTGGGCGTCGGCTCGGGGGTCGGCGTCGCCGTGGCCTCCGGGGTGGGCGTCGCCGTCGGGGCCGGAGAGGCAGTGGGCTCCGGGCTCGGAGCGGTCGTCGCCTCGGGCGACGGAGTCACCGTCGGCTCGGGCGAGGGGGCGGCAGAGGGCTCCGCCGACGGCGTCACCGTCGGCTCGGGCGTCGCGACGGGCTCCGGGCTGGGCGCGACCGTGGGCTCGGGCGCCGGGGTGGCGGTCGGCGTCGGCGAAGGGGTCGCGGCGGGTGTCGGCTCGGGGGTCGGCTCGGCCGCGGCGGCGGCCTGCTCGGCGCGCGCGGTGGCGATCTTCGCCGCGGCGGCCGAGGCCGTCGCGAAGGCGCGCTGACGGGCCTGCACCAGGGCCCGCTCGCGCGCCTTCGTCGCCGCCCGGGCGCGAGCCCGCTGCGGGGTCGCCGCCTTGACGGTCGCGGTGCCGCGACCCGTCGCGCTGCGCCGCACCGTCGCCTCGCCGCGGTGTCCGTCGACGTGGACCACGCGCGTCGCGGTCTTCGCGACGGTGGCGGTCTTCGTCACGGTCACGCGGTGGCTGCGCGCGGCGTCGGCCTGCGCCACGACCAGCGTCGACGCCGCCAGGGCGACCAGGATCAGCGCGACCACCTTCGCGGTCGTGCTCGACGGACGTGCTGACGTCACCAGTCCCATGGTGTTCTCTCCCTCGGTGAAGGGATGCACGGCCGGCTGCACTGGTGCCCACCTGGCCCTTCGTGGTCTCCCCACCACGAAGGACGGACGCTGGTCCCTATCTCCTCGGGACTTTAGTCCCTATCGAGGTCATCTGCACCCATAAAGTCCTGACTTCTTTCGGGACATCAGTCCCTGCTCACCCGGGGCGACGATGCCGTACGTGCCCGGTAGCGTGGTGCCGGGGAGAAGGAGAACCGCATGAGCACGATCGTCGTGGGCTACGTCGCGAGTCCCGAGGGTGAGGCCGCCTGGACCTGGGCCGTCGACCACGCCCGCAGCACGTCCGCCCGTCTCGTCGTCATCGCGTCCGACGCGCCGCACCCGGACGTCTCGCCCGAGACCGTCGTGGAGCAGCTCGAGTCGCGGCTCGGCGAGGCAGGCGTCGAGCACGAGGTGGTGCACTTCGTGGGCAGCGGTGGCGCCGCCGACGCCATCCTCGACCACGCCAACCGCCACGACGCGTCGCTCGTCGTCATCGGCCAGCGCCGCCGCTCGCCCGTGGGCAAGCTGGTGCTCGGCTCGACCTCGCAGCGCATCCTGCTCGAGGCCGACTGCCCGGTCGTCGCCGTCAAGGCCCCGCGCTGACCTCGTCGCCGGTCCCGGCACGTACCTCTCGGACGTCGACTGCTCAGCTGCCGCCAGCCTCGCTGGTCGTGTCGCCCCACACCGCCTTCGCGCCCGAGTCGCCCACGCGGTAGACCTGCACGGCCGCCGCGACGGAGGCGATCAGGACGAGGACGGCCACGCCCCGCGCCGCCGCGGACACGACGCCCCGACGGTGCAGGACGAGCATCGCCACGAGCACCACCAGCAGGGCGATCTCGAACCAGATGAGCTGGTCGCCGAGCTCCGCGTGCCGGCCCGGGTCGCCGACCCTCTTCTCGAGCGCCTCGCCGCTCGAGGTCGCGACCGGGGTGAGCGCGGTCGCCACGACGAGCAGACCGGCCACGAGCCAGCCGTAGGTCTGGCGCCAGGCCGGGCGCAGCGCGACGACGATCGCACCGACCACCGACAGGGGCAGCAGCACGACGACCGCGTGCACGACGAGCGGGTGCAGCGGGAGGCCGTTGAACGTGTCCAGCATGGTGTTCTCCTTCGTGGGACGTCCCCGTGCGGCGAGCGCCGACGTGCGGTGGAGGGGGTCAGGGTGCGCCGAGGACGAGCCGGACCAGGGACCACGGACCGTCGCGGTCGAGCTCGAGGCGACCGCCGCTCGCCTCCGCGCACGACCGCGCGATGTCGAGGCCGAGACCGCTGGAGCCCCGGTCGCTCGTCCCGCGCCGCAAGGCCGACGGCGGCACGCCCGGCCCTTGGTCACGGACCTCGACGACGGTGTCGGTGCCGACGGACGACACGGTCACGGCCACCGGCACTCCCTCGGCCGTGTGCGCGACGGCGTTCTCGAGCAGCGCGTCCAGCGCGGCGGCGAGGTCCGCGTCGGCCAGGCGCACCTCCCACCCCGCGGCGCCGTCCGGCAGCTCGAGCACGGCGTCTCGCCGCTGGTCCTCCAGCAGCGGAGCCCAGTACGCGAACCGGTCCTGCACCACGGCGACCGCGTCTCTCCGGGGCACCGCCCCCTCGCGTTGTGGTCGGCGAGCAGCCTGGATCACCGCCGTCAGGGTCCGCTCGAGGTGGTCGAGGTGGTCCTCGAGCTCACGCTTCTGCGGCGACTCCGGCAGGGCCTCGACGTCGAGCCGCACCGCGGTGACCGGGGTGCGCAGCCGGTGCGACAGGTCGGCGACGGTCTCGCGCTCGGCCACGAGCAGCTCGTCGATGCGCCCGGCCAGGCGGTTCAGCGCCGCCGACACGCTGCGCACCTCGCGCGGACCGTCCTGCGGCGCCCGGGCGTCGAGGTCGCCGTCGGCGAGTCGTTCGGCCGTCGCGGCCGCTGCCGTCAGGTGACCCGCGAGACGACGCCCCACCACCACGGCGAGCCCCGCCACCGCCGCGAGCGTGACCAGCCCGGCCAGGCCGAGCACGCCCACCTGCTCGAGCGTCTCCCTCCCCACCACGCTGCTCGGCACGAACGAGCACACCGCGACGTCGCGGCCCCGCTGCTCGGCGACCACGCGCACGAGCCGGCCGCCGTCGACCGACGCCACCTCGGCCCCGTACACGCGCCCGACCCGGGCGTCCGGCGGGCCGTAGGAGTCGCCGTCGGGGGACCGTGCGTCGTCGTCGCGTCGCCCTGGGGGTGTGCCGGCGTCGGCGAGGGGACCGAAACGGGCGTCCGAGTCGACGCTGCAGTCGGGTCGGGTCGACCCCACGGGCGCGCCGTCGCCGACGTCGACGGTCACCCGACCACCGTCGCGGGCGTCGATGCGCTCGACGACCGCGACGAGGTCGTCGCGGTCGCCCCGCCCCGTGCTCAGCAGGTCGGCCACGCCCTGCGCGACGGAGGCCGCCCACTGCTCCTCGTCCTGCTGCACGTTGCGCTGCACGGTCAGCGTCACCGGCACGGCGAGGAGCAGCAGCATCGCCGCGGCCGACCCGACGCCCAGCGCGAGGATGCGGGCGCGCAGGCTCACGCGGCGCCGCCGGTCGCGGGGTCGGGGGCGACGAGCTTGACGCCCACCCCTCGCACGCTGTGCAGGTACCGCGGGTCGGCAGCGCTCTCGCCGAGCTTGCGACGCAGCCACGACAGGTGCACGTCGACCGTGCGGTCGGCGCCGCCCCACGGCATCTGCCAGACGTCGGCCAGCAGCTCACGCTTGCTCACGACCTCGCCGGCGCGGGTGGCGAGGGCGAGCAGCAGGTCGAACTCCTTGCGGTTCAGCGCGACGGCGCGGCCGTCGAGGGCGACCTCTCGTGAGACAGGGTCGACGACCAGTCCGCCCACCCTGACGGTGCGGTCGGCCGCACCGGCCGGCGCGGTGCGGCGCAGCACCGCTCGGACGCGCGCCATGGCCTGCGCGGCGGAGAACGGCTTGACGAGGTAGTCGTCGGCGCCGGCGTCGAGGAGCCGCACGATCTCCCGCTCGTCGTCACGGGCCGTGGCCACGACCACCGGCACGTCGCTGGAGGAGCGCACCAGGGCGAGCACGTCGGCGCCGTCGAGGTCCGGCAGCCCGAGGTCGAGCATGATCACGTCGGGCTGCTCGGCCCCGACGCTGCGGATGGCCTCGACGGCCGTCCCGACGGCGGTGACGACGGCACCGTGGTCGGTCAGCCCGCGGGTGAGGGTCGTGCGGATGGCGAGGTCGTCCTCGACCACCAGGATCCGGACCATGGGGTCACCGTAGTGCTCGGTGACGCCGACCGGGGCCGACTCGCGCACGCTCACGACCGGCCCGACCGGTCCAATGCGGGCAGGACCCGCAGGGCGAGCGCGGGGCACGCCTGCGCCAGCTGGCGGGCCTGCCGCTCGGTGAGGTCGTCGCCGACGACGGGGAAGCCCCACTCGTCGAGGGTCACCTGCTCGGGCAGGAGCGCGGCGCACAGTCCGTGGCCGTCGCAGCGGGTCCAGTCGACCAGGACGCGTGGGCTCATCGCTCGGCACCCGTCGGGAGCACGCCGAGCGTCGGACGTCCGCACCCGCGACCCGTCGCGTGGACGGCGACGTCGTCGGCGAACGCGGTCAGCGCGCTGGCCAGGAAGCCGACGGCGCCGTCGGGGTGGGCGCACGCTCCGCGACCGCGCACCAGGCCGAGCCGTCGGGACAGGCGCGAGAGGTCGACGGGCGCGTTCGCCGCCAGCCCCTCGACGTCGGAGGCGAGGGAGTCGAGCCCGAACACGCAGGGTCCGCACTGCCCGGCCGACTCCCCGGCGAGCCAGCGCGCCACCCGCGCGACCTCCCCCACGGGGCAGGTGGCGCCGGGCAGCACGGCGACGACGCCCGCACCCCACGTCGCACCTCGCGCGCGGAGGGCGGCGCGGTCCACGAGCAGGTCGCCGGCCTTGGTCCAGCGGCCGTGGTACCCACCGAGGAGGACGGTCCGGTCCGCTCCGCCGACGAGGTCGGCGACCCGTCGGCGGTGCGGCACCTCGACCACGCCCGGGTGCGGCACGTCGCCCAGCAGCGTCGCGAGCGTGCTCCCCGGCTCGTCGAGGGTGCCGACGCTCGCGAACCCGGCCGGTCCGCGACGGCCCAGCAGCCCCAGCTGCGCGAAGGTCTCGACGTTCGACAGGAACGTCGGGTGCCCGTCGACCCCGTGGACGGTCGGCAGCGTGCGTCGACCACCCGGGACCGGCGCCGACCCCGAGAGCCGGTTGACGAGCGACCGCGCCTCGCCGCCGACGAACGTCCCTGCTGCGTCGACGACCCGCACGTGGTGCGCGTCGGTGCGCTCCACGAGCGCGGCACGCAGGGCCGCAGCAGCCTGCGGGTCGTGGACGGCGACCACGGCGTGCGTCGTGCGCAGGGCTTCCGCCACGACGACGACGCCGTCGAGCACGAGGTGCGGGACGCGGCGCATGAGCACCCGGTCCTTCCAGCTCGCCGGCTCGCCCTCGCTGCCGTTCACCACCACCCGCACGTCGGACCCGGGCGCGACTCCGGCCAGCTTGGTCGCGACCGGGAAGGCTGCACCGCCACGGCCCAGCAGCCGCACCGACGCCACGTCGGCGGCGAGCGTGCGCGCTGCATCCGCCCGGAGCGCGCCATGCAGGAGCTCGTGCTCGACGAGGGGCACGTGGCCGGTGTCGCGCGCGCCGGAGAGCAGGGCGTCCGCTCCCCAGGTGAGGACGGCCGGGGGACCGCTGGGACAGGTCAGGACGGTCATCGGGATCCTCCTCGGACGAGCACACGGTGGGGTGGGACGGAGTCGGTGAGGACGGTCGTCCGACGGGGACGGGCGAGGATGCGCAGCGCCGCGACTCCGGCCACCGCCAGCGCGCAGCCGACGTAGACGACCGTCGCCCAGGCACGACCGGTGTCGGTGCCGGCGAGGACGCCGTGCCCCATGCTCAGCAGCCAGCCGACGTAGGCGGAGCCGTGCACGGTGCGCCAGACGAGGGGCGAGACCCGCGAGCCGGCGAGCCGTCCGCGCGACAGTCCGCTCAGCGCGGCGGCCACGAAGGCCCACACCGCGAGGGCGCCGAGCCCGACCGCGAGCGGCGCGAACCCCGAGGTGAAGGGCACGACCACGGAGGTGAGCGGCACGTCGACGTGGGTGTCGAGCACGAGCAGCCCGACGTGCAGGACCAGCGCCGCCAGCGCCGTGAGCGCGACCGAGCGGTGCGCGAGCTGGCGGACGGCGCGCTGCTCGTGGGCGCCGCTGCCGCGACCCGTCGACGACGCGAGCGCACCGAGGCAGACGGACGCCGTGAACCCGAGGAGGGCCACCATGCCGAGAGCACGAGCCAGGAACCAGAGGGTCATGCCGCCACCTCCGTCTCGGGCGGCCAGCCGCCGACGTGCTCGACGGCACCGGCGACGGTGACCACGCGTGCGGCCACGTCGTCACGCTGCAGCCAGGGCAGGGCCTCCGGGCCGCGGACCACCGCGGCCGTGCTGAGCGTGTTCGCCAGCACCGCGCTCGGAGCCCACACGGCGACCGTGCGCCAGGAGCTGTCGGCGGGTCGGCCCGTACGGGGGTCCAGCAGGTGGTGGGCCGGGACGCCGTCCGTGGTGGTCCAGCGACGCTCCCGGGTCGACGACGTCGCGAGCCCGCCGCGGGTCACGGCGACCCGGGTCCCCGCCCCGCCGCGTCGTTCGGCGACGTCGACCTGCCAGGGTCGGGACGGTCGGCCCGCGAGCGCGAGGTCGCCGCCGATCTCGACGAGGACGGCGTGGCCGTCGAGCGCGTGCACCCGGCGCGCCGCCTCGTCGGCCGTCCACGCCTTCGCCACGGCACCGAGGTCGAGCCCGACGCCCGCCGGGACCCCCACCAGCCGCAGCTCGGGGTCGACGCGGACGCTGCGCCAGTCACGTCGGAGCGGCCAGCTCGGTCGGTGGAGCGCCTCCAGCTGGCCGAGGCCGGTCCGCGTCCCGGCCGCGCGACCTCGGGGCGCGGCCCGCACCACGTCGAGGTCGGCGTCGTAGCCGAGTGCTGCCAGGTCGGCGCCGAGCGTCGGGTCCACGGCACCGTCGGTCGCGCGCGCGGCCTGCAGGGCCACCTGGACCAGCTCGACGGTCAGCGCCGACGCCGGCACCAGACGGCCGCCGTGCCGAGCGACCCGCACCAGCTCGGCATCGTCGCGGAACCGGCTCACGGCGGCGTCGACGTCGGCCATCAGGTCGCGGACGACGCGCTCGGCACGGTCGGGCGAGCCGGCCTCCACGGTCACGGACACGGTGCACGACCAGGCGTCCCACCGACGCACGGCGCTCATGACGCGTTGCTCGACGCGTCGCCCTGGCCGCTGGAGCTGCCCTGCTGCAGGCCGCTCCCGCCCTGGTCCGAGCTGCTCCCCTGGTCCGAGGTGCTGCCCTGGCTCGAGTCCTGGGGCGACGTGCTCCCCGACGTGCCCGACGTCGTGCTCTGCTCGACGCTCGCGGCGGTCGAGCTGGTCTGGGCGACGACGGCCGCGAAGCCGCCGGTCGCCACCACACCCAGCACGCCGGCGCCGACCGCCATGCGGCGGGCCCTGGTCCTCACGTCGGTCCTCATGCCGTCCTCCTCGTCGGTGCCGCTCCTGCGGCGGCACCCCGAGCATCGGACGGGACGGGTCAGCCCCAACCCAACCGGACCTCAAATCCACGTCAAGAACGGCGGGCGGTCGCTCGTGGCACGATCGTCGGGTGAGCCTCGACGACCTGCCCACGGCGATCGTGCAGACCGACCCGGACGTGGTGGCCGGGTTCGCGCACGACGAGGCGCGACTGGTGCAGCGCTCGACGCCCGCAGCGGTGCTGTCGCCACGCGACACCGACGAGGTCGCCGCCTGCCTGCGGGCCGCGCGGGCGGCCGGGCTCACGGTCGTCACCCGCGGCGCCGGCACGGGGCTGGCCGGCGGCGCGAACGCTCCGGCGGGCTCCGTCGTGCTGAGCACCCGACGGCTCGACCGCATCGTCGCGATCGACGTCGAGGAACGGGTCGCCGTCGTGCAGCCCGGCGTGCTGACCGGCGACCTGCGCGCGGCGGTCGAGGAGGTCGGGCTGTTCTACCCGCCCGACCCCGGCAGCGTCGCCATCTCGACCATCGGCGGCAACGTCGCGACCGACGCCGGCGGCATGTGCTGCGTGAAGTACGGGGTGACGGGCGACTACGTGCTGGGTCTCGAGGTCGTCCTGGCCGACGGTCGGGTCCTGCGGACCGGACGCCGCACGGTCAAGGGCGTGGCCGGCTACGACCTGACCCACCTGCTCGTGGGCTCCGAGGGGACGCTCGGGGTGATCACCGAGGTCACGCTGCGGCTGCGGCCGGCTCCCCCGGCACCCGCCACCGTCGTCGCGACGTTCGCCTCGCTGCCCGACGCGGGTCGGGCGGTGGAACGGATGAGCGCGGACGCGCTCGACGTGTCGCTGCTCGAGCTGCTCGATGCCACCACGCTCCGGGCGATCGACGCGCACACCGGCATGGGGCTCGACGCCGCCGCGATGCTGCTGGTCCAGTCCGACCAGCCCGACCCCACGGCGACGCTCGCAGCCGTGCAGCGGGCGTGCGAGGGAGCGGGAGCGGTCGACGTCGCGGTCACGACCGACGTCGAGGAGGGACGGCAGCTGCTCGAGGCCCGACGTCAGGCGCTGCCCGCCCTGGAGCGGCTCGGCGACTGGCTGCTCGACGACGTGTGCGTCCCGCGGCGCGCGATCGTGGCGCTCGTGCAGGGCGTCGAGCAGGTGGCCCGCGCCGAGGGGCTGACGATCGGGGTGTTCGGCCACGCCGGCGACGGCAACATGCACCCGACGGTGATCTTCGACCAGCAGGACCCGGAGTCCGAGGCGGCCGCCCGGCGCGCGTTCGACGCGATCACGGCGCTCGCCCTCGACCTCGGCGGCACGGTGACGGGCGAGCACGGCGTCGGCCGGCTCAAGGCCGGCTGGCTGGCGCGCGAGCTCGACCCCGTCGCCCTCGACGTCCACCGCGCCGTCAAGGCCGCTCTCGACCCGGAGGGTCGGCTCAACCCCGGGAGCGTCCTCGGTGCGAGGCGCTGAGGACACCTGGACGTCTCTGTGGAGGAACGGGCGGGTCGCCCACCGGCCGAGCCGGTGTCGCGCAGACGGGACAGCCCACGAGCGGATCGCCGATCGCTGGCGACCAAAGAGTATAGTCCAGGAGACTATCACTCATGATAGTCTCCTCGGTGAATCACTTCCCGACCAGAGGCGCGGCACATGTTCGTGGGACGAGAGCAGCAACTGCGGGAGCTCACCGACCGCCTCACGTCGGTGCGCGAGTCGACGGACGCGAAGCCCGGCAAGGCCGTCCTCATCCGAGGACGGCGTCGCGTGGGCAAGTCCCGTCTCGTCGAGGAGTTCGTCGAGCGATCCGGGGTGCCCTACCTCTTCTACGCTGCTTCGCGACGCCCCCTGCACGAGGAGCTCCAGCTCTTCGTCGACGAGGTCGCCCGCTCCAACCTCCCCGGCGCGGACACCTTCCGCGACCTCACCGTGACAAGCTGGGACGCAGCGCTTCGACTGCTCGCCAGCGCGACGTCTGACACCGGCAGCATCGTCGTCCTCGACGAGCTCCCCTACGTCATCGCTCAGGACCCTGCGTTCGAAGGCACGCTCCAGACCGTCTTCGACAGGATCCTGTCCAGGCACCGACTGCTCCTCATCGGCATCGGTTCCGACCTGGCCATGATGGAGGCGCTCAGCAGCTACGACCGGCCCTTCCACCAACGTGCCGACGAGATGGTCGTGCCTGCGCTCTCGCCGGCCGAGGTCGCCCGCATGCTCCAGCTCGAGCCCGCCGACGCGTTCGACGCGCACCTCGTCACCGGTGGGCTTCCACTGATCTGCGCCGAGTGGAAGCCCGGCCAGTCCTTGACCGACTACCTGAGAAGCGCGTTCGCCAACCCCACCTCCGCCCTCCTGGTCTCCGCCGAACGCGCCCTCGCGGCCGAGTTCCCCTCCGAGGCCCAGGCACGAACCGTCCTCGGGGCCATCGGCAGCGGCGAGCGTACGTTCACCTCCATCGGGCGAGCGAGCGGCGTCACCGCCGCCAGCCTGAGCCGGGCACTTTCGCTCCTGACGGACAAGCGCATCGTGCATCGGGCCACGCCCCTGTCGACGAAGGCCTCGCAGGAAGCGCGCTACTGGGTCGCCGACCCCTACCTGAGGTTCTGGTTGGAGTTCGTCGGGCCGTACATCCACGAGGTCGAGCGCGGACGTGGCGACCGCACCCTGGAGCGGGTCCAGAGGTCCTGGACGACGTGGCGCGGTCGCGCCATCGAGCCGATCGTCCGTGAAGCGATCGATCGGCTCGGCCTCCCGCTCGGACCCGACGGGTCCGCCGGGGTCGTGGGCGGCTACTGGACCCGCAAGAACGATCCCGAGATCGACATCGTCGTCGCGGACCGGGCACCCACGGCGAAGGCCCTCTTCGCGGTGGGGTCCATCAAGTGGCTCGAGAACGCACCCTTCAGCCGCCGGGACTACGACCGCCTCGTCGAGCATCGACGCCAGCTCCCGGGGGCGACTGACGAGACCCCGTTGCTCGCCGTCTCGCGGGTACCGACGCAGATCGACGACGTCACCGTCCTCGGCCCCGCCGAGCTCATCGCCGCGTGGCCGTCCGGCGATCCAGGCGTCTGACCGGACGCGCTCGACCAGCGCGTCCCCGGCCCGGCCGCCGTCAGGTCGCGAGACCAGGCAGGGCCCGCTCGAGGATCGCGCCGGCGTCGACGTCGGCGTCGAGCGTGCCGAACGCCAGCCCGCCGCGCCCGTCGAGCCGGCTCGAGCAGAACGCGTCGGCCACGGCGGGCGAGGAGTGCCGCACCAGCAGCGACGCCTGCAGCGTCAGGGCCATCTGCTCGACGAGTCGGCGCGCCCGGAACTCGATGCTGCCGAGGTCGCGCGCGGCGGCTGCGAGGTCGGCGCCCAGCCTGTCGGCCGCGGCGTCGAGGCGGGCGTCGCCACCGCGGGCGAGACCGATCTCGTGCAGCAGGGCGTCGGCCACGGCCGGCTCGCGACCGAGGGCCCGCAGGACGTCGAGCGCGTTGACGTTGCCCGAGCCCTCCCAGATCGAGTTGAGCGGAGCCTCGCGGTAGAGCCGCGGCATGCCGGACTCCTCGACGTACCCGTTGCCGCCCAGGCACTCCATGGCCTCCGCCGTGAAGGCGGGGCCCCGCTTGGTGATCCAGTACTTCCCGACCGCCGTGCCGATGCGCCGGAACGCCTGCTCGTGCTCGTCGCCGCGCAGCGCGCGGTCGGCGGCACCCGAGAGCCGCAGGGTGAACGCCGTCGCGGCCTCCGACTCGAGCGCGAGGTCGGCAAGCACGTTGCGCATGAGCGGCTGGTCGACCAGCCGGCGGCCGAACGCCGCGCGGTGCTGCACGTGGTGGCCGGCCTCGACGAGCGCCTTGCGCATGAGGGTCGCGCTGCCCGTCGCGCAGTCCAGCCGGGTGCAGCTGACCATGTCGATGATGGTGCGCACGCCGCGGCCCTCCTCCCCCACGAGCCAGGCGACGGCGCCGTCGAGCTCGGGCTCGGACGAGGCGTTGGAGCGGTTGCCGAGCTTGTCCTTCAACCGCACGACGTGGAAGCGGTTGCGCGACCCGTCGGGCAGGATCCGCGGGACGAGGAAGCACGACAGGCCGCCCGGCGACTGCGCAAGCACGAGGAACACGTCGCACATGGGCGCCGACGTGAACCACTTGGCACCGTGCAGCGTGAAGACGCCGGGCTCCTCGGTCGGCTGCGCGACGGTGGTGTTGGTGCGCACGTCGGAGCCGCCCTGGCGCTCCGTCATGCCCATGCCCGCGAGCAGTCCCTGCTTCTGGGCGGGCACGCGCAGACCGGGCTCGTACACGCGCGACGTCAGGAGCGGCTCGTACACCTCGGCCAGCGCCGGGGCGTGCCGCAGCGCGGGCACGACGGCGTAGGTCATCGTGACCGGGCACCCGTGGCCGGCCTCGGTGTGCCCCCACACGAGGCTGCCCGCCGTGCGGGCGACGTGGGCGCCCGCACGCTCGTCGGCCCAGGCAGCGCCGCCGAGGCCCTCGGAGATCGCGGTGTCCATGAGCTGGTGCCAGGCGGGATGGAACTCGACCTCGTCGACGCGGTTGCCGTAGCGGTCGACGACGCGCAGCTCCGGCTCGAAGCGGTTGGCGTCCTCCGCCCAGCGCTGCGCCTCGGGGCTGCCCGCCAGGCGGCCGAGTCGGCGTACGTCGTCCTCGGCCCAGCCGGCGCCCTCCCGGCGCAGCGCCTCGACGAGCGCG
Organism: Aeromicrobium erythreum; assembly: GCF_001509405.1. Taxonomy (NCBI): domain Bacteria; kingdom Bacillati; phylum Actinomycetota; class Actinomycetes; order Propionibacteriales; family Nocardioidaceae; genus Aeromicrobium; species Aeromicrobium erythreum. Next base: position 3,178,086 of record NZ_CP011502.1, read on the forward strand.
ATGTCGGCCGACGCGTCGTAGGGCGCGAGCGGCGGCGCCTGGTTGGCGTCGGGGCCGGTGACCGTGCCGGGGCGGACGTCGCTGACGGTGCGGGGCGGGGTGAGGGTCATGGTCCAAGCATTGCATCATCGTGACAGTTGTCAAGGATGTGCAAGGCCGATCTGCAAGGATGGAGACTGTGCACATGGACGTCCGCCCCCTCAGCGCCCGGTCGATCGTGCTGAGCCTCATGCTCGCGGTGCATCCGCCGGAGATGACGCCGGCGCAGCTCGTGGCCTCCGGCGAGGTCTTCGACGTCCCCGAGTCGACGCTCCGCGCCGCCCTGACCCGCCTGGTCGCGGCGGGCGACCTCGAGCGCTCGGGCGGCACCTACCGCATCGGCGCCCGGCTGCAGGAACGGCAACGTCGGCAGGACGCCGCCCTGGACCCGCCGTACCGGCCGTGGGACGGCACGTGGGAGACCGCGGTCGTGGTCGCCGGCGGCCGGTCGGCGCCGGACCGCGCCGCGCTGCGCCAGGAGATGGAGCGGCTGCGGCTCGCCGAGCTGCGCGAGGGCGTCTGGACCCGGCCAGCGAACCTCGACCGTCCGCTCCCCGCCTGGCCCGACGACCTCGTCGTGGTGGCGAGCTCGCGTCCGATGGACGAGCGCGGGCTCACCGCGCGCCTGTGGGACCTGCCCGGCTGGACGGACACCGGCGATCGACTGCTCGCGGCCCTCGACGAGCCACGACCGCCTGCGGAGCGTCTGGCCGTGGCCGCTGCGCTCGTCCGCCACCTGCGGACCGACCCGGCCCTGCCGCCCGCGCTGCGACCGTCGGGCTGGAACGCGCCGCGTCTGGTCGAGGCCTACGCCGCCTACCAGGCCGAGCTGGCGGCGTCCCTCGGTCGCCCGAGCCACACCACCTGACCGGTCGCGGCGGGGGCGGGGTGCCGGACCTCACGCCCGCTCGGGTCGCGCGTCCGGCGGAGCGTGCCGACGATGAGGTGACCGCGTCCCGACGTCAGGAGCCCCCGTGCCGCTCGTCCACCTGCATCTCGTCGAAGGTCGACGCACGCCCGAGGAGGTCCGCCGGCTGGCCGACGTCGTCCAGCAGACCCTGCTCGACGTGTTCGCCGCTCCCGAGCGCGACCGCTACCAGCTCATCTCCGAGCACAAGCCGGGCTTCATGATCGCCGAGGACACCGGGCTCGGCATCGAGCGCACGGACGACCTCGTGATCCTGCAGATCACCCAGCAGGGCCGCGACCTCGACCAGAAGCGCGCGCTCTACGCGACCCTCGCCGAGCGGCTCGAGGCCGAGTGCGGCCTCGCCCCGTCCGACCTGATCGTGTCGCTGACGGAGAACACCAAGGAGGACTGGTCGTTCGGGAACGGCGTCGCCCAGTTCGTCGAGGGGCAGCTGTAGGCCGGAGTCGGCGCGGGTCCGTCCGCGTCGGGTCCGGCACTGCCATGCTGGCCGCGCACCCGACACGAAGGACGGCACCATGGGGATCTTCTCGAGGCGCACCGCGGACCGGCCCGAGCCGATGGACGAGGCGCTGACGTTCCTCACCGTCTCCGACGCCGACCGCGTCCGCGCGCTCCTGCACCACGCCTTCGGTGAGCACGGGCTCGAGGTGACCACGCACGCCGATCACGCGGTCGACGCCGAGGGCCGTCAGTTCGGGTTCTGGAACGTGGCAGCCACGTGCGCCGACGTCGACCGCCGTGACTGGCCGGCCGCGGTGCAGGACCACGTGCGGCGCATCCTCGAGAGCTTCGACGAAGAGGACCCCTTCGAGGGCGCGGACCCCGACGACCAGCGGCGACGCACTTACGCGCGACTCCTGCCGGCCGACGCCCTCCCCGACCTCGACGCCTTCCCGCACCGCGAGCTCGCCCCCGGCATCATCGAGGTCCTCGCGCTCGACCTGCCGACGACCTTGTCGATCTACAACCACGAGAACGCACGGACCGCCGGCGGATGGGAGCTGTTGCACCAGGCGGGTCTCGAGAACCTCCGGGCCCTCCCGACGGAGCAGGTGGAGCTGGTCGACGCGCACGACGGCGGCGCCTTCCACGTGCTGCTCGGCGACTCGGTCCACACCGCGAGCCGCGCGCTGCTGCTCCCCGAGCTGCCCGCCGGGGTCGACGACGCCGCGCCGACCGACCTCGGCTGGCTGATGAGCGTCCCGCACCGTCACCAGCTCTGCTGGCACGTGGTGCGCGACGCGACGGTGGTCTCGGTGGTGAACAGCATGGCGCGCTTCACCGCGCTCGGGTACTCCGACGGCGTCGGCCAGGTCAGCCCCCACCTGTACTGGTGGAACGGGTCGGCCTACGTGCAGCTCACCCGCTTCGACGACGAGGGAACGATGTCCATCCACGTCGACAGCGACTTCGCCGACGTCCTGCAGCGTGCGATGGGCGACTGACAGGCCAGGGAGCCACCGGCCGCCGTCGCACGACAGGTCGAGGCGGCGGACCCTCTCGTCGCTGCCGATGCAGACGCGGCAGACGTCGCAGGCCGAGCGGCGAGCGACAGCGCGGCGTCGTCAGTCCGTGGCCGCCTCGCGTCGCCGCGCCGCCCGACTGCCGGGCGTCGGGAACCACCGCCAGACCACGAGGGACTGGCCGAGCGTCCACACCTGGCTGGCGACCCAGTAGACGAGCAAGCCGACGGGCACGAACGTCCCGGTGAGCAGGAGCCCTCCGGCCGAGAGCGTCGGCATCATGCGGGTGGCCTGCTGCATCGCCTCGGGCATCCCCTCGGTCGGGGTGTTCGGCATGACGAACAGGTGCTGGGTCGCGAAGGAGACCAGCGCGGCCACGGCTGCGAGCGTGAGGACGACGGCCAGGTGGAGCCCTCCGTGGCCGAGCATGCCGCTGTCCGCCAGACCGGTGCCGAACAGCTGGGCGCGGTCGAAGAGCGCCACCTGCTCGGCGTCCATCGACCCGACCGGCGAGCCGGCCGCGACGTCGGAGAGCAGGTGGTAGAGCGCGATCCACAGCGGCACCTGCAGCAGCACGGGCAGGCACCCGAGCCGCGAGACGCCGTGCTCGGCCGACACGGCGCGACGCTCCTCCATCATGGCGCGCACGCTCTCGGTGTCGGTGCGGCCCTTGTACCGCTGGGCGATCTCCTGCAGCTGTGGTCGGGCGAGCGCGGACCGGCGCGCGTTGCGGACCTGGTGGATCGTGATCGACAGCAGCAGGGAGCGCACCACCACGACGATCGCGGCGATGCTCAGGCACCAGCCGACGGCACCACCGGGGTCGGCCCCGAGGTGCGTGAGGAGGGCGTGGGTGTGGGACAGCAGGGCGGACAGGACGTGCTTCAACGGGTCGAGCATGGGAGTCTCCTGGTCTGAGGATCGGATCGGGCACGTCGCCCGAAGGCGACCTCAGACCAGACCGGGAGCGCGCGGACGCACGGGCTGCCGCACGGGGTCCGCGATGCGCGAGGAGAGCACGGGCACCAGCCGCACGGCCTCGCCTGGCCGCGCTCCGACCCCCGTGACACGGTGCTCGACCACGACGCGCGAGCCCACCGCCACCACCAGCGCCGCGGCGATGAGGACCGCGACGCCCGCCGCTGCAGTGGACTCCGACGGCGCCGCGAGGCACAGGACGAACGCGAGCAGCCCGGTCGCCCGGCTCAGCATCGCGGTCTCGAACACCTCGCCAGCATAGGCCGGTGGGGCGAAGGAGGGCGAGGACGTCGGTGGCGACGTGGCCTCGCCCTCCCGTGACCAGGGCGTCGCCCGTGGACGGAGAAGGGCCCCCGGCGCAGAACGCTGGGGGCCCTTCTCACCGGCGGTGGCGGTGGGATTTGAACCCACGGTGGGTTTGACCCCACACATCATTTCGAGTGATGCACCTTCGGCCGCTCGGACACGCCACCGCGGGGTACCTTACCGGACCCCTGCGCGTCACCCGGCGGTGGGTTTGACGAGGGGGAGCGACCCCGTGCAGGAGGAGGATGAGCGTCGTGGACCTCGACGACCTCGCCGCGCGGGCGGCAGCGCTGGCTGAGGCCGACCCGGCCCGTCGCGTGCTGGTCGGCCTCGTCGGCGCACCCGGGAGCGGGAAGTCGACGCTGGCCCGACGGCTCGCGAACCGGCTGTCGGCGCGCGGCGTCCCGTCCGTGCGGGTGCCGATGGACGGGTTCCACCTCGCCGACGTCGCCCTGCTCGAGCGCGGACTCCTCGCTCGCAAGGGTGCCGTCGAGACCTTCGACGCGCACGGCTACCTCGCGCTCCTGCGACGCCTGCGCGCGGAGACCGACCACGACGTGCTGGCGCCGGGCTTCGAGCGCGACCTCGAGCAGCCCCTGGCGGCGTCGATCACGATCGCGCCGGAGCACCGCGTGGTCGTGACCGAGGGCAACTACCTCCTCGACGCCGACGAGCCGTGGCCCGACGTCCGGCGCGAGCTCGACGCCGTCTGGTTCGTCGACCTCGACGACGGACGGCGCCGGTCGCGCCTCGTCATGCGGCACGTCAAGCACGGGAAGTCGCGCGAGGACGCGCAGGCGTGGGTCGACGACGTGGACGAGCCGAACGCCCGGCGCGTGCTCGCCCGGCGCGACCAGGCCGACCTCGTCGTCCCCTCCCCCTGACCCCCAGCGCGAACCAGGCGTTTGGTGAACCTTGCGACGCTTTCCCGCCGCGAGACCGTCACCGACTCCACAGAACGCGGGCTCAGGCGTACGGGTGGGTGGGGTCAGGGCAGGGCGGAGGCGACTCGGGTGACGATCTCGCGCAGCACGTCGGGCGGGGTGGCGTAGGTCAGGCGAGCGCGGCCGTCGCCGACGCGCGACGTGCCGCCGAACGTCGGGCCGGGGGCGAGGGCGACCCGACCCTGCTCCAGCAGGCGCGCGGCCGGGTCGTCGCCGACGTCGTACGCGCGCAGGTCGAGCCACGCCGTGTAGGTGCCGGGCCCGGCGAGCAGCCGCGCCGAGGGCAGGTGCTCGTCCACGAGTGCCTCGAGCAGCTCGCGGTTCGCGCGCAGGTCGGCGCGCAGCGCGTCGAGCCAGTCGCGACCCTCGCGCAGCGCGGTCACGTGCGCCAGGGTGCCGAGGTGGCTGGGGCCGTGGCTGACGATCTCGAGCACCGCGGCCCGCTCGTCGGCGGTGGCGGCACCGCCCACGACCACGGCAGCCTTCAGGCCCGCCAGGTTGAACGCCTTCGACGCCGACAGCACGGCGTAGGCGTCGTCGGTCCCCTCGACCGACAGGTACGGCACGAACGCGTCGGTCTCGCCCGACACCGGCGCGAGCGGGGCGTGGATCTCGTCGACCACGACCCGCACGCCGTGCTCGGCGGCCAGCCGGGCGACGGTCGACAGCTCCTCGCGGGTGTGCACGACCGCGGTGGGGTTGTGCGGGCTGCACAGCAGGTAGGCGGCGCCCGGGTGGCGGGCAAAAGCAGTGGCCAGGCCGTCGAGGTCGAGCCGTCCGTCGGCACCGAGCGGCACCTCCACCCTCGAGCGCCCGACGTGCGCGACCGCGTCGTAGAACGGCGGGTACACGGGCGGGTTGAGGATCACCGGGGCCTCCGGGGCCGCGTGCAGCCGCAGCACCTCCTCGATGCCGACCATCACGTCGGCGACGTCGAGCGTGCTGGCCGGATCGACGGTCCAGCCCCAGCGGTCGGCCGCGAACGACGCCAGCGCCTGCCCGTACGTCCCGGCCTTCGGGTAGCCGGTGTCGCCGAGCGCGACAGCCTCGGACAGCGCCCGGGCGACGGGCTCCGCGAGCGGCACGTCCATCTCGGCGACGAACGCGGGCAGCACGTCGGGCTCGTGGAGCGTCCACTTGACGCTCGTGCGGCGGCGCAGGTCGGCCAGGGTCAGCTCGTGCAACGGGTGCATACGACCCACCCTGCCACCGGCGTCGAGCCTTGACACCGCAGCCGACGCCACGGGACAGTCACGTCGACCCCGAGCCCGGAGGTGGCCCATGACGGAGCACCGGACGACGGCAGACCCTTCGACGTCCCGGGGGATCGCGCTCGCCTGGGTGTCGTGGGTCGCCGGCCTCCTCGCCTACCTCTGGACCGCCGCTACAGGCTTCAGCCTCGACGGGCTCACGCCGTCCGAGGAGACGAAGGTGCTCGTCGGCGTCACCGTCGCCATGGCGCTCACCACGGTGCTGCCGTTCATGGGACTGTGCCTCGCGCTCGTGCAAGGTCGCGCTCTCGCCGCCGTCGGGCTCGGCCTCGCGCTGGCGCTGGCGCTGGTGCCCGTCGCGGCCGTGGGCCCCGATGCCGCGCGCGACTGGCGCGACCGCACCGCGCCCGAGCCGACACCTGCGCGGCCGAACGGCGGGTGCGCCGTGCACAGCGGCGGCACCAACACCTGTCCCGGCGGCTGACGCCCGGCGTCCTACCGTGGAGGCATGGACGCGACCCTCGGCTCCCTGCTCACCGAACCCGCCGCCCAGGAGGCCGTGCGCGTCGCACCCCTCGTCGACGGCCACGACGACCTCGCGTGGGAGGCGCGGGAGGCCGCCGGGTACTCCGTCGAGGGGCTCGACGCCGACCGCGCGGCCGACGGCGTCGAGCCGACGTTCCACACCGACCTCGTCCGGCTGCGCGCCGCGGGCGTCGGCGGGCAGTTCTGGTCGGTCTACGCGCCCTGCGAGCGGCGTGGGGCCGACGCCGTCACCTACACGCTGGAGCAGGTCGACTGGGTGCACCGCCTGGTCGCCCGGTACCCGGAGCGCACGGCGCTGTGCTGGACGGGCGACGACGTCCGCGCCGCCTGGGCCTCGGGGCGGCTCGCATCGCTGCTCGGTGCCGAGGGCGGGCACAGCATCGACGGGTCTCTCGCGGTCCTGCGCCAGCTCGCGCGCCTCGGCGTGCGCTACATGACGCTCACCCACAACGAGAACACGCCGTGGGCCGACTCCGCCACCGACGTGCCGCAGCACGGCGGCCTCACCGCCTTCGGCCGCGACGTCGTGCGCGAGATGAACGCCGTCGGCATGCTCGTCGACCTCTCGCACGTGGCCGCGACGACCATGCACGACGCGCTCGACGTCAGCAGCGCGCCGGTGATCTTCAGCCACTCCTCGTGCCGCGCCGTCACCGACCACCCGCGCAACGTCCCCGACGACGTGCTGGAGCGGCTCCCCGGCAACGGCGGGGTCGTCATGGTCACCTACGTGCCGTCCTTCGTCAGCGCCGAGTTCGCGGCCTGGTTCGAGCGGCACGAGACCGACCCCGCCACGGCCGGCGAGAAGCCCGTCGTCACCGTCGAGCACGTCGCCGACCACGTCGACCACGCCCGCGAGGTGGCCGGCGTCGAGCACGTCGGGCTCGGGGGCGACTACGACGGCTTCGACCACTTCCCGGTCGGCATGGGCGACGTCACCGGCCACGCCGCGCTGCTCGACGAGCTGGCCAGGCGAGGCTGGTCCGCCGACGACCTGTCCCGTCTCACGGGGCGCAACATCCTGAGGGTGCTCGACGCCACCTCCTGAGGTCGGGCCGGAGGCCGGTCGTCGGCGCGTGGCAGACTCGACGTGACCCAGCACACACTGCTCTCGGGGGGACCGATGACAGCCCGACCCAGCCACACGACCGGCAGCACCGACGTCCCGCTGCTCGAGACCACGATCGGTGCCGACCTCGCCGCCACCGTCGCGCGCGTGCCCGACGGCGAGGCGCTCGTGGAGTGCGCCACCGGACGGCGCTGGACCTACCGAGAGCTGTGGGACGACGTCACCGCGGTGGCGCGCGGGCTCGCGTCGCTGGGGCTGCAGAAGGGCGACCGGGTCGGCATCTGGGCGCCGAACTGCGCCGAGTGGACGCTCGTCCAGTACGCGACGGCGCGCCTCGGCGTCGTGCTGGTCAACGTCAACCCCGCGTACCGCGCCCACGAGCTCGGCTACGTCGTCGGCCAGTCGGGCATGCGCGCGATCGTCGCCGTGCCCGAGCTCAAGGGCGCCTCGTTCGCCGACATGATCGAGCAGGTCCGCCCCGACCACCCGCACCTCACGGACGTGCTGTTGATCGGAACCCCCTCCTGGGAGGCCATGACCGACGCCGGCCGCGCGAGCGACCTCGACGTCGACGCCGTGGAGGCCACCCTCGACCCCGGCGACCCGATCAACATCCAGTACACGTCGGGCACCACCGGCTTCCCCAAGGGCGCCACCCTCTCGCACCGCAACATCCTCAACAACGGCTTCGCGGTCGGCGAGCTGCTGCACTACACGGCCGACGACCGGATCGCGATCCCCGTGCCCTTCTACCACTGCTTCGGCATGGTCATGGGCAACCTCGCAGCCACGTCGCACGGCGCGACGATGGTCGTCCCCGCGCCCATGTTCGACCCCGCCGCCACTCTGCGCGCTGCGGCGCAGGAGCGTTGCACGTCGCTGTACGGCGTGCCCACCATGTTCATCGCGATGCTGTCCGACCCGTCGTTCGACGAGCACGACCTGTCCGCGCTGCGCACCGGGATCATGGCCGGCTCCCCGTGCCCGGTCGAGGTGATGAAGCAGGTCATCGAGCGGATGGGCGCCGAGGAGGTGTCGATCTGCTACGGCATGACCGAGACGTCGCCCGTCTCGACCCAGACCCGCACCGACGACTCGGTCGAGCGTCGCGTCAGCACCGTCGGACGTGTGCACCCCAACCTCGAGGTCAAGGTCGTCGACCCGCTCACCGGCGACGTCGTCCCCCGCGGCACGGCCGGCGAGCTGTGCACCCGCGGGTACTCGGTGATGCTCGGCTACTGGGAGGAGCCGGCCAAGACCGCCGAGGCGATCGACGCCGACGCGTGGATGCACACCGGCGACCTCGCCGTCATGGACGACGACGGGTACGTCGGCGTCACGGGTCGCATCAAGGACGTCGTCATCCGCGGCGGCGAGAACATCTACCCGCGCGAGGTCGAGGAGTTCCTGCTCACCCATCCCGACGTGCTCGACGTGCAGGTCGTCGGCGTGCCCGACGCGCGCTACGGCGAGGAGCTCATGGCGTGGGTCCGGCTGCGCGACGGCATCGGCACGCTGACGGTCGAGGCGGTGCGGGAGTTCTGCGACGGACGGCTCGCCCACTACAAGGTGCCGCGGTACGTGCACGTGGTCGAGGAGTTCCCGATGACGGTCACCGGCAAGGTCCGCAAGGTCGAGATGCGCGAGGAGTCCCGGACCCTGCTCGGCCTCTGACCTCCGTCGGCGTGGGGCCGGTCGCGCGTCGTGGGTCAGGCGGGCGGCGCCGGACGCACCCACCGGTCGACGTCGATGCCGTACACCCAGCGACGCCCGGGCCACTCGGTGAGCGTCCACAGCTGACCGCGCTGGGGCCACCACGTGATGTCCTCCGGACCGGTCGGCAGCACGCCGCGGTGCCGGTGGAGCGCACCAGGACGTCCGACCCACAGGTCCCCCGCGACGTCCTCCCCGGCGCTCGCGGTGATCACCCACGTGCCGTCGACGAGCACGGCTCCCTGCATCCGCGGGGCGACACCGTCGTGGGCCTCCACCGGCTCCGCCGGGCCCGCCTCGACGCCACGCAGCAGCTGCGTCGCCCGGTCCAGCTCGTAGCGCAGCAGACGGTGGGTGGCGCCCTTGCGGCCGTACTCACCGGCCACCAGGTGGTCGACGTCGCCCGCGCGGTCGAGCGAGAGGAAGGAGTAGGTCATCGGTCGCGCGTCGCCCGTGGTCGACGCGTCGTAGGTCGTCAGCTGCGGCAGGACGTAGCGGTAGCCGCGCGTGCGCCAGCGGTTGCGCACCCGCACGACGTCGTCGACGCGGAACACGCGGATGCCGCGTGAGCTGCCGGCGACGAACAGGTGGTCGCCGTACCAGACGATCCCGCCCGCATGCACCCGCACGGGCCGCAGCCGGTGCAGCCCGAACCGGCGCCGCGGCTCCACGAGCAGCACGTGCCGGTAGCGAGGGTCCGCGGGGTCGGTGAGGTCGACGACGGACACCCGCGACCCGAGGAGCAGCCAGCCGAGCGCCCCGTGGGCGTACCAGCTCGCGAGCAGCACCAGACGGCCCGCGTAGGTGCCCGACTGCGGGTCAGGTCCGTACGCGTCGGCCGACGTCGTCACGCCCTGCGGCCACCACCGGTCGGTGCTCGCGTCGCGCTCCTCCCACGTGAAGCCCTCCGCCACGGCCTCGCCCGGCACCTGCGTCGGCGTCGCCCGCCGGTCGAGGTCGGCGAGCACGCCGCGCAGCCCGACCCGGCGGAACCGGCCGAAGAACCGTTCGCTCAGCCGACGGTCCGAGCGGGCGGGGACGAGCCGGTACGGGGAGGCGACCATCCCTCCACGGTAGGGCCCGAGGCCCCGCTCGCGACCTGGGCCGACCGCGGGTACGGTCTCCGCCGGGGGACGGACGACGAGAGGGACGACGTGGCAGCGGATCGGGCGGGAGGCGGAGCCCTGCGAGGGCTCGGTCGCACCCTGCTGGTGGTGCTGGTGCTCATCACCGTGCTCGGCCAGGTGGTCGCCTGGACCCGTCCCTCCTGGTGGGAGCCCGTGCTCCAGCACCACGCCGCGCAGTACGTGGTCGTCGCCGTCGGCGTGTGGCGCGACGCGCTCGGCGTGTGGAACGTCGTCCTCGCGGCGGCGCTGCTCGTCATCGCCCTGGTCGGTGCCCGCCGTCGCGGCCTCGACCCGTGGCGACCGCTGCCCGTCGTCACGGCGCTCGCCCTCGTCTCGTCGCTCGGCCTGTGGACCTACCAGGTGGTCGACGCGCAGCGGGTCGGCGCCGACGTCGGCGTCTTCGCACCCACCCTGCCGTTCCAGAGGGGCGTGGTGCAGCCCGACCGGACGGTGACCGTCGGGCAGGTCGACGGAGTCGCGCTGTCGGCCGACCTCTACCTGCCGCAGGGCGCCTCGGCCGACCGTCGCGCGCCCGTCGTCGTGAACGTGCACGGCGGCGGCTTCACGAGCGGCAGCCCCCGTCCCACCGCCTACTTCCCGCCGCTGCTCGACCGCGGCTACGCCGTCCTCGACGTGAGCTACCGGCTCGCGACGCGCGACCGCCAGACGTGGGACCTCGCCGTGGCCGACGTCGGCTGCGCGCTGACCTGGGTCACCCGTCGGGGCCCGCGGGTCGGGCTCGACCCCGACCGCGTGGGGACGATGGGCGACTCCGCCGGAGGTCAGCTCGCGATCAACGCGGCGAACCTGGGCCGCAGCCTCGACCCGTCGTGCGGGTCGCGCGACGACCTGCCGCGCGTGTCCGCAGTGGTGGGGCTGTACCCCGCGGTCGACGGGTCGGCCGCCTACGAGGAGTCGGCGCTGGGACGCGGCTACGGCGACCTGTACGTCGGCGGCTCGCCACGTGAGTTTCCCGAGCGGTACGCGTTCACCGACTCCGCCGAGCACGTCGAGGAGCCCCTGCGGCAGTGCCGGTCCGTGGTCGGCGCGTGCGACGGTGCGCCCGTCCTCGTCGTCCAGGGCGGGGCCGACCACCTGATCCTTCCCGACCCGGTGCGTCGGTTCGCCGACGCGTCGCGCCGGGCCGGCATCACGACGCGCTACGTCGAGCTGCCCGGCCAGGAGCACACGCTCGGTCGAGGCCTGGGGACGGTGTCGTTCGGCACGCTCGTGGCGCGCGACCTCGTGCTGCAGTGGTTCGAGGAGCACCTGCCCGCGTCGACGCCCGACTAGCGGGCTCCTAGGACGCGGCGCCGGTGCGCAGGCGCACCTCGCGCTCCATGCGCTTCTCGTGCCGCTCGCGACCCCTGACCGCCTCGACGTCCCGGTCGCGCGGCGGGGCGCTCGTCACGAGGTCGTCGAGCATGCGCCGGGTGGCCGCCGCGATCTCGTCGACCGCCCGCTCGAACGCCTCGGTGTTGGCGCGCGAGGGTCGGGTCGAGCCGCTCGTCTTGCGCACGAACTGCAGCGCGGCCTCACGCACCTCGTCGTCGGTGGTGGGCGGCTCGAAGTTGTGGAGCCTGCGGATGTTCCGGCACATCCTCCGACCGTACGCCCGACGACGTCGACGCGGTAGACGTTCGGCGCGGCGGCTCGGCGAGCGCTCGGGGACGCTGCGTCAGGGTCGGCGCTGCGGGTCGGAGATGCTCAGCATCGTGTCGCTGAACAGGTCGATGTCGTCGTTGCGGGTGCGCCCCGTGCCGGCCCCGCGCAGCATGCTCATGAGCTCGCCGACCGCGCGGTCGACACGGGTCGTCAGTGCCCCCTCGCCGTCGGCGCTCCAGTCGTGCGGCGACGCGAACACGCCGGTGGGCACCGGCACGGCCTGCAGGTAGGCCATCAGCGGACGCATCGCGTACTCGACGGCCAGCGAGTGCCGGGCCGTGCCGCCGGTGGCGCCGAGCAGCACCGGCTTGCCGACGAGCGCGTCGGGCTCGAGCACGTCGACGAAGGACTTGAAGAGTCCGCTGTAGGACGCCTGGAAGACAGGGGTGACGAACCCGACCGCATCGGCCGCGCCGAGCTGGTCGACCACGTGCTGCAGCCGCGGCGACGCGAAGCCGCTGAGCGTGGCGTCGACGACGTCGTGCGCGAGGGGTCGCAGCTCGACGACCTCGATCGACGCGGTGGTGTCCGCCCGCCGCACGCCGGCGGCGAGCTGGTCGGCGAGCAGCCGGGTGGTCGAGGGGTTGCCGAGGCCGGCGGAGACGATGACGACCCGGGTCATGCGCGCACCTCCTCGTCGGGGCTGTCGGCCTGGGCGGCGTCGCGGGCCGCCACGCGCGAGGCGTGGGTGGGCGCGTCGGGGACGCCGGCGGGCCGGCGGGCCTCGAACTCCTTGCGCAGCGTGGGCAGCACCTCGCCGATCATGTCGATCTGGTGCAGCACCTCCTTCTGCGGCAGTCCGGCGTGGTCGACGAGGAACAGCTGGCGCTGGTAGTCGCCGAAGTAGTCGGCGAAGGTCAGCGTCTTCTCGATGAACTCCTGCGGGCTGCCGACGGTGAGCGGCGTCTGCGCGGTGAAGTCCTCCAGGCTCGGCCCGTGGCCGTAGACCGGCGCGTTGTCGAAGTAGGGCCGGAACTCCCGCATCGCGTCCTGGCTGTTCTTGCGCATGAACACCTGGCCGCCGAGCCCGACGATCGCCTGCTCCGGCTCGCCGTGCCCGTAGTGGGCGTAGCGCTGCCGGTAGAAGTTGATCAGCCGGATGTAGTGCTCCTTCGGCCAGAAGATGTTGTTCGCGAAGTAGCCGTCGCCGTAGTAGGCCGCGAGCTCGGCGACCTCGGGCGTGCGGATCGAGGCGTGCCAGACCATGGGCGGCACGCCGTCGAGGGGGCGCGGCGTGGCGGTGAACCCGCGCAGCGGCGTGCGGAAGCGGCCCTCCCAGTCGACGACGTCCTCGTCCCACAGCCGGCGGAGCAGCTGGTAGTTCTCGACCGTGAGCTCGACGGCGCGCGTCGGGTCCTGGCCGAACCACGAGTAGACCGGGGCGGAGTTGCCGCGTCCGAGCATGAGGTCGACGCGGCCGTCGGAGAGGTGCTGCAGCACGGCGTAGTCCTCGGCCAGCCGGACCGGGTCGTTCGTGGTGATCTGCGCGATGGCCGTGGAGAAGACGATGCGCTCGGTCTGCGCGGCCATGTAGGCCATCAGCGTGGTCGGCGAGGTCGTCACGAAGGGCGGGTTGTGCTGCTGCCCGCTCGCGAAGACGTCGAGGCCGACCTCCTCGGTCTTCTTCGCGATCTCGACGAGCGCCTTGATGCGCGCGTTCTCCGTGGGCGTCGTCCCGTCGGTGGGGTCCTGGGTGACGTCGCCGACGGTGAAGATGCCGAACTGCATGCTGCTCATGGGAGCCTCCTTGCGTCGATGGTCGCATCAACTAGTTCAACATTCAACTTATTCCGCTGCCGTCCGCGCGTGATGATTCCCATGAGGTGATGGGAATCAGAGCAGCTCACCATGCTTCTCCCACGCTCACCGGCTGAATCATCCGCAGGTGAGTGAAAGATTCCCATCAGGACCTGGGAATCAGCGGCGTCCGCGTCTCGTGCAGGCAGACGAGAACGCCCCGGCCGACGGGGGCGGCCGGGGCGCTCGCCGTCGCGCTCGCGGCGTCAGGCGTGCGCGCCGTCGTGCTCCGTCTCGGGCGTCTCGGGCGACTCCGTGGGCTCGGGAGCCTGCGCAGCCTCGGCGCACTCCTCGGCGTGGTCGCGCTGGTCCCGCAGCGCCTTCTTCACTGCGTCCCACTGCGACTTCAGGACGGCGCGCTCGGCCTTGACCTGACGCTTCAGGGTGGCGAGCGACGCGCGCTGCGCACGGGCTGCCTCCTTGGCCGCGGCACGGGCCGTGTCTCGGGCGGCCTTGGCCTCGTCGCGGAGCGCGGGGTCCTTCCGAGCCGCGACGGCGAGGCGTCGTGCTTCCTTCTCGGCGGCTCGCGCCTCGGCGGTCTCGCGGTCCTTGAGCTGCTTCACGAGGTCCTTCGTCGAGGTCCGCGTGTGCGTGACGTACGCCTTCTGCGCGGCCAGCGCGTCCGCCTCGGCCTTCGTGAGCGCGGCCTGGACGACGGCCGGGTCACAGCTGGGCGCCGGGTCGTCGGCGCTCGCCGGCGTCGTGGCGAGGTTGATGCCGGCGATCGTGATGACGACGGTCGCGCAGGCGCGACCGATGATGGTGATGTTCACGGTTCTCCCTCCCGTGGTGGATGGTGCGCATCCACGATGTCACCGAGAACCGGGGTCCCGGGACCAAATACCCTAACCCGGAAGAACGCGCCGGAACCTCGCTCAGCGACGGTCGGCGAAGAAGGCGCGCAGGAGCGCCGACGACTCCTCCGCGAGCACGCCCGACGTGACCTCGGGACGGTGGTTGAGGCGACGGTCGCGGACGACGTCCCACAGCGAGCCGACGGCTCCGGCCTTGTCGTCCCACGCCCCCAGCACGAGCCGCTGCACGCGCGAGGACACGATGGCGCCGGCGCACATCGTGCACGGCTCGAGGGTGACGACCAGCGTGCAGCCGTCCAGGCGCCACGTGCCGAGCTGCCTTGCCGCCGCCCTCAGCGCCACCAGCTCGGCGTGGCCGAGCGGGTCCTGGTCGCGCTCCCGCGTGTTGAACCCCTCCCCCACCACGACCCCCGAGGCGTCGAGCACGAGCGCACCCACCGGCACGTCGTCGGACGTCAGCGCCGACGCGGCGAGGTCGAGCGCGCGACGCATCGCCGCGACGTCGTCCACCGGCCTGCTGCTCACCCCCTGATCGTCCCAGATCGTCCGGGTGCGCTCCCGGTGCGCTGCCATCGGTGGTCGTGGTCTTGGTGGTGCGCTGCCTGCGTTGGTCTCGACCTGCTGGTGCGCTGCCGCAGGGAGTCTGGGCCTGCTGGTGCGCTGCCGCAGGGGGTCCGGGCTTGCTGGTGCGCTGCCTCGGCCTTCGCTGGGAGTGGTCTCCGAAAGGGCCTCGACCGGGCGGCTGGCGACGGCGCTGGTCTGGGGTCTCGGGCTGCGGCTTGGGCACGGAGTGGGCGCACGATGCTGCGTTCGTGCACTGAGGGGCCAAGGATGCTGCGTTTGCTACGGGATGCCGTCGTGAACGCAGAAGCCTCTGCGCCCACAGCCCGCCATCGGTGGATCTTCAACCGCAGAACGGCTCCTGCGGTTGCAGATCCACCGATAGGACGCGCCAACGCAGAACGGTGCGTCAAGAACGCAGAAACGAAGAACCTTGCGGCGAGGGCGGCCTCAGCCAGACCCCGAGACCCGGAGCTACCCCCAGGCACGCTGCCGGTCGAGGCCCTTTCAGAGGCTGCCCCCAGCGAGAGCCGAGGCAGCGCACCACCAAGGTCACGACGACCGCAGCCAGCGCACCACCAAGGTCACGACGACCGCAGCCAGCGCACCAGCAAGGTCACGACCCCCGGACCAGGCAGCCCCGGGGGCAGCTCAGATCCCGTCCGCGAGCCGGTAGTACGCCGCGTTCCAGCGCAGCTCCTGCAGGAAGCGGTGGGGGGTGGTGTCGGCGTCGATGTGCACGAGCTCGGTCCGCAGGATCTCGGAGAGGTCCCGGAAGGCCTCGATGCCGACGGCGGTGGTGAGGACGGTGTGGTGCGGTCCGCCCGACATGAGCCAGGCCTCGGCGGCCGTCGGGAGCGACGGGTGGGCCTGCCACACCGCGCACGCGACGGGGAGGTTCGGCAGGGGCGCGTCGGGCTCGACCAGCGTCACGTCGTTCGCGGTGAGCCGGAAGCGGTCGCCGAGGTCGGCCAGGCCGACCACGACCGCCTCGCCGGGGTCGGCGACGAAGCGCAGGCGCACCGGGTCCTCGCGGTTGCCCATGCTGAGTGAGTGCGCCTCAGCCGACGGTCGCTGCGAGCTGATCGTCGGGCACACCTCGAGCATGTGCGCACCCAGCGACTTCTGGTTGCCCGGCTCGAGGTGGTACGTGTAGTCCTCCATGAACGACGTGCCGCCGGGCAGCCCCGCCGTCATCGTCTTGGTGGTCCGCACGAGCACCGACGTCTTCCAGTCGCCCTCACCGCCGAAGCCGTAGCCGTCGGCCATGAGCCGCTGCACCGCGATCCCCGGCAGCTGGCGGAGCCCGCCGAGGTCCTCGAAGCTGGTCGTGAAGGCGCCGTAGCCGCCCTCCTCCAGGAAGCGCCGCAGCCCCACCTCGATCTGCGCGGCGTCGCGCAGCAGGTGGTGCCGATCGGCGCCGGCGTGCAGGTCGGGCGCGACGTCGTACAGGTCCTCGTACTCGGCGACCACCTTGTCGACCGCACCCGGCTCCACCGCGTCGACGACGTCGACGAGGTCGTTGACGCCGAACGTGTTCACCGAGACGCCGAAGCGACGCTGCGCCTCGACCTTGTCGCCCTCGGTGACGGCGACGTCGCGCATGTTGTCGCCGAAGCGCGCGAGCCGCAGCGTGCGCACGTCCTGCGCCGCGGTGGCCGCGCGCACCCAGGTCGCGATCCGGGCGCCGACGGACGGGTCGCTCACGTGCCCCGCGACGGTCTTGCGCGCCACGCCCAGGCGCGTCTGCACGAAGCCGAACTCGCGGTCGCCGTGCGCCGCCTGGTTGAGGTTCATGAAGTCCATGTCGATGGACTCCCAGGGGATGTCGCGGTGCCACTGCGTGTGCAGGTGCAGGAACGGCTTCTGCAGCGCGTCGAGACCCTGGATCCACATCTTCGCCGGGGAGAAGGTGTGCATCCACCCGATCAGCCCGACGCACGCGTCGTCGGCGTTCGCCTCGAGCACGACCCGTCGGATCGCGTCGGCCGTGGTGAGCACCGGCTTCCAGACGACGGGCACGGGGATCCGGTCGTCGCCGTCGACCATGGCCGCGACCTCGCGCGACTGCGTCGCGACCTGCGCGAGCGTCTCGTCGCCGTAGAGGGCCTGGCTGCCGGTCAGGAACCAGACCTCGCGCGTCTGCTGCTGGGTGCTCATGCGGTGCTCTCCCTCAAGGCTCATTGGCCGTAGACGTTCTGGTAGCGGTCGAACAGGCTCGTCACCTGCTGCTCGGGGATCGGCACGGGCTCGCCGAGCTGGCGGGCCACGTGCACCGTGCGGGCGACGTCCTCGCACATGACGGCGGCCTTGACCGCGGCGCGGGCGTCCTTGCCGATGGTGAAGACGCCGTGGTTCTGCATGAGGACGGCCGGCGAGCGGCTGCCGCGCAGCGTCTCGACGATGCCCCGACCGATGGAGTCGTCGCCGATCAGGGCGAACGGCCCGACGGGGATCTCGCCCCCGAACTCGTCGGCCATCATCGTCAGCACGCAGGGGATGGGCTCGGCGCGCGACGCCCAGGCGGTCGCGTACGTGGAGTGGGTGTGCACCACGCCCCCCACGTGCGGCAGGTGCCGGTAGACGTACGCCTGCGCGGCCGTGTCGGAGCTGGGGGCGAGGTCGCCCTCCTTGACCTCGCCGTCGAGGTCGCAGAGCACCATGTTCTCGGGGGTGAGGTCGTCGTAGGAGACGCCGCTCGGCTTGATCACCATGAGGTCGTGCCCGGGCACCCGTGCCGACACGTTGCCGGCGGTCCACACGACGAGCTCGTAGCGGGTGAGCTCCGCGTGCAGCGCGCTCACCTGGGCGCGCAGGGTCCGCAGCGTCTCGGTGACGTCGGCGGTGACGGTCATGAGGCGTCCTTCCTGGTCCGTCGACGCCGCACGGCGTCGCGTCGCACCGTGCGCAGGCGGTGCATCACGTCGTTGCCGCCCCGGCCGAAGTGGTCGTGCAGCGCGGTGTACTCGGCGAACAGGGCGTCGTACGCGAGCGCCGACTCCTCGTCCGGGACGAACACACCGCGCTGCACGGACCCCATGGCCTTCGCGGCGGCGCGTATGTCCGCGTACGCGCCGGCCGCGACGGCGGCATGGAGAGCAGAGCCCAGGGCTGGGCCCTGCTCGGACCCGACGACGGACAGCGGCAGGCGCGTCACGTCGGCGTAGACCTGCATGAGCAGGTGGTTCTTCGACAGCCCGCCGGCCACCACGAGCTCCTCGACGGGGACGCCGGAGGAGGTGAAGGCCTCGATGATGGTGCGGGTGCCGAAGGCGGTCGCCTCGATGAGGGCGCGGTACACGTCCTCCGGCCGGGTCGCGAGGGTCTGGCCGACGACGAGACCCGAGAGCTCGTGGTCGACCAGGACGGAACGGTTGCCGCTGTGCCAGTCGAGCGCGACGAGCCCGTGCTCGCCGACCTCCTGCTGCGCGGCGAGGGCGGTGAGGTGCTCGTGCACGCTGCGGCCGGCGGCGGCCGCCTCCGCGTGGATGTACGGCGGCACGCCGTGCTCGACGAACCAGCCGAAGATGTCGCCGACGCCGCTCTGGCCGGCCTCGTAGCCCCAGCTGCCGGCGACGATGCCGCCGTCGACGACCCCGCACATCCCGGGCACCTCGCGCAGCACGCCGGCGCTCATCACGTGGCACGTGGAGGTGCCCATGATGGCCACCATCTGGCCGTGGTCCACGGCCTGCGCGGCCGGTGCGCTCACGTGCGCGTCGACGTTGCCGACGGCCACCGCGATGCCCTCGGGCAGCCCGGTCCAGGCGGCGGCGCGTGCGGACAGCGAGCCTGCGCGGTCGCCGAGCTGGCCGATCGGCTGCTCGACCTTGGTCTCGACGTAGTCGGCGAACGCGGGGTTGAGCGCTGCGAGGAAGTCGGCTGACGGGTAGGCACCGTCCTGCAGGACGCCCTTGTAGCCCGCCGAGCACGCGTTGCGCACGTACGTGCCGCACAGCTCCCAGACGATCCAGTCGGCCGCCTCGACCCACCGCTCGGTGCGGGCGTAGACGTCGGGGTCCTCCTCGAGCAGCTGCAGCCCCTTGGCCAGCTCCCACTCCGACGACAGAAGGCCGCCGTAGCGGGCGAGCCACGTCTCCCCCCGCTGTGCGGCGAGCGCGTTGATGCGGTCGGCCTGCGCCTGGGCGGCGTGGTGCTTCCAGAGCTTGACGTAGGCGTGGGGGCGGTCGGCGTACCCGTCGACCTCGTTCAGCGGCGTGCCGTCGTGGAGCGTGGGCACCATCGTGCAGGCGGTGAAGTCGGTGGCGATGCCGATGACACGGCTCGGGTCGACCCCGGCGGCCTCGACGGCGGCAGGGACGGCGACCTGGAGCACCTCGCGGTAGTCCTGCGGCACCTGCAGCGCCCAGTCGGGCTCGAGCGCCACCTCCGCACCGCCGGTGAGGTCCGATGGCAGGCACCGCTCGAGGACCGCGTGCCGGTAGGGGTGCACGGCCGACCCCAGCTCGGCACCGTCGGACACGCGCACCACGAGGGCGCGACCGGACAGGGTGCCGTAGTCGACGCCGACGACGTAGGCGTCCTCGTGGTCGTGCTCGTGCTCGGTCATCGCGCTCCTCCGGAGGGCCGGTCGCGCGGGGCGCGCGGGGTGGTGCTGGCGCGGACCACGAGGGTCGGCTCCACCAGTCGGTCGACGTCCTCGGTCCCGCCGACGATGGCCGCGTGGAGCACGGCGATCGCCCGGCGGCCGACCTCGGGGAAGTCCTGGTGCACGGTCGTGAGCGGCGGGATCAGGTAGCCCGCCTCCGGCGAGTCGTCGAAGCCGACGACGCTGACGTCGTCCGGCACCGACAGACCCGACTCCTGGAGCGCGCGGAGCACCCCGATCGCCATCTGGTCGTTGGCGACGAACACGGCGTCGACGTCGCGCAGCACGGCGAGCTCGAGACCGAGCGCGTAACCCCGCTCGGCCGTCCAGTCGCCCTCGAGCAGCGGCCCGGGCTGCAGCCCCGCCGTCGCGACGGTGTCGCTCCAGCCCTGGGCGCGCGCCTCGGCCTCGGTCCAGCCGTGCGGTCCGCTCACGTGGGCGATCCGGCGACGGCCGAGGTCGACGAGGTGCTGGGTGGCGATGACGGCGCCCCGGTGCTGATCGACGCCGACGGCGAACGTCGCGCGCGACAGGTCGCCCTCGACGACCACGAGCGGCACGCCCGGGTCGGACCGTCGCACGAGGTCGAGGGCCTCGTGCTGCGCAGCGATCATGACGATGCCCTCGACGGACTGGCGGCGCAGGTGGTCCACGGCGGCGGCGAGGCCGTCGGCGGTGATCGTCTTCAGCCCTACCGAACCGGCGAAGTAGCCGGCCTCGCGGGCTGCCTCCTCGACCGTGCGGTGGATGCTGTTCGGCCCGTACAGACCGGTCTCGGTGCTGATGATGCCGATGATCGACGAGCGGCGGGTGACGAGCGTGCGGGCGGCCGTGTTGGGCCGGTAGTCGAGCTCCTCGATCGCGGCGAGCACCCGCTGCCGGGTGGCCTCGCCGACGTGCGGGAGCCCGTTGACGACGCGCGAGACGGTCTGGTGAGAGACCCCGGCGAGCGCGGCCACGTCGGCCATCACGGGGGTGCGGGACTGGTCGGGCCTGACGGTCATGCCTGCCTCCTGGTGAAGAAGCGCTGCATGACGACGAACACCAGCAGGAGGACCCCGATCGAGATCTTGGTCCACCACGAGCTCAGCGTGCCGTCGAAGGAGATGAACGTCTGGATGGTCCCCAGCACGAGCACCCCGAGCAGCGACCCCAGCACCATCCCACGTCCGCCGACGAGCAGCGTCCCGCCGATGACCACCGCGGCGATGGCGTCGAGCTCCATGCCGACCGCGTGCAGGCTGTACCCCGAGAGCATGTAGAGCGAGAACAGCAGCCCGGCCAGCGCCGAGCAGAAGCCGCTCACGACGTAGACCCCGACCTTGACCCGCGCGACGCGCAGACCCATGAGCAGCGCCGACGCCTCGCTGCCGCCGACGGCGTAGACCGTGCGCCCGAAGCGGGTCAGGTGCAGCACCCAGGCGGCGACACCCACGACGCCGAGCGCGAGCAGCGCCGTCCACGTCACGTACACCCCGCCCGGGAGGGTCACGGTGCGGCTCGCGAGGTCGGTGAAGAACGGGTCGCGGATCGGGATCGACTCGACGTCGATGAGGTAGCAGAGCCCACGGGCGAGGAACATGCCGGCGAGCGTCGCGATGAAGGGCTGGATGCCGAGGTAGTGGATCACCACCCCGTGGAACAGCCCGATGACGACACCGGTCGCGAGCACCGCGGCGATGGCGAGCCCCGGGTTCCAGCCGGCCTGCAGCGTCGACGCGGCCACCATCGTCGACAGCGCCACCACCGAGCCGACGCTCAGGTCGATGCCCCCGGTGAGGATGACGAACGTCATGCCGACGGCCAGCACGATGAGGAACGCGTTGTCGACGAACAGGTTGGCGACGACCTGCGGCGACGCGAAGCCCTCGTAGCGGGCCGACCCGAGGCCGAACATGCCGACGAAGACGGCGAGGGTGGCGACGACCGGCAGGTAGCGGTCGGGGGGCGTGAAGCCCTTGAGCCGGTCGAGCGCCGATCCGGCGGGGACGGTCGCGGTGGTCATGCGGGGACACCTGCCTTCGCGCGGGAGGGGGTCGTGCGGCGGGCCGCGAGCGTGCTGCGGACCTGCGGGGACTGGAGCAGGCAGACCGCGATCACGGCGACGGCCTTGAACAGGTAGTTCGTCTCCGCCGGGATGCCGATGCTGGGGATGGTCGTCGCGAGGGTCTGGATGAACAGCGCCCCGACGAACGTGCCGGCCAGCGAGAACCGGCCACCGGCGAGCGAGGTGCCGCCGATGACGACCGCGAGGATCGCGTCGAGCTCGATCCAGAGGCCGGCGTTGTTGGCGTCGGCCGCGCTCGTGTTGGAGGCGATCATCAGGCCGGCGACCCCGGCGCAGAACGCGGCGAACACGTAGACGGTCCAGATGATCGTGCGGCTGCGGACCCCGGCGAGGCGGCTGGCCTCGGGGTTGATGCCGACGGCCTCGATGAGCATCCCGAGCGCGGTGCGCCGGGTCAGCAGCGCCGTGGCTCCGAAGACGACCAGGGCGACCAGGACGGCCACGGGCACGGCCAGGAAGAACCCGGCGCCGATCAGCTTGAACGTCGGGTTCGTGACCGTGGTGATCTGCCCGTCGGTGACGAGCATCGCGAGACCACGTCCGGCGGTCATGAGCACCAGCGTCGCGATGATGGGCTGGATGCCCAGCACGGAGACGAGGAAGCCGTTCCAGAGGCCGAGCAGGACGGCGACGGCGAGCGCCGTCGTCATCGCGACGATGGCCGTGCCGGCGGCGGACTCCTGGTTCGAGCCCGCGATCTGCACGCAGGCCACGGCCCCGGAGATGGCGGCGATGGCGCCCACCGAGAGGTCGATGCCGCGGGTCGCGATGACGAGGGTCATGCCGAGCGCGACGAGCAGCACGGGAGCCCCGTTGCGCAGGATGTCGATGACGCTCCCGTAGAGCCGGCCGTCCTGCAGGCGCACCGACAGGAAGCCGGGGTTGACGACGACGTTGAGCGCCACGAGGGCGAGCAGGGCCACGACGGGCCACACGAGAGAGCTGCGCAGGAGCGCACGGACGTCAGGCACGGGGAGCCTCCTCGGCGTCGGGGACGACCTCGAGCGCCACGGCGGACTCGCCGGCACCCGCGATGGTGCGGAGCACGTCGGAGACCTCGAGGCCGTCGTTGACCTGCTCGGCCACCTTGCGGCGGTCGCGCATGACGACGACGCGGTCGGCGAGCCGCAGCACCTCCTCGAGCTCCGCGGAGATGAACACGACGGCCATCCCGTCGGCGGCCAGCTCGGCGACGAGCTGCTGGATCTGTGCCTTTGCGCCCACGTCGATGCCGCGGGTCGGCTCGTCGAGGACCAGGAGCCGCGGCTCGGTGATCAGCCAGCGGGCCAGCAGCACCTTCTGCTGGTTGCCGCCGCTGAGGTTGCGCATGAGGGCGTTCGGGTCGGCCGGTCGGATGTCGAGGGCCTCGATGTAGCGGCGGACGAGCTCGTCCTTGGTGCGCTGCGGCACGGGGCGCAGCCAGCCTCGCGTGGCCTGCAGCGCGAGGATCATGTTGTCGGCGACGGTCAGGTCGCCGACCACGCCCTCGGCCCGACGGTCCTCGCTGGAGAACGCGACGCCGGCGTCGATGGCCTGGCGCGGGGAGCGCCAGGGACGGGTCCGACCCTGCACCTGCACCTCGCCGCGGTCCGCGACGTCGGCGCCGACGAGGAGCCGCGCCAGCTCGGTGCGACCCGAGCCGAGCAGCCCGGCCACGCCGACGACCTCCCCCTCGTGCAGGGCGAGGTCGGTGGCCTCGAGCTCGCCCGAGCGGCCCAGGCCGACGACCTTGAGCACGGGCTCGGCGGCGGGAGCGGCCGGGTCGGCGGGCTGGCGGTCGAGCCGCTCGAGCACCTCCAGCTCGCGGCCGATCATCTCCTGCACGAGCTCGAGCTGCGTGATCTCCGCCGTCCGGTGCTCGGCGACGAACCGACCGTTGCGCAGCACCGTCATCCGGTCGGAGAGCTCGAAGACCTGGTCGAGGAAGTGCGAGACGAAGAGCACCGCGACGCCCTGGTCGCGCAGGGAGCGCACGACGTCGAAGAGCACGCGGACCTCGTCGGCGTCCAGGCTCGACGTCGGCTCGTCGAGCACGAGCACCTTGGCGTCGACGTCGACGGCCCGCGCGATGGCGACGAGCTGCTGCACGGCGATCGGGTGGCTGCCGAGGGTCGAGGTCGGGTCGACGTCGAGACCGAGGCGCGCGAGCACCTCCGCGGCCCGGCGGTTCATGGCGCGGGTGTGGATGCGGCCGAAGCGTCGCGGCTCGCGTCCGAGGAGCATGTTCTCCGCGACCGTGAGGTTGGTGCAGAGGTTGACCTCCTGGTAGACCGTGCTGATCCCGGCGGCCTGGCTCTCGGCCGGGCCGGAGAACCGGTGCTCCTGGCCGTCGACCCTGAGGGACCCGGCGTCGATGGCGTAGACGCCGGTCAGCGCCTTGATCAGCGTCGACTTGCCGGCACCGTTCTCGCCCATGAGCGCGTGCACCTCCCCCGGCAGGAGTCGCAGGCTCACGCCGTCGAGCGCCTTGACGCCGGGGAAGCCGATCTCGATGCCGGTCAGCTCGACCACGGGCTCCACCGCGCTGTCGGCGCGCGGAGCGGGTCGGGCAGCGGGGGTCTCGGCCCTCGCGGCGGCGGTTCCTGCGCTCATGACGTGCTCCTCACGGTCGAGCGGACGGGACGGTCGGGGTGGGACGGGGCGAGGTCGTGGCAGCGACCCCGCCCCGTCACGGGCAGGCTCAGTACTGGCGGTCGGCCAGCACCTGCTTCGCCTGGTCCTGCGTGAACGTCGTCTCCTCGGTGACGACCCGCTTCGGCACGTCCTCACCGGCGACGACCTTCTTCGCCAGCTCCATGAGCTGGGGTCCGAGCAGCGGGTTGCACTCGACGATGAAGTTGATCTTGCCCTCGCTCAGCGCCGTCATCCCGTCCTTCACGGCGTCGACCGTGATGATCTTGATGTCCGTGCCGGGCTTCTTGCCGGCGGCCTCGATCGCCTCGATCGCGCCGAGACCCATGTCGTCGTTGTGCGCGTAGACGACGTCGATGTCGTCGTGGGACTGCAGGAACGCCTCCATGACCTTCTTGCCGCCGTCGCGCGTGAAGTCGCCCGTCTGGGAGGCGATGATCTTGATCGCGTCGTCGGACGACGTGACGTCCTCGAAGCCCTTCTTGCGGTCGATGGCCGGCGCGGCACCCGTGGTGCCCTGCAGCTCGACGACGTTCACGTCGCCGTTCTTGTCGACGTCGGCGTCCTGGGCGTTGTCGACGAGCCACTGGCCGGCCTTCTCGCCCTCCTCGACGAAGTCGGAGCCGAGGAAGGTGACGTAGAGCGAGTCGTCGTCGGAGTCGACGGCGCGGTCGGTCAGGATGACCGGGATCTTGGCCCGCTTGGCCTCCTGCAGCACCGCGTCCCAGCCGGTCTCGACGACCGGGCTGAAGGCGATGACGTCGACCTTCTGCTGGATGTAGGAGCGGATCGCCTTGATCTGGTTCTCCTGCTTCTGCTGGGCGTCGGAGAACTTGAGGTCGACGCCGTCCTTCTTCGCCGTCTCGCGGATCGACGTCGTGTTGGCGGAGCGCCAGCCGCTCTCGGCACCGACCTGGGCGAAGCCCATGGTCAGTCCGTCGCCGCCGGATCCGCCGTTGCCGCCGTCCGAGCTGCTGCCGCACGCCGTCATGCCACCGAGCAGGGCCAGGCCTGCTGCGACCGTGATGACCTTCTTGAACACTGCTTTCCTCCATCTGGTTCGGCGCCGGGACGGCACCTGCGGGGGGCTCGTGTGGCGGGCGGACAACCGGACACACTGGCGACGCTGGCACGTGACCTGCATCACTGATGCCTGATTGTTAACGCTCACAACACACCGCGTCAAGCAGTTCGACGAAGAAATTGTGAACGCTCACAATGGCCGCCCCCCATGGGAGGATGCGGTGTGACCACCACCCCGCGCCGGAGCAGCTGGTCCGGCACCGTCCCGTACCACTTCGCCGCCGAGCACCGTCCCGCCGACCTCGACGCGCTGCGCCGCCTGGTCACGACCACCCCGCGCCTGCGCCCGGTGGGCACCGGCCACACCTTCAACGACGTCGCCGACGGGGCCGAGGCCGTCGCACTGACGGCCTTCGACACCGTCGACGTGCTGGACGACGGAGCCGCCGTGCGGGTCGGCGCCGGCCTGACCCACGCACGGCTGGCCGAGGAGCTCGCGCCGCACGGGCTGGCCCTGGCCAACCTGGCCTCGCTGCCGCACCTGAACGTCGCCGGCGCGGTCGCGACCGCGACGCACGGGTCGGGCACGCGGACCGGCAACCTCGCCACGCAGGTTCGGGCGGTCGAGCTGGTGCTCACATCTGGCGACGTCGCGACCGTCCGCCGCGGCGACCCGGACTTCGACGGCGTGGTCGTCAACCTCGGCCTCCTCGGCGTGGTCACGGCGCTCGAGCTCGACGCCGTGCCCGCTGTCGACCACCGCCAGGTGGTGCTCCCCGACGCCGACGTCGCGAGCCTGCCCGACCGGCTCGCCGACCTGCACCGCCTCGGCCGCAGCGTCAGCGTCTTCACCCGCTGGGACGACGCGCCCAGCCACGTGTGGGTGAAGTGGCGCGACGGCGACCCCGACCCCGCCCCGGGGTGGGAGACGCTCGGGCTGGCGCCGGCCACGGAGGAGCTGCACCCGATCCCCGGCCTCGACCCGGTGCACTGCACGGCCCAGCAGGGCGTGCCCGGGCCGTGGGTGGAACGGCTGCCGCACTTCCGGCCGGGGTTCCTGCCGAGCGCGGGCGACGAGGTGCAGTCGGAGTACCACCTGGCGGCCGAGCACGGACCCGCAGCCGCGCGCGCCCTGCAGGAGGTCGGGCACTTGCTCGACTCCGCCCTGCTGACGTCGGAGATCCGCGCCATCGCGGCGGACGAGCTGTGGCTGAGCCCGCAGTCGGGGCAGGACACCTGCTCCTTCCACTTCACCTGGACGGCCGACCTCACGCTCTCCTCGGCCGCGGCCCTCGTGGTCGAGCACGCGCTCGCGCCGTTCGCGCCGCGCCCGCACTGGGGCAAGCACTTCGCGCTCGACGTGCGCGGCCTCTACCCGCGCCTGCCCGACTTCGAGGCGCTGCGCCGACGCCTCGACCCCGACGGCGTGCTCGCCGGCCCCTGGTACGACCGCGTCCTCGCCTAGCCCGACAGCTGGAGAGTCCCCACGATCCGGAACCTGGTCGTCCTTTCTCGCGCCCGCAACGGGCGATGGGGTTCCGGATCGTGGGGACGGACGGCGCTGGCACTAGGCTCGACGTCATGCACGTCCACGTCGCCGACCACCCGCTCGTCTCCCACAAGCTCACGGTGCTGCGCGACGCGTCCACCGACTCCCCCACGTTCCGTCGGCTCGCGGACGAGCTGGTGACGCTGCTGGCCTACGAGGCCACGCGCGACGTCCGCGTCGAGACGGTGCAGGTGATGACGCCGGTCGCCCAGGCGCAGGGCGTCCGGCTCGCCGACCCGCGCCCGCTCGTCGTGCCGATCCTGCGCGCGGGCCTGGGCATGCTCGAGGGCATGCAGCGACTGCTGCCCACGGCCGAGGTCGGCTTCCTCGGGATGGTGCGCAACGAGGCGACGCTCGAGGCCGACACCTACGCCGAGCGGCTGCCCGACGACCTGTCCGGGCGCCAGTGCTACGTGCTCGACCCGATGCTCGCGACCGGCGGCAGCCTCGCCGCCGCCATCCACTTCCTGGTGAAGCGCGGGGCCGACCACATCACCGCCGTGTGCCTGCTCGCCGCCCCGGAGGGCATCGAGCGGATCGAGCGCGAGATGACGGAGGTCGGCGTGCCCGTCACCCTCGTCGTCGCCGGTCTCGACGAGCGTCTCGACGAGAACGGCTACATCGTCCCCGGTCTCGGCGACGCCGGCGACCGGCTGTACGGCGTCGCCGACTGACGTGGCCGACTGACGTGGCCGTCACGCAGGAGCTCCGTCCGGGGCCGTGGGGGTGGGCCGAGCGTCGCCGTCGGATCGCGGCGTCCGGTGCGGTGCTGGCCGTGGCCGTCGGGCTGCTGCTGCTGGCGGGTCGCGGCACGGGCCTGCTGGGCGTGCTGCTGATCGCGGTCCCGACCGTCGTCGTGACGGTGCCCTCGATCCTGCTCTACGAGCGACTCACATACCAGCGCGAGAGCCTGGTGATCACGGCGCGCACGCTCGAGATGTACCGCGGCGACCGGCTGCTCCACCGCCTCGACCGCACCGCACCGATCCGGGCCCTGCGGTTCCGGCTGTCGGCGTCGGGTCACCCGTTCGGGCTGCCGAAGCTGCTGCTGCACGACGGTCGTGACCACGTGCGGCTGGCGAGCGACCGGTGGCTGGTCCGGCACGAGCAGCTCCTCACGGCCCTGGGCGTCGAGGCACCCACCGTCGACCACCGCCAGGCGCAGCAGCTGGTGCCGGACGCCTTCCCGCTGTGGGAGCGCCGCCCCAACCTCGTCGCGGGGCTCTCGGTGCTCGGCCTGTTGGTCGCGATCGTGGCCGTCCCCGTCGTCGGGGCGCTCCTCACCGCCTGACCAGCGGGGACGTCCGGCCAATCGGCTGCGGTGACGACCGCGGGCGTGCAAGGGTGTGCGCCATGACCGAGCCGGGTCCTGACGCGGACGCCACGGCGCTCGTGCTGCGCCCCCTGGGCTGGCGCGAGGCCGACGGCGCGGCGCGGCTGTGGCGGGACCTGCTGGTGCTGGCCGTGCCGTTGACACCCGGGGTCCTGTGGCTGGCCCTCGCGAGCGAGCAGCACCCGTGGGTCGCAGTCGTGGTGCTGGCGGGCGTGCTGGCGGTGCTCGGGGCGTACGCGACGGAGCTGCTGATGGTGCGCCACGAGCGAGTCGTCGTCACCGCGAGCACGGTGGAGTGGTGGCGCGGCAAGCGGTTACGTGCCCGTCTCCAACGAGGTCCGACCCTGCGCGCCGCGCGCTACGTGCCCTGGCCGGTCGGCCGACCTCTGGGTCTCATCCACCTCGCCGTCTCCGACGGGACCACGGGGTTCCGCCTCGGCGACGCACGGTGGATCGCCCGCTTCGAGGCGATCGCCCTCGCCGCCGAGGTGGCCGCGCCGCGACTGACCCACGACAGGGCCCGACGACGCATGCCGGAGTGCTTCACCGCCCTCGAGCGACTCCTCGACGCGCTCCGTGCGCAGGGCTGGGCCCGGGTCGCGGTGGGTGTCGTCGTGCTCGTGGCAGCGGGCTTGGTCGCCGGCTACCTGGTCGGGGCCCTCACGGGCGCAGGGCCATGAGCGACCTCGACCCCGTCCGTGTCCTGCGCCCCGTGCCCTGGTCGGAGCAGCCGCAGTAGGACGCGCTGCGGGGTCTCGTGCTCTACCGGTCCCTCCTCGTGCTCTCCCTCCTCGTTCAGTACGTCATCCACCGCGAGCCCCGACCGGTGCTCGCACTCCTCGTGCTGACGTTGGCGGTGCTGGTCGCCTCTGGCGCGGCGTGGGAGTGGTGGCGGGGGACCCGTGAGCGGCTCGTGCTGATCGACGACACGGTGGAGCTCGTCCGAGGGCGACGGAGCCGGCCACGGTCCCGCCTGGCCCGCAAGGACCTGTGGGCCGGGCGCTTCTCCCTCTACCGCGGCGATTCGGAAGCGGGACCACAGGCCCTGGCGATGTCCGACGGTCGCGACGGGATCCTGCTCACCCACGCCGGCTGGACGCCGAGGTACCCGGAGCTGCTGACGATCCTCGGGGTCTCCGCTCCGCTCGTGTCAGCCAAGGTCGCCGCCCGGCGTCATCCGGAGGCGTTCGACTGGTCCACCCGTCACCCACTCGCGTTCGCCGTGCTGGTCGTGGTGCTCGTCGCGATCGTCGTGGCCTTCGCCCTGCGCTGAGCCTCGCGATCCGGCTGACGGGGTGCCGACGGGCGTGGGAGGGTGTCGGCCATGACCGGTCCGACGTCGCCGACGCCACCGTGGCCCGTCGAGATCCTCCCCGTGCGCTGGTCGCAGTCCCAGGGCCGCACGCAGGTGGCGCGCGAGCTGCGCTGGAATCTGGTCGGGGCGCTCGGCTTGGGTGCGGGCGCCCTGGCGAACGTCGACCACGCCCCGGTGCTGGCCGGCCTCGCGGTCGCCCTCGGGCTCGCCGGTCTGGTCGCACCGGTGGTCGCCCCGGTCGTGCGCTGGCCCGAACGGGTCGTCGTCGACGAGGAGACGGTCACGCTGTGGCGCCGCGGACGGGTGCGGGGCCGCGTCCGGCGCGGGGTCGATCTCCGGGCCGTCCGGTACCGCCTCGGACGGGATGACGGCTCCTCGCCCCAGCACCTGGCATTGTCCGACGGTCAGGACGGTTTCCGGCTCACCGACCCTCGATGGGCTCCGCGGCACCTCGAGCTGGCGGACGTCGCCGGTGTCGACGCGCCGATGTCGGGCGTCACCCTCGTCCGTCGTCAAATGCCCGAGGCCCTGCCGGTGCTCGACCGGACCTTCGTGGCCTGGGGACGTCCCGAGCTCAGGCGCCGACGTCTCGCAGTGGTCGGCCTGCTCGTCGTCGTCCTCGTGGCAGTCGCGGTCGTGGTCGCACGCCATCAGGCCGGGGTGCTGTGAGCGACCCCGGACGCGTGGAGATCGCGCCCGCCCCGTGGGACCCCGCGGACCTCCGCTCCGTGCTGCGGCGGGAGTCCCTCGCGATGGTGCTCCTCCTGGCGTTCCTTCTCGTGGTGTTCAGGCCGGCCCTCGGCGGCGGCTGGTTCGTGCCCAGTCTCATCGTCCTCGTCCACACGGTGACCACCGTGGTGGAGTACCAGGCGGTACGTACCGAGCGACTGGTCATCGGCCTCGACCGCGTGGAGTACTGGATCGGATTCCACCGTCGACGCACCGTCGACCTGCGTAGCGACGTCTGGGTGGTGCTCACGCGCCGCACCCCCGAGAACCCGCGACCGTCCGAGCTCGTCATCTCCGACGGCCGCCAGGGCTTCCACCTGTCCGACCCTCGATGGCGGACCAGGTTCCCGGCGATCGTCGACGCGATCGGCCGCCCGGCGCAGCAGGCGCCGCGTCGGCGGGCCTTGCGGCTGGTGCCGGAGGCCTACCCGTGGTTCGAGCGGCCGTCGTGGACCGCCCGGCTGACACAGACCGTGCTCGTGCTGTTCATGCTCGCCGTCATCGCAGGCGCCATCATCTGATCCCACGCCCCACCGTTCGGCTTGCGCCGACCCCGGACTCGGCCACGCTGGTCTGGTGAGCGAGGAGCCGGTCGAGACCCACGAGGACCGACCGACCACCTCGGACGAGCCGAACCCGGCGCGGTGGCGGATCCTCGCGGTCACCCTGGTCGTCGGCTTCATGTCGCTGCTCGACGTCACCATCGTCAACGTCGCGATCCCCTCGATCCAGAAGGGGCTCGACACGTCGGCCTCGACCGTGCAGTGGGTGGTCTCCGGCTACGCGCTCACGTTCGGCCTGACCCTCGTGGCGGGCGGACGCCTCGGCGACGCGTACGGCCGCAGACGGCTCATGCTGATCGGCCTGGCCGGGTTCGTCGCCTCGAGCGCCGCGGTCGGGCTCGCGCCCACCGCCGAGCTGGTCGTCGTCGCCCGACTGCTCCAGGGCGCGTCGGCCGGGCTCCTCACGCCCCAGAGCTCGGGGCTCATCCAGCAGTTGTTCTCCGGCGCCGAGCGGGGCCGCGCGTTCGGCTACTTCGGCCTCACCGTCTCGCTCGCGTCGGCCACCGGACCGCTCCTCGGCGGTCTCGTCATCGGCCTGGTCGGCGAGGAGCTCGGCTGGCGGCTCGTGTTCCTCGTCAACGTGCCGATCGGCGTGGTCGCCGCGATCGCCGTCGCCCGCATGGTCCCCGGACGCGAGGACGACAGCACGCCCGGCCGCATCGACACCCTCGGCGCGGCGCTTCTCGGGGTGTCCGTGCTCTGCCTGCTCTACCCGCTCGTCAGCCTCGAGTCGGGTGCGCGCTGGCCGCTCGGGCTGCTCGTCGGCGTGCCGGTGTTCGCGTGGGCGTTCGTGCGCTGGGAGCACCGCGAGAAGCGACTCGGCCACGACCCCCTGCTCGACCTCGACCTGCTGCGCCGCCTCCCCGGGTACGGCAACGGGCTGCTCGTCGGCACCGTCTACTTCACCGGGTTCACGGGCGTGTTCCTGGTCGCGTCGGTGTGGCTGCAGGACGCGCGCGACGTCAGCGCGCTGCACGCCGGGCTGCTCCTGACCCCGTTCGCCCTCGGGTCGGCGATCACGTCCCCGCTCGCCGGACGGCTGGTCAGCACGGTCGGTCGACCACTCACGGTCATCGCGCTCGGCGTCATGATGGTCGGCGTCCTCGGTGCCGCGCTGGTCGCGCCCGGTCGCCCCACCGACGACCTCTGGTGGGCGCTCTCCCCGTTCCTGCTGCTGGCCGGTCTCGGCGGCGGCGCCGTCGTGTCGCCGAACATCACGCTGACCCTCCAGGAGGTGCCGCCGCGGATGGGTGGCGCGGCCGGCGGGGCCCTGCAGACCGGCCAGCGCATCGGCTCCTCGCTCGGCGCGGCACTGCTGGCCACCACCTACCAGGTGGTCGCGGGACGCTCCGACGGCGACGCCGGCATCCAGGTCTCGCTGCTCGTCGCGCTCGCCGTCCTGGCCCTCGCCCTCGCGGCGGCAGTGCTCGCCTGGCGCACCGCCCGACAGCCCCGCTGACCGTGACGTCCTGGACCTCGAACGGGGCCATTCGGGGCCAGGTCGTCACAGTCAGGGTCCGTATCCTCGGGCCGTGTCCGCCACCGTCCCCGTCGTCGCCCTCACCGGCAGCCTCGGGAGCGGCAAGACGACGATCCTCAACCACCTGCTCGCCCACCGGGGCCGACGTCGGGTGGGCGTGCTGGTCAACGACTTCGGCGCCGTCGACGTCGACGCGCTGCTCGTCGACGCCGGGTCGGCGGCCACGCTCTCGCTGGCCGGCGGGTGCGTCTGCTGCCGGGTCGACGACGACACGCTCGACTCGACGCTGGAGCAGCTGACGTCGACGCGCGCCGGACTCGACCTGGTGCTGGTGGAGTCGAGCGGGGTGGCCGACCCTGCGACGCTCGCCGCTCGTCTCCACCGCGCCGTGCGGCACCCGGGGCAGGCAGGCGGGCTGCTGCACGTCCTCGACGCGCGCGCCTGGGCCGACGACGACACGCTGCTCGACCCCGCCGGCCTGGCTCGCGCCGACCTCGTGGCGCTGACGAAGACCGACCTGCCCAACTCCGTCCCCGTCGACGAGGCGCGACGTCGGCTCGAGCCGCTGCTGCGCACCGGGGTGCCCGTGGTCGACGCGCCGCACGGCGCACTCGACCCCGAGCTCTTCGCCGACGCCTCGGCGCCGCTGGACGACGGACCCCGTCAGCTGTCCCTCGCCGAGGCCCTCCCCCTCCCCGGCGGGCACCAGCACGTCCACGCGAGCACCTGGGAGCACGACGGGCTGGTGCACCCGCGACGCCTCGCCGAGCTGCTCGACGGTGGACTGCCGGAGGCCTACCGGCTGAAGGGCGTGGTCCGGCTCGACGTGCCGTGGGGCGCGCGCTGGTGGACGGTGCACCGCGTCGGCGGGCTGCCGCGCGTGACCCCCGCACCGAGGCCCGCGCCGACGAGCCGGCTCGTGGCCCTCGGCCCGACGCTCGACGAGCGCGCGGCGGAGGTCGCGCTGACGCACGTCGGGCGCGACCCCCAGGAGGAGGTCGCGCCCGACGACCACGCGGCGCTCATGCGCTGGGTGCCCGACGACCTGCGCCCGGAGTGGGCGCGGGTCGAGGGCTGAGCCCGACTCAGGCGGCGTGCTTGCAGGTGCTGCAGGTGCAGTCGCTGCACACGCAGTTGGCGCAGCTGTCGGAGCAGTGCGCGCAGGAGCAGACGTTGTGGTTGCAGGTCGCGCACGTGCAGTCGGTGCAGGTGCAGGTCGCACAGCTGTCGCTGCAGTGAGCACAGGAACAGGTGGCGCACTCGTCGTAGTGGCCGTCGTGCTCACGGTGCACGTGGCCGTCGTGGAGGTAGTCGACGTGGTCCTCGTGGACGACGGCGTCGTGGCCGCAGCCCGGGCCGTGCGTGTGGTCGTGCTTCTCGGCCTCGCGGTGGTCGATGACGGTCATAAGTGGTTCTCCTGGGTGTGCTGGAAGGCGTCGAGGAGCACGTGGGCCACGTGCTCGTCGGTGAGGGAGTAGACGACCTCGCGTCCGCGTCGCTCGCCCGAGACGAGACGTGCGGTGCGCAGGATCCTCAGGTGCTGCGACACGAGCGGCTGCGACCGCCCGGTCCACTCGACGAGGTCGCCGACCGTCTGCTCCCCCGCGCACAGGCGGTGCACGAGAGCGGCGCGCAACGGCGTCGACATGGCGTCGAAGAGTGCAGCGACGGACGCGTAGGCGTCGATGTCCCCCCGCCCGGCGTCACCCCGCTCACTCATGCACACATCCTTATATAGCAATCCGTGCATGTCAACACGATCCGTCGTCCCTTCTCCCACGAAGCACGACGGCCGGCCACCCCTCGGGCGACCGGCCGACCGTGCACCTCCGACTCACAGCGCGCGCAGGATGTCCTCCACGCGGTCCTTCGCGTCACCGAACAGCATCTGGCTGTTCTCCCGGAAGAACAGCGGGTTCTGCACCCCCGCGTACCCGGCGGCCATCGAGCGCTTGAACACCACCACGTTCGACGCCTCCCACACCCGCAGCACCGGCATGCCGGCGATCGGGCTGGTCGGGTCCTCCGCCGCGGCCGGGTTCACGGTGTCGTTGGCGCCGATGACGAGCACCACGTCGGTGTCGGCGAGGTCGTCGTTGACCTCGTCCATCTCGAGCACGATGTCGTACGGGACCTTCGCCTCGGCGAGGAGCACGTTCATGTGCCCGGGCAGCCGACCGGCGACCGGGTGGATGCCGAACCGCACGTCGACGCCGCGCTCGCGCAGCTTGCGGGTCAGGTCGGCGACCGGGTACTGCGCCTGTGCCACCGCCATGCCGTAGCCCGGGGTGATGACGACGCTCGACGCGTCCTTCAGCAGCTCGGCCACGCCCTCGGCGTCGACCTCGCGGTGCTCGCCGTAGTCCGTCGCCTCGCCGGCCGGCGCCTCGATGCCGAAGCCGCCCGCGATCACGGAGATGAACGAGCGGTTCATCGCCTGGCACATGATGTAGCTCAGGTACGCACCCGAGGAGCCCACGAGCGCGCCGGTGACGATCAGCAGGTTGTTGCTCAGCAGGAAGCCGGCTGCGGCCGCGGCCCAGCCCGAGTAGCTGTTGAGCATCGACACGACGACGGGCATGTCGCCACCGCCGATCGAGGCTACGAGGTGCCAGCCCAGGGCGAGGGCGAGGGCCGTCACCAGGATCAGCAGCCAGATGTTCGGGCTCGCCACGAACACGACGGTGAGCACGAAGAACAGCACCAGCGCGCCGATGTTGAGGTAGTTCTTGCCCGGCAGCACGAGCGGCGACGACTTGATCCGTGCGCTCAGCTTCAGGTACGCGACGATCGACCCGGTGAACGTCACGGCGCCGATGAACACGCCCACGAAGACCTCGGCCGAGTGGATCCGCTCGAGCGACTCCAACGGGTACACCGGGTGCTCGAGGTAGCCGTTCCAGCCGACGAGCACGGCCGCCATGCCGACGAAGGAGTGCAGGAGCGCGATCAGCTCCGGCATGCCGGTCATCTCGACCTCGCGGGCCCGCCAGATGCCGATGCCCGCGCCGATCACGATCGCACCGACCAGCAGGACGACGCCGACCGTCTCGGCGTCCTCGACGGCCAGCACGATGGTCGCGACGAGGGCGATGGTCATGCCGGCGATGCCGTAGGCGACACCCGAGCGCGCGGTCTCGTGCTTGCTCAGCCCGGCGAGGCTGAGGATGAACAGCAGGGCGGCGACGATGTACGCCGCGGTCGCGATGCTCTGTGCAGTCACTCTGATCAGCCCTTCGAGAACATGCTCAGCATGCGGCGGGTCACGGCGAAGCCGCCGAAGATGTTGATGGAGGCCAGCAGCACCGCGACGAACGCGAGCAGGCGGATCGCCCACGCGTTGTCGGCCCCGTCGCCGACGCCGATCTGCAGCAGCGCACCCACGACGATGATGCCGCTGATGGCGTTGGTGACGCTCATGAGCGGTGTGTGCAGGGCGTGGTGGACCTTGCCGATCACGTAGTAGCCGATGACGACCGACAGCGTGAGCACGAAGAAGTGCTCGGGCAGCGGCGGCGGCGCGTACGCGTTGACGAGGAAGAGGGCGGCG
The DNA here is from genome assembly GCF_001509405.1 of Aeromicrobium erythreum. NCBI lineage: Bacteria > Bacillati > Actinomycetota > Actinomycetes > Propionibacteriales > Nocardioidaceae > Aeromicrobium > Aeromicrobium erythreum. Next base: position 3,214,101 of record NZ_CP011502.1, read on the forward strand.
ATGCCCGCGGCGATGAGAAGGTACTTGCCGCGCTGGGTGAGGCCGGGGCGCGGCTCCGGCTTCTCCTGCACGGCCGGCATCTCGGCCGTCGGGGCGGGTGCCGCCGAGACCTGCACGGGCGGCGGCGGCCAGAGGACGTCGCCGTCGTGCACCACGGTCACGCCACGCTGCACCACGTCGGAGTGGTCGAGGACGAGCTGACCGTCCTTGCCCGGCGTGAGCAGCGTCAGCAGGTTGACGAGGTTCTGCCCGTACAGCTGGGAGGCCTGCGTGGGCAGGCGACCGGCGAGGTCGGTGTAGCCGAGGATCGTCACGCCGTTCGCGGTGACGACCTTCTCGCCCGCCACCGAGCCCGCGACGTTGCCGCCCTGGGCCGCGGCCATGTCGACGATGACGCTGCCGGGCTTCATCGAGGCGACGTCGGCCTCGGTGAGCAGCCGCGGGGCCTGACGTCCAGGGATGAGCGCCGTGGTGACCACGATGTCGACGTCGGCGGCCTGCTCGGAGTAGATCTCCGCGGCGCGGCGGTCGTACTCCTCGCTGGTGGCCTTCGCGTAGCCGTCGGTGGACTTCTCGACCTCGACGTCGACCGCGAGGTACTCGCCGCCGATCGACTTCACCTGGTCGGCGACCTCGGGGCGCGGGTCGGTGGCGCGCACGATGGCGCCGAGGCTGGACGCGGCACCGATCGCCGCGAGCCCGGCCACGCCGGCGCCGGCGACGAGCACCTTGGCGGGCGGCACCTTCCCGGCGGCCGTGACCTGCCCGGTGAAGAACCGGCCGAACTCGTGGGCCGCCTCGACGACCGCGCGGTAGCCCGCGATGTTGGCCATCGACGACAGCACGTCCATCGACTGCGCCCGCGAGATGCGCGGCACGGCATCCATCGCGAGGACGGTCAGCGGGCGGGCCGACAGCGCCTCGAGCAGCTCGGGGCTGGTCGCCGGCGCGATCAGGCTGACCAGCGTCGCATGGTCGTTGAGCCGGTCGATCTCGGCGGTGCTCGGCGGGTTGACCTTGAGGACGACGTCGGCCGTCCATGCCTCCTCCCCCGTGACGACGGAGGCACCGGCCTCCGCGAACGCCTCGTCGGCGAACGCGGCCTTCGCCCCGGCCCCGGACTCGACGCTCACGTCGTACCCGAGCTTCAGCAGACGTGCGACCGTCGCGGGAGTCGCAGCGACCCGGGTCTCCCCGGCACGCGACTCGGCGACCACTCCGATCCTCATTCCGCGGACACTAGCGGAGGCCTCGGGAACCGACCACTGGATGAGACCGGTGTCTCAGGTACTGGCGGTATCTGAAACTTCCGGCCATCCGGACGACAAGTTCACGCGTTCCGCCCTCAATGGCCACCTGGCTGCTGGTTCCCATCAGTTCATGGGAACCAGCAGCCCACCATGGTTCTCCCTCACTCACCTGCGGATGCAACCCCAGGTGAGCGAGGGATTCCCATCCATTGATGGGAATCAGCATCGACGGCGACGGGTCGAGCCGGGCGTCAGCAGCCGGCCAGGACGTCCTGCAGGGCGGCCTTCTCGGCGGAGTCGACGCTGAGACCCCACCGGTACTTCACGGCGATCCAGTCCGACACGTACGTGCAGCGGTAGCCGGTGGCGGGCGGGAGCCAGGAGTCCGGATCCTGGTCGCTCTTGGACCGGTTCGTCGACGCCGACACCGCGATCAGGCTGCGGGCGTCGCCGAGGTCGTTGGCGAACGACTCGCGTCGACTCGCCGTCCAGCCCGAAGCACCGGAGATCCACGCCTCCTTCAACGGCACCATGTGGTCGATGTCGAGGCTTCCCGCGTCGGTGAAGCGCACGTTGTCGTAACGCGACAGCCAGGAGCCCGACGTGATCGTGCAGGTGCCGGTGCGCCCGGTCGCCGACGACGACTCGTCCATGAGCACCTCGGCGCGCGTGTTGCAGCCGTCGCCGTCGGCGTCGATCCAGTGCCGGAACGCGTCGCGGTCGTAGGTCGTGCCGTTGGCCTCCGCCCGCACGGTCAGCTCGGCGAGCTGCGACTCCGGCGACGCCGACGCGGCTGGTGCGACGAGGACGGTCGCGACGAGCGTCGCGACCAGCAGGCCGACGACGTGGGTGAGGCGGCGCCGTCGCCGCCCGACGGCGGGACGGACGTGGACGGTGGACGAGGCAGCACGAAGCGGCATGGCGGGACTCCCCCCGAAGTCACTGGTCAGGTCGAGAGGACCCTAGGCTGCGCCGTCGCCCGTCCGGAAGGCTCGGAACCAGACGTTCACCCGAACGTCATCAACCGCGTCCCTGCGCGCCCACGCCGGCCGTCGGTGGCGTGGCGGGAGCCGGCCGGCCCAGGTGGTAGCCCTGGAGCAGCCGGTAGCCGAGCGACTCGAGCGCGGTCTGCTGCTCCGCCGTCTCCACTCCCTCGGCCACGACGTCGATGCCGATCCCCTGGGCCATCGCGACCACCCCGGCGCAGACCGAGCGCGCCCGGCGCGAGTGCGTCATGCGGGCGACGAACGACCCGTCGAGCTTGACGACGTCGACGGGCAGGTCGACGAGGTGCGCCAGAGTGCTGTAGCCCGTCCCGAAGTCATCCACCGCGATCCGCACCCCGTGGTCGCGCAGGGCGAAGAGGTCGACGACCAGACCGCCCGTCACGTCGAGCAGCTGCGTCTCGGTGATCTCGAGGACGAGCATCGACGGCGGCAGCCCGACCTCGTCGAGCACCGACAGCACCCGTGCCACCAGACCCGCCCGACCCAGCTCGACGGCCGAGACGTTCACGTGCACCGGCACCGGCGTGCCCTGGGCAGCCAGCGCGGCCGCGTGCGCGCACGCCCCGCGGAGCACCCCGTCGCCCACCTGGTGCATCAGGTCGCTGACCTCCAGCACGGGCATGAAGTCGCCCGGACGCAGCTGGCCCCGGATCGGGTGGTCCCAGCGCAGCAGGGCCTCGACCGCGTGGAGGTAGCCGGTGGCGACGTCGACGATGGGCTGGAAGACGAGCGAGAACTCCCCCGAGGCCTGCGCCCGCTCGAGGTCGACGAGCAGCCGCGCCGACGACTCGATGCCGGCGTGCACGGTCGGGTCGTAGAACTCCGCCCGGCCGCGACCACGGTCCTTCGCCGCGTAGAGCGCCTGGTCGGCGTGGCGCAGGAGCAGAGGCGCCTCGGCCTGCTCGTCGGCGGCGGCGATGCCGATGCTGACGGTCACGGAGACCGTCGTGCCGTCCTGCAGCACGACGGGCTCCGACAGGCGGTCCATGATCCGCTGCGCCTCGGCGGCGAGCTCCTCACGCGTCCCCGCCGACGTGCACAGGACCACGAACTCGTCGCCGCCGAGCCGGGCGACGGTGGCGCCGTCGCCGACGAGGGCGGAGAGCCGCTCGGCGAGCTCGACGAGCACCGCGTCGCCGACCGCGTGACCACGGCCGTCGTTGACCTGCTTGAAGCGGTCGACGTCGATGAACATCACCGCGAGGGCCGGCCGCTCGGACCCGACCACCTGCGCGGCGCGCTCCAGCGAGTCCGCCCACAGGGCCCGGTTGGCCAGGCCCGTGAGGTCGTCGTGGAGGGCCGCGTGGGCGAGCGCCTGCTCGGCCTCCTTCTGCGCGGTCACGTCGATCATCTGCAGCGTGATGGCCGCCGACGACGCACCCGACCCCCCGAGCGAGAGGCTCGGGTCGAGGTCGGGGTCGACGAGCGCCAGCGCCACGTCGACCCATCCGCCGCCCCACGCGTCGTCGAGCCGCAGCTGGGTGCGCCAGCCGAGCGCGCGGCCCAGCGTCAGCTCGCAGACGCCCTGGCGGAAGGCCTCGACGTCGTCGTCGACGAACCAGGTGCGCGGATCGACCCCGAGGAGCGCGTGCCGGGGTCGGCCGGTGAGCGTCACGAGCGCCGCGTTCACGGCGTCGACGTGCACGAAGCCGTCGGGGTCGACCACCACGTGCGCCGACGCCAGCAGCGCCGCCTCCATGTGGTCCTGCAGCTGGTCGCGGTCGCGCCGGCTCTGCACGAGCGCGGCGTCGCGGGCGTCCTCGAGCGTCGCCAGCACCACGCCTACGACGGCCAGCACGAGGACGAAGGCCTGCGCCGCGACGACCCTCGCCTGGGGGTCGTCGAGCGACGCGAACTGTCCGTTGCCGGCTACCGTCGCGGCGACGACGAGCACGCCCTGCAGCGCCACCAGCACCGACGTCGCCTGCGCGCCGCAGCGCAGTGCCACGACGACGACGATCGGCACGATGGCGAAGTCGACCGGCCACGGCAGCCAGAGCAGCGCGCCCGTGACCACGAGTCCTGCAGCCACCGTCAGCGGGCACCCCGCTCCCCGCTCGCGCCGGGTGCGCCAGAGCTGGGGCAGCGCCAACAGCGCGTTCAGCACGACGAAGGAGCTGACCACGTTGCGGAAGCCGATGATGAACAGGCCCTCGAGGAACGGCTCGTCGAAGCGCCACCACGCCACCAGCGACCCCAGCAGCCCGCTGGTGGTGGCGGCCGCGGCTGCCACGCCGAGCAGCACGCCGACGTCGCCGAGCGTCGTCCACGTCGAGCGGAGCCAGGCCGGACGCCAGCGATGCAGCAGGACCGCACCCACGGCACCGTGCGACAGGTTGACCAGGCCGAAGAGCCAGGCCCCCAGCGGCTCGGTGCCGGTGAGCTGGTTGAGCACACCGCTGACCACCACCACGACGACGCACGCGACGATCCGCTCGAGCGAGCTGCGGGCCGCGAGCAGCCAGAGGATGACCACGCCGGCAGCCGGCCAGGCGAGCGCCAGCTGCGCCGGGGGCACGCGGGTCGCACGGCCGGCGAGGAACGCCAGGGCGAAGAGCACGGCGAAGCCCAGCGCCAGCGCCGCGGATCGCGTCCGCGTGCGCGGGGCGCTGCTCTCGAGGCCGAGCAGCCGCTCCATCTCAGGCAGTCCCCTCCCGACGTTCCACCTGCGGAGAAGCGTAGACCTCGGTGAGGCCACCCGGGTAGGGATCGGTCCTGGACGCCTTGCTCAGGTGGACAGGTCCACGTCGTCCCAGCTGTCGTGGACGCCGTCGCCGGCGGTCCACTCCAGGGCCCGACGTCGCTCCCAGAGGACGGACGGATCGACACGCCCGGGGTGGGGTCGGCCCGCGAGCCGTGCGTCGGTGATCCCCCACGTCAGGGCGAGGTGCAGGTCGAGCACGGGGAGCACGTCCTCGACGTCCCTGCGCCGAGGCCCGGTGCGGGAGCGCCACGCCGCCACCGGCTCGCTGGTGCGCAGGTCGGGCATGAGCGACGCGAGCTGGTCGCCGCACGGCGCGCTCGCGTCGAGCTCGGGCACGAGCCCGAGCACCCAGGCCAGCGCCCACAGGGCCTCGACCTGCGCCTCGTCCGAGTAGTCCGGCTCGACCTCGCCCGACAGGAGAGCGCGCTCGCGCGGGCTGAGCGACGCGAGCAGTCCCTGCTCCGCCAACCAGGCGCGCGCGAGCTCCGGCGGCATGCGCAGGGCCAGGTTCACGCGCACCGTCAGCACCAGCGCACGCTGCATCACCTGCTCCTCGTCCACGAGCACGAGGGGATCGGCAGCGTCGGCCACCGGGGGCAGGTGCGACGGGGGCTGCGGGAAGCCGAGACCGGGCAGCGCCGCGAGGCTGCGGCGGCGTGCCTCTGCGGCAGCGTCACCGTGCCCACGGCTGGCGTCGCGACCCCGAGACCACCTCACCGTGGAGGACCGAGGACGCTCGGGCGGTCGGGGTCCAGCAGCTCCGTCACGCCGTGCGCGTCGAGTCCGTCGAGGAGGCCGTCGACCCCCTCGGTCAGCTTCATCTCGAGCTCGTCGGGCAGGAGCGGCAGCATCGCGAGCAGGGCGACCTCACGACCGTCGTCGGTGCGGAAGGTCCGCGCCCCCTGCGGCAGCCGGAGCGGCGGGGCGAGCATGAGGCCGCAGAAGCGGGTGTCGTCGGCGTACGGCTCGGCCGGGTCGCCGTTCGGCAGCGAGTGCCAGGCACCCAGCCAGGTCTCGTACTCGTGGGGGAAGCGGGCGAGCACCTTCAGCGCGCGCACGGGCCAGTAGGAGCGCTCGTCGACCCAGGAGGCCTCGTCGACCGGCCAGTCCGGCGGGAGCATGACCATGACCTCGACCCGGTCGGGCACCTGTCCCTGCAGGTCCTGCGGCACGGTCATCCTGCGGTCGGACATGCCCGACGTCGCCAGCGTGTGGAACGGCCGACCCTCGCCGGCCGGCACGAGGTGCACGTCGACGTGCACGAGGTCGGACACGATCTCGTGGAAGACCGTCTCGACGGGCCCGACCCACTGCTCCAGGTGTCGGTCGACGGCGTCCACCGTCTCCGAGCACCCGAGACCTGCTGGCTCGAACGGCCGCTCCCGCTCCTGGTGACGGACGGTCGTCGGGTGCTCCCGACGCCGCGCGCGCCTACGTCCGAACACGAGCCCTCCGTCCCTCGGTTCCCGGTGGGCACGACCCTAGCGTCGCCGCGGGGCCGGATCCAGGGTCAGCGGAACACCTGCACGACGTCGATCGTGCCGACGATGTGCTCGTTCAGCCCGGCGAGGTCCTCGGCAGGTATCCAGTACTCCAGGATGGTGTCGCCACCCGCCTGCTGGACGTCGTACGCGTCGAGGAACGACGTCTCGACCTCGAAGCGCGTCACGTAGCCCACACCACTCGCCGGCACGTTCCAGTCGCGCGCGATCCGCACGGCGTAGTCCTCGTTCAGGACGGGGTAGAAGATCGGCTGGTCGGGCAGCCGCGGCGGCCACGCGCGCCACCCCGATGCCTCGACCAGCGCGAGCTCCTGCGGCCCGGTCGGCCGCCAGAGCGTCGTCGAGTCCATCCCGTCATCCTGCCGCAGGACACGGCGGGCGACCCAGCCACTTTCGGCCGCTTGGAGATACTCGGCGAAGCGCGGCGGGCGGACCGGTCTCCGCCGGGTCGATGGACGGGAGGGGCTTCACCCACCGAACCGCTGACGATCCAAGCTCTTGAAGTAGCCCTTTCGCAGCGCGCGCTCGGCGCTGTCCTTCGACGTCGAGAAGAAGCCGCGCTCGGACGCCGACAAGCCTGAGGTCTCGATCTTTCGCCGGAGCATTGAGAGCGTGCAGCACAGGTCGGCTGCCTGGAACAGGCTGTAGTCGGCCGGGATCACCTTGCGCACCTCGACACTCAGGTGAGCGTTGAAGACGCTGTTGACAAGATTCGTGATCTCCTTCTGACCATTGTCGTAGTAGATGACGATGCGCTCCCACGAGCTGAAGAACTCGTAGCTCGACCGGATCAGCTCACCGAGCTCACGTGACATCGCGCTGACGAGCCGATCTGTGTCACCCAGCTCGCGTTTGCTGAACACCCACGAGTGGTGCGTGACCTCGGACGTCCTGACGAAGTCGACGAGCACGCGGAAGATCGAACGGCGGGACGGCATGTCGAGCAGTCGATAGTCCTGCTCCCGGCGCACGAGGGGACCGGTGTGGATCGCATGGTCTGCCGGCAAGCCACGCGCCACCAGGGCGTCGCGGATCTTCTCCAGGTGCTGCGCGATGTCGTCGCTCTGATCATGGAAGACGAGGCTCAGCACGTAGAAAGGCGAGTGCTTCTCGAATGGGCCGAAGTCGCCGGACTCGTCGACGAAGATGCTTAGCTCGCGCACGACGACACCCCTGGAAACGTCTTGAGGCGGGAAGAACCCGCCTCAAGAGGGTGGCGGGGGATATCCCCGCCTAAAGGTTGGACCAGGGCCTCTCGGCCAGCCCAGGTCGTCAACTCTAGCACCGGGCACCGCCAGCACCCGTCCACCTCAGTCGGTGGCGTCGCACGGGCGCGCCAGACTGGGCCCTCAGTAGTACCAGGGGAACGGCGACCAGTCGGGATCGCGCTTCTCCAGGAACTGGTCGCGACCCTCCTGCGCCTCGTCGGTCATGTAGGCCAGGCGGGTGGTCTCGCCCATGAGGACCTGCTGGCCGACGAGCCCGTCGTCGATCAGGTTGAAGGAGTACTTGAGCATGCGCTGCGCAGTGGGGCTCTTCGCATTGATCTTGCGCCCCCACTCCAGGGCGGTCGCCTCGAGCTCGTCGTGAGGGACGGCCCGGTTGACCGTGCCCATGCGGACGCCGTCCTCGGCGGAGTACTCGTCGGCGAGGAAGAAGATCTCGCGGGCGAACTTCTGCCCGACCTGGCGGGCCAGGTACGCCGACCCGAAGCCGCCGTCGAAGCTCCCGACGTCGGCGTCGGTCTGCTTGAAGCGGGCGTGCTCGGCCGACGCGAGGGTCAGGTCGGCGACGACGTGCAGGCTGTGCCCGCCGCCTGCCGCCCAGCCCGGGACGACGCAGATGACGATCTTCGGCATGAAGCGGATGAGGCGCTGGACCTCGAGGATGTGCAGCCGCGCGAGGCGGGCCTTGTCGATGGGCGACGGCTCCTCCGCTCCGGTGTCGGAGCCGGACGCCTCACCGTCCTCGTACTGGTAGCCGAACCGACCGCGGATGCGCTGGTCGCCGCCCGTGCAGAACGATCGCTTGCCGTTCTTCTCGCTCGGGCCGTTGCCGGTGAGCAGCACGCAGCCGACGTCGGCCGACGTGCGCGCGTGGTCGAGCACCTGCAGCAGCTCGTCGACCGTCTGCGGGCGGAACGCGTTGAGCACGTCGGGGCGGTCGAACGCGACGCGCACGGTGCCGTGCGCGCGGGCGCGGTGGTAGGTGACGTCGGTGAGGTGCTCGAAGCCGGGCACCTCGTCCCACGCGGAGGGGTCGAACGTCTCTGACACACCGGGCAGGGCACTCATGGCCGCGAGGCTACTGGTGGGCGACTGCGGGGCGCGCGTCGGGAATCGGTCACACCCGCGTGACGCGCCCAGATACCGTCGGTATCTTGACGCCATGGCACTGTTCGCCCGCAAGGGCTTCACCGGCAAGGTCCTGCTCGTCACCGGCGCCGCCCGCGGCATCGGCGCGGGCGTGGCACGCGCGTACGTGGCACAGGGCGGCAAGGTCGCGCTGCTGGGCCTGGAGCCCGACCTGCTCGAGGCGCTCGCCGCCGAGCTCGGCCCGGCCGCGGCGTGGTGGGAGGCCGACGCGCGCGACGGTCGCGCGATGACCGAGGCGATCGACGCCGCCGCAGCCCACTTCGGCCGCATCGACCACGTCCTGGCGAACGCCGGCATCGCGTCGTACGGCACCGTCCGCCAGATCGACGAGGCGTCGTTCGAGCGGGTCGTCGACATCAACGTCAACGGCGTCTACCGCACGCTGCACGCGTCGATCCCGCACCTGGAGCGCACCCGCGGGTACGCGCTCGTCGTCGCGTCGCTGGCTGCCTTCACCAACCTCGCCGGGCTCGCGTCGTACAACGCCAGCAAGGCCGGCGCCGAGTCGCTCGCCCTCGCGACCCGTCAGGAGGTCGCCCACCTCGGGATCAAGGTCGGGGTTGCGCACCCGTCGTGGATCGACACCGACATCGTGCGTGGCGCCGAGGCCGACCTGCCGACGTTCAAGACGATCCGCGGCAAGCTGCCCTACCCCGCCAACAGCACCACGACCCTGGCCGACTGCGTCGACGCGATCGTCGCGGGCCTGCGCCGTCGCAAGACCCGTGTGTACGTGCCGCGGGGCGTGCTGCTCGCCAACTGGACGAAGCCGCTGCTCAACTCCCCCGTCGCGTGGCTCTTCATGCGTCCGCAGCTCAAGCGGCACGTGCCCGACCTCGAGCGCGAGGTCGCCGCCCTGGGCCGCTTCCAGCACGCCCACGTCCCCCTCACCGACCCGAAGAAGCCGCTCGAGGAGACCCCCTCCACCCCCTGACCCACCCGCCGCTGCCCTCGGGGTGGGGCCCCACCCCAGGTGCGACTCCCCCACCCAGTCCTGGGGTGGGACGCACTGTTTACGTGGGGCCCCACCCAAAGGTCAACTCCCCCACGCAAACGACAGCCCCCAGCGCCTGTTTACGTGGGGCCCCACCCAAAAGTGAACTCCCCCACGCAAACGACAGCCCCCAGCGCGCGTTGACGTGGGGCCCCACGTAAACGCGCAGCGGGGGTCAGGCCTGGACCGACCCCGCGAGCGACGTCATGTGGCCCAGGCGGGCGAGCTCGGAGGCGAGGAACTCCGGGCCGCCGTGCCGTCCGACGACCACGACGAAGCCGCGACCCTGGCGGTCCTTCGCGTGCGTGCCGGCGAGCAGCGTCGACGACCACGCCTCGACGCCCTCCAGGCGCGACGACGACCTGATCGACAGCCACTCCGCCGCCTCGGGCACGAGCTTCGGGGCCGACGGCGACGCGAACAGCACCGACGCCTCGCCGTCGACGCGGCGCAGCGCCATGGCCCAGTCGGTGCGGAACGTGGCCGGCACGACCTCGACGAGCCGTTCGACGGCGTGCTGCGGCTCCGACGTGAACTGCTCGACGGCCTCGAGGTCCATGCTCAGGTTGGCGCCCGCGTTGTACCGCGAGATCCAGTGCACCCGCACGCCGTCGAGCTCGTGGCACGCCGTCACGAGGGCGTCGGCCATGACGCTCGGCGGCAGCTCGAGCAGCACGTCGTCGACCGCCTTGCCGTCGGCGCGGTGCTCCACGATCTCGATCGCCTCGATGTCGGCACCCGCACCACCGAGCGCCGTGGCCAGCGCACCGAGCGAGCCCGGGACGTCGGGCAGCTCGACGCGCAGCAGGAAGGCCATGTCCCCATCTCACCACGAGGCTGTTTCCTTTGTGTGACGCCACTACGCTGTGGGTCGTGACCGATCCTGCGGCCCCCGAGACCGTCCCCCAGCCTCACGACCGGGCCCGGTCGGTGCGGCGCTGGTTCCGCATCTTCGCCTTCGCCGAGGCGGTGTCGTGGGGCGCGCTGCTCGTCGCGATGTTCTTCAAGTGGGTCGTGCAGGACGACCCGCACGCCGGACTCGAGGGCGGTGTGCCGATCGTGGGCCCGATCCACGGCGTCCTGTTCCTCGCCTACTGCTCGCTCGCGGTCGTGGCGTGGTCGACGTTCCGCTGGAACCTCAAGACCCTCGCCCTGGCGCTGGCGGCGTCCATCCCGCCGTTCTTCACGATCTGGTTCGAGACCTGGGCGGAGCGCCGCGGGCTGCTCACGTCGGTCGCCGACGACCCCGACCCCGCGCCGGGCGTCACTCAGGTCTGACCCGACTCCGGTCGACGCCCCTGCTTCTGCGCGTACATCCGGTCGTCGGCCCGCGCGAGCAGCGACGCGACGTCGTCGTCGGCGCGCGCCTGCGCCACCCCGCACGACCACGATGCCGGAGCACCCACCTGCAGCCGCCGCGCGACGACGTCGGCGACGCCGTGGTCGGCTCCTGGCATGACGACGAGGAACTCGTCGCCCCCGAGGCGGCCGAGCACGTCACCCTCGCGCAGCCCGGCGCGCAGGTGCTCGACGACCGACGTCAGCAGCCGGTCGCCCGCCGCGTGGCCCCCGAGGGTGTTCACAGCGCGCAGGTCGTCGACGTCGAGGGCGAGGACGGTCAGCGGCGTCCCCAGCCGGCGGCGCCGGACCAGCTGCGCGTCGACCACGGCCTGCACGCCCCACCGGTTGAGCGCGCCGGTGAGCTGGTCGGTGCGGGCGAGCCGGTCGAGCCGCAGCCGCAGCCGACCCAGGACCTCGGTGCCCACCAGCACCTGCACGACGACGGCGACCGTCGGCCCGAGCATCTGCGGGTCGTGGTGCGAGGCGACGGCCAGCACCCACAGCGCCGTGCCGACGTACGACACCACGCGCGCCAGCGCCAGCGGCAGGAACCACACGGCGAAGACGGCCAGGGTCGGCGTGCTCGTGCCGTTGGCGAGGACGGCGACCTGACGCTCGGTGCCCCACGTCAGCACGGCGAGCGCCACGAAGCAGAGCGACACCATCGCCGCGACCTCGCGCGGCTCGAGCAACGCACCGCGCCTCACGGTCCAGGCGAGACCGCCGAGCGCCACGACCACGAGGACGTAGAGCACCCAGCGCGGGTTGTTGTCCGGCTGCCACGTGGCGAGCGTGAGCGCCAGCATGCAGAGGGCGGTCAGGCTGAGCAGCACCGTCGCCGCCGTCATGGCGGGCCAACCCACGGCCCTTCGCAGCTCGGCGACCTTGCGCAGCACCTGGACCTCCCCTGGACGCCACTCCGACGACGCCCGCCATGATCGCAAGAACGGGGTCGCTCGCGCCGCCGAACATCGAAAACTGGGCGGATGTCCGGTCATGTCGACGGCCAGGGTGCGTCGTCCAGGACCCGGCGATAGTGTCGTGAGCAGAAGCATCCACGCCGACCGAGGAGCCGTGCCAGCATGTCGCTGAGGAAGAACAAGACCGTCCGGGACAAGGTCCAGGAGCGCCTCGAGGGCCGCCTCGACGACCTCGTCGCCCAGGCCGACAGCGTCCGCCAGCAGCTCGCCGACCGGGCGCCCGAGGTGCGCGACACCGTCGTCGCGAAGGCGCAGTCCGGTGTCGCCGACCTGCGCGAGCGTCTTCCCGAGATCGGGCACGACCTCCTCGACCGCGCGCCCGAGCTGAGCGAGAAGACCTACGACCGCCTCCCCAAGGGCGTCGCCGACCGCCTGCCCGAGGAGGTCAAGCCCAAGAAGAAGCGACGTCTGCGCCGCGTGGTGGGCATCGGTCTGCTGATCGGTGCGGGTGCCGCCGCCTTCGCGACGCTCAAGGGCAAGCAGACCCCGCCCCCGCCGCCGTACCAGCCGGCGACGCCCCCGCCGGCCCCGCCGAAGCCGGCCGCCCCGGCCGACTCGCTCGACTCCGTCGACGCGCCGGGCACGAACTAGCCGACCGCGTCACCGCACGCACGGGCCGGGACCTTCGGGTCCCGGCCCGTCGTGCGTCACGGAGTGGCCGCCGACCTTCCAGTGCGGAACACTGATCCCATGCGTTCGCTCTGGAAGGGGTCGATCAGCTTCGGCCTGGTCAACGTGCCGGTGCGTGTCTACAGCGCCACCGAGAGCCACGACGTGTCGTTGCACCAGGTGCACGCGGAGGACGGCGGGCGCATCCGCTACCAGCGACGGTGCGAGGTCTGCGGCGAGGTCGTCGCCTACGAGGACATCGCGAAGGCGTACGACGACGGCGAGAACACGGTGGTGCTGACCGCCGACGACCTCGCGTCGCTGCCGGCGGAGTCGGCGAAGGAGATCGAGGTGCTGGAGTTCGTGCCGGCCCAGCAGATCGACCCGATCCGGCTCGACAAGGCGTACTTCCTGGAGCCCGACAAGACGGCGATCAAGCCCTACACGCTGCTGCGCCGCGCCCTCGAGGACACCGACCGCAGCGCGGTGGTGCGGTTCGCGCTGCGGCAGAAGTCGCGCCTGGCGGTGCTGCGCGTGCGCGACAAGACGCTGCTGCTGCAGACGATGCTGTGGGACGACGAGGTGCGCACCGCCGACTTCGACGTGCTGGAGACCGTGCCGCGGATCAGCGCGAAGGAGCGCGACATGGCCTCGCAGCTGGTCGACTCGCTCGCGGCCGACTTCGACGCGTCGCAGTTCACCGACGACTACCAGGAGCAGCTGCGGACGCTGGTGGAGGCCAAGCTCGAGCAGGGCGACACGATCGACACGGCGGCGACGTTCGGCACGAGCGACGACGACGGTGACGACGCCGAGGTGGTCGACCTGATGGAGGCGCTCAAGCGCAGCGTCGAGCGGAGCAAGGAGCGTCGCGGCCAGGGCGGCAGCACCGCGTCGAAGCCGCGCGCCCGCAAGAAGGCCTGACCCGGCGGCATGCCCAGCCGCGGCTCGTCGAGCAGCCAGACCGTCACGATCGACGGTCGGCGCCTGCGTCTGACGAACCCCGACAAGGTGCTGTACCCGGCGACGGGCACCACCAAGGCCGAGGTGATCTCCTACTACGTGGCCGTCGCGGACCGGCTCCTCCCCCACGCCTCCGGGCGGCCGGTCACCCGCAAGCGCTGGCCGGACGGCGTCGGCGCTGTCGGTGAGGCCCCCGGCGGGGGTTCCGGGCCACGGGCGGAGAAGGCCCCCGGCGGGGGTTCCGGGCCACGGGCGGAGAAGGCCCCCGGCGGGGGTTCCGGGCCACGGGCGGAGAAGAGCGCAGAGCTCTTCTTCGAGAAGAACCTGCCGGACTCCGCGCCCGACTGGGTGCGCCGCGTGGTGGTGCGGCACAAGAGCCACGTGAACGTGTACCCGCTCGTGGACGGGCCGGCGGCGCTGGCGTGGCTGGGGCAGGTGGCGGCGCTGGAGCTGCACGTGCCGCAGTGGCGGGTGGAGGCCGACGGGACGCCGCGCCACCCGGACCGGCTGGTGCTCGACCTCGACCCCGGCCCGGGCGTGGGGCTGGCGGAGTGCGTGGAGGTGGCGCACGCGGCGCGCGACCTGCTGGCCGACGTCGGGCTGGAGGCGTTCCCGGTGACGAGCGGCAGCAAGGGCCTGCACCTGTACGCGCACCTGACGGGCGAGCACGATGCCGACTACGTGAACGCCTTCGCGAAGCAGGTCGCTGCGGCGCTGCAGGACGAGCTGCCCGACCTCGTGGTCTCGTCGATGAAGAAGTCGTTGCGCGAGGGTCGCGTGCTCGTCGACTGGAGCCAGAACAACCAGGCGAAGACGACGATCGCGCCGTACTCGCTGCGCGGTCGTGCAGCGGCCGACGGGGAGGGTCCGTTCGTCGCCGCGCCGCGGTCGTGGGACGAGCTGGGGCCCGACCTGCGTCACCTGACGATGGAGGAGGTGCTCGAGCGCGACGACGACCCGCTCGCGGGCCTGGACCCGCAGCCGACGTCGGGCGACGAAGCACCTGTGGCCGCACCGGACCGGCTGACGGTCTACCGCTCGATGCGCGACGCGTCGCGCACCCCCGAGCCGGTGCCCGCGGAGGCGCCGACGGAGCGAGGCGCCGACCCGATCTTCGTGGTGCAGGAGCACCACGCCACACGCCTGCACTACGACGTCCGGCTGGAGCGCGAGGGCGTGCTCGTCTCGTGGGCCGTGCCGAAGGGTCCGCCGACCGACCCGAGCCGCAACCACCTCGCCGTCCCCACCGAGGACCACCCGATGGAGTACGCGACGTTCGAGGGGACCATCCCGAGGGGCGAGTACGGCGCGGGGCAGGTCAGCATCTGGGACCACGGCACGTACACGCTGGAGAAGTGGAAGGAGGGCGAGGTCATCGCCGTGCTGCACGGGTCCGCGGGCGGTGGGCTGGGCGGCAGCGTGCGGTTCGCCCTCATCCGCACCGGCGAGAACTGGTTGATGCACCGCATGGACCCGCCGGCGGCCCCCGACACTGCGGCAGCCGACACTGCGGCAGCCGACGATGGCACCGCGCCCACGACCACGCCCACGACGGACGAGCCCGACGGCGGGGGTCCGCCCGACGCCGGCCGCCTCGAGACCGTCGCGCCCATGCTCGCGAGCCGGCCCGACGGCCTCGACCCGCACCGCGACGCCGACGCCTGGGCGTTCGAGATGAAGTGGGACGGCGTCCGCGTGGTGGCGACGTGCGACGGCGGGGCCGTGCGGCTCGTGGGGCGCAGCGGTAAGGACGTGACGACGACCTACCCGGAGGTCGCCGAGGCGCTCGCCGGGCTGCACCTCGACGATGCCGTCGTCGACGGCGAGGTCGTCGCGCTCGGCGACGACGGTGCGCCGTCGTTCGGACGCATCCAGCAGCGCATCGGGCTCGTCCGGCCGCGCGACGTCGCCGCGGCGCGCCGGGCCGTGCCCGTGCGCTACGTCGTCTTCGACCTGCTGCGGCTGGGCGGGACCGACGTCACGGGCCTGCCCTACGTGCAGCGCCGCGAGCTGCTCGAGGGCCTCGACCTCGACGACGCCGACCGGGTCGACGTGCCCGCCGCCTTCGACGGCGACCTCGACGCCGCGCTCGCGTCGAGCCGGGAGCTGGGCCTCGAGGGCGTGGTCGCGAAGCGGCGCAGCAGCCGGTACCGGCCCGGCAGCCGCTCGGCGCACTGGGTGAAGCTCAAGCACGAGGACCACGTGGAGGTGGTCGTGGTCGGGTGGCGGCCTGGCCGCGGCGGGCGCACCGGCGGGGTGGGGTCGCTGCTCGTCGCGGTGCCCGACGCGGCCGGTGGCCTGCGCTACGCGGGTCGCGTGGGCACCGGGTTCGACGAGCGCGCGCTCGCCGACCTCGCTCGCCGGCTCGAGCCGCTGCGCCGCGACCAGCCGACCGTCGAGGCCCCGCGCGACGTCGCCCGGGAGGCGGTGTGGACCGAGGCCGAGCTCGTCGGCGAGGTCACCGCGGCGGGCTGGACCGACTCCGGCCACCTGCGCCACCCCGTCTGGCGCGGCCTGCGCGCCGACAAGACCGTCGCCGACGTCGAGCCCGTCGCGGACCCCCGACCCGACCCGAGCTGACCCCTTCTGACCACCACGGGCGGCCGTCGCACGACCACGTCACGTCCAGTCGGCATGCGCTCCCCCACGGTCGCTCCTAGCGTGGAACGTGACCCCGTTTCCCTGACGCCAGGACGTGTCGTGAGCTCCTCCTCTTCCCTCCCTCCGCAGGTCGTCGTGCTGTTCGGCGCGACCGGTGACCTCGCCAAGCGCAAGCTGTTCCCCGGCCTCTACCGGCTGGCGCTCGCCGACCGGCTGCCCGCCGACTACCGCGTCATCGGGTCGGGGCGGCACGAGCCGAAGAAGGACTTCCGCGAGCAGGTGATGGACGGGCTCAAGGAGTTCGTCGACGACCTCGACGTCGACGTGGCCGAGCGGCTCGTCTCGCGCACCAGCTTCCAGACCTCCGACGCCGACGACGGCAGCGACCTCGCGGCCGCCGTGCGGGACGCGGAGTCCGAGCTGGGCGGCGATGCGCGCCGACTGGTCTACCTCTCCGTCCCGCCCGCCGCGATGGAGCCGATGATCCGCATGCTCGGCGAGACGGGCATCGCCGACGGTGCACGCATCGTCGTGGAGAAGCCGTTCGGCACCGACCTGGAGTCGTCGCGCTCGCTGCAGGCGACGCTCGACGAGGTCGCCGGCGAGGACAGCGTGTTCCGCATCGACCACTTCCTCGGCAAGGAGGCCGTGCAGAACGTGCTCGCGCTGCGCTTCGCGAACGGCCTGCTCGAGCCGTCGTGGGACGCCGAGCACGTGTGCGCCGTGCAGATCGACGTGCCGGAGGAGCTCACCATCGAGGGTCGCGGCAGCTTCTACGAGGCCACCGGCGCCCTGCGCGACATGGTCTCGACGCACCTCTCGCAGGTGCTCGGCTTCCTGGCGATGGAGCGGCCCGAGAGCATCGACGCCGACCACCTGCGCGACGCGAAGGCCGCGGTCTTCGCCGACCTGCAGCCGTTGCGCGCCGACGACGTCGTGCGGGGCCAGTACGAGGGCTACCGCGACGAGGAGGGCGTCGACGACGACTCCGAGGTGGAGACGTTCGTGGCGGTCCGGGTGCACGTCGACAACGACCGCTGGCGTGGCGTGCCGTTCCTGCTGCGCACCGGCAAGGCGATGGCGGCGACCCGACGCACCGCCACCCTGTTCTTCCGTGCCCCGGAGCCGCTGTTCGACGAGCGTCAGGACGGCGACGACCGCCTCGTGCTCGAGCTCGGCGAGGCGCCCGAGGTGACGGCCGCGCTGCACGTCAAGCGACCCGGCCCGACGTTCGAGCTGACGCGTGCGTCAGCCACCTTCAAGCTGCCCGACGACGACCCGGAGCACCGGCCGCTCGAGGCGTACGAGCGGCTGCTGCTCGACGTCATGCACGGCGACCAGACGCTGTTCACGCGCGGCGACGAGGTCGACCGGCTCTGGCAGGTCATCACGCCCGTGCTGGAGGACCCGCCGCCGGTGCAGACGTACGAGAAGGGCTCGTGGGGCCCGCAGGCTGCGCTCGACCTCGCGGGCGAGCGCGGCTGGCACCTGCGATGACGGGGTCCCCACCAGGTCCGACGTCGGGGCCGCTGCCGATCTCCGACCACGGCCTGGTCGGAGACCTGCGCACGGCCGCGCTCGTCGGCACCGACGGGACCATCGGCTGGTTCTGTCCCGGGCGCTTCGACGCGCCGAGCGTGTTCGCGTCGGTGCTCGACGACGAGCGCGGCGGGGCCTGGGAGCTCGAGCCGGTCGACGGGTCGGTGCGGTCGCAGCAGTTCTACTTCCCCGACACCGCGATCCTCGCCACCCGCTTCCTCACCGACGACGGCGTGGTCGAGGTGCACGACTTCATGCCCGTGCTCCGCGCGGAGGACCCCGACCACCGCCAGCGCCTCGTGCGTCGCGTCGTGGCCGTCCGCGGACGCTCCGTGGTCCGCACCCGGGTGGCGGCCCGCCCCCACTACGGGCGCACGACGCCCGACCTCGAGCTGCTCGACGTCGCGTCGGGCCACGGGGTCTCCCTCACCTGCGAGGGCCGGGGTGACGACCCGGGCGTGCGCATGGCGTTCGGCGCGACGGTGCCGCTCGAGGTCGACGCCGGCGACGTGACCGCCGAGTTCACGCTCGAGGAGGGCGAGCGGGCCCTGTTCGTGCTGGAGGTGCTCGACCCGCACGCCGACACCCCCACCGACGGCTGCGACGACACCGACACGTCGGCGCTGTTCGAGGCGACGTCGCAGTTCTGGCGCAGCTGGCTGTCGCAGTCGACGTACGCCGGCCGGTGGCGCGAGACGGTGCACCGCTCCGCCATCACCCTCAAGCTGCTCACCCACGAGCCGAGTGGCGCGATCGTCGCCGCCCCCACGACGAGCCTTCCGGAGACGATCGGCGGCACCCGCAACTGGGACTACCGCTACGTGTGGATCCGCGACGCCGGCTTCAGCCTGTACGCGCTGCTGCGTCTCGGGTTCACGTCGGAGGCGAACGCGTTCACCCGCTGGCTGTCGGAGCGGCTCGGCGAGGAGCGCGAGGACGAGGCCGAGCTCGGGCCGCTGCGGGTGCTGTACGACATCGACGGGTCGGCGCCCACCGACGAGCACGAGCTCGACCACCTGTCGGGCTACCGCGACTCTCGTCCGGTGCGGGTCGGGAACGCGGCCGTCGACCAGATGCAGCTCGACATCTACGGCGAGGTCATCGACGCCGTCTACCTGTTCGACAAGTACGGGCCGGGCATCAGCCACGACGCGTGGAACGACCTGCGGCGCGTGCTCGACTGGGTGCTCGAGCACTGGGACGCCGACGACGCCGGCATGTGGGAGATCCGCGGCGACGTGCGCGCCCACACCACCAGCCGGCTCATGTGCTGGGTCGCGGTCGAGCGGATGATCCGCATGGCCCGGCGCCGGGGGCTGCCCGGCGACGTCGGCGCGTGGTCGCGGGTGCGCGACGAGATCCACGAGCGGATCCTCAGCGACCACTGGGACCCGCACCACGAGACGTTCCTCATGGCCGAGGCCGACCCGGACGCCGCCCCCGACGACGACCCGGTGCTCGACGCCGGCGTGCTGCTGATGCCGATGGTGAAGTTCTGCTCGCCCGTCGACCCGCGGTTCCTGTCGACGCTGGCGGCCGTCGAGGAGCAGCTCGTCGCCGACAGCCTCGTCTTCCGCTACGACGTCCACGCCGCCCCCGACGGCATCGAGGACGCCGACGCCGACGGCGACGGGGTGGGCGACGGCGAGGGCACCTTCAGCCTCTGCTCGTTCTGGTACGTCGAGGCGTTGACCCGCGCCGGTCGTCTGCGCGAGGCCGAGGTCGCGCTGGAGAAGATGTTCACGTACGCCAATCACCTCGGCCTCTACGCCGAGCAGATCGGCGCCACCGGCGACCAGCTCGGCAACTTTCCCCAGGCCTTCACGCACCTGTCCCTCATCAGCGCCGCCATCAACCTCGACCGCGCGTTGGCCTGACGGGGTCCCGCCGTCGCGCCGGCTGCGGGAGCCTGACCTTGCTGGTGCGCTGCCTGCGGGAGCCTGACCTTGCTGGTGCGCTGCCGCGGCTCGCGCTGGGGGTGGTCTCCGCAAGGGCCTCGACCGGCAGCGGGCCTGGGGGCGGGTTCGGGTCTCGGGGTCTGGCCTGGGCTCTCGGGTGACGCATGATTCTTCGTCTCTGCGTTCGCGCGTTTCATCGGTGGATCTGCAACATCAGGAGCGCCCCTGCGGTTGATGATCCACCGATGGAGGGCGTCGCGCCGGAAGGATTCTGCCTTGGCGTGGACCGTTCCACGCGAAAGCAGAATCGTGCGTCCCCCCAACCCCAAGGGCACCCAAGCTTCTGCGTCCGCGTGCGTTCGCCCCAGCACCAAGTCCCGGCCCGAGACCCCAGACCAGCGCGGATGCCAGCCGCCCGGTCGAAGCCCTTTCGGAGACCACCCCCAGCGAACGCCGAGGCGGCGCAGCAACGAGCCGAGACCCGCGCAGACGTCGCACCAGCACGTCGAGACATCCCGAGGCAGCGCAGCAGGAGGACGAGACCTCTGAGGCCCCCACCCCAGCAAGACCCCCGAGATGCCAGGATCTCCCGCATGGGCACCCCGACGACGACGCAAGCAGGCTCGACGGCGAGACGCCTCGTCGCGGCCGTCGCCGTCCTCGTCGCGCTCGCAGGCTGCGGTGCTGCGGGCGGCCCGCGCTACGACATCCCCCACGATGCGGCGTCGGGCGGGCAGACGTTGCGCCAGGCGCAGGCTGCCGTCTCGAGCATCCCCGGCCTGACGATCGACGTGGCTGGGGGCGAGCCGCCGAACATCAAGGGCAACACCGGCTACGACGTCCGGGTCACGGTCGCGCCGGGGTACCGGATCGTCGACGGACCCGCGCTGGTGACGTTCCTGGTGGAGTCGGCGTGGTCCGTGCGCACCGGCTACCTGCCGAACACGTACATCACGGTCAGCGTCGACACCGGCGACGGCCCCGAGTTCGACGTCGACGCAGCAGCGGCCGAGGGCGGATGGGTCGAGCGCGGCGAGCCCGTCCCCGGGCAGACGTCCTTCAGCCTCGTCAACGTGCGCACCGACGACGGCTCACCCGCTCGCGAACGGTTGGGCGACTGGCCCGGCGACGTCCCCGCCTTCCCGCGCGGCGTGACCGCCCGGCGCTGATCGAGCGGCCCGCCCCGCCTCGCGTCCTCAGGCCCGTTGACGTGGGGCCCCACGTAAACCAGCTCCCCCCAACGCAACCGTGCGTCGTTCTCGCACGTTTGAGTGGGGCCCCACGCAAACGCGCAGGCGGAGCGGGCCCGGTCAGCGGCGACGCGAGCGGAGAGAGTCCGACAGGATGCCGACGAGGGCCTCGAGCTGGACGTCGGTGACGTCGACCTCGGTGTCCTCACCGTCGAGGGCGCGGGCGGCGAGCCCGGCCTTGCTGTCGATGAGCTCCACGATGCGCGTGTCGATCGTCTGCGAGGCGATGATGCGCCACGCGGTGACCGGCTCCTCCTGACCGATGCGGTGCACGCGGTCGATCGCCTGCATCTGCTCCGCGTCGGTCCACGACAGCTCCGCGAGGACCACGTTCGACGCCACCTGCAGGTTGATGCCGACGCCGGCCGCGGTCAGCGAGCAGACGATGATCTGCGTGCCCGGGTCGTTCTGGAACGCGTCGATCGCCTTCGCGCGCGCCGCGGCCGTCTGGTCGCCGCGGATGGTCGAGTAGCCGATGCCGCGCTCCTCGAACGCCTTCTGCGCGGCGTCCATGACGTCGAGGTGCTTCGCGAAGAACACGACCTTGCCGACGCTGCGCGCCAGCTGGGCGGTGTAGTCGGCAGCCAGACCGGCCTTGGCCTGGCCGATGCGACGCACCATCGAGAACACGTTCTCGCCGGTCGACTCGTTGGCCTCCTCGCGCTCCCACGCCGCGACCTTGCGGACGAGGTCGAGGTCGAGCACGTCGGCCACCGGGTGCCCGGCCTCGACCCGGGCGGCGGCCGCCCGGTCGTAGCGGGCGACGAGCCGACGGGCCAGCTCGGCCTCGGCGGCGCGGATGGAGCGGCCGGCCTCGCCGTCGAGCTCGACGGGCATGTCGGCGATGCGGCGGGCGGGGATGTCGGCGGCGACGTCGATCTTGCGACGTCGGACGATGCCCATGTCGATGACGGCCTGCCGGGCGGCGGGGAAGAAGCCGGGGTCGAGCGGCGTCAGGCCGGTCTCGTCGAGCCGGTGCATGAGCTCGGGAAGCGGCTTCTTCTCGTCGATCCAGCCGAGGAACTGCCAGATGGCGCGGAAGTCCTCCACGTCGTTGATGAGCGGGGTGCCGGTGAGCGCCATCATCAGCGGTCGCGCGGTGCGGCTGCGGATGCGGTCGGCGATGCGCAGCACGTGACGCGAGCGCTGCGACGACGTGTTCTTGATGAAGTGCGCCTCGTCGAGCACCATGCCGCGGAAGCCGAGGTCGCCGAGCCAGCCGGCGTGGCGGTCGAGGATCTCGTAGTTGACGACGACGATGTCGGCGAACGCGTCGATGTCGTCACCGTTGCCGTGCACGACCGTGACGGCGCGCTGCGGGGTCCACAGCCCGACCTCGCGCGCCCAGTTCGCCTTGACGACGTTCGGCACGACGACGAGCAGCGGGTAGGCCTGCGCCGCGTGCGCGGCGAGCAGCGACTGCGCGGTCTTGCCGAGGCCGGGCTCGTCGGCGAGCAGGAAGGTGCGGTGTCCCTCGGCGGCGGACGACACGAGCTGGGCCTGGTGGCGCATGAGGTCGGGTCCGCGGTGGTTCAGCGGGAGCGGCTCGGGGAGCTCCATGCAGGCGGGCGCACCGGCGGCGGCCCGCTCGAACGACGACAGCAGGGGGCCGATGAGCTCCCACGTGGCGAGGCGGCTAGGCCCGGTGCGGGGCGGCGGCTCGGGCGAGAACTCCGGCGGCATGAAGGGGTTGGCGAGCTGGCGCGCGACGACGGAGCGGGGCACGACGGAGCGGTCGACCCGCAGCTCGGTGGTGGCGGCGGGCGGCTCGACGGCCAGCTCGAGGCCGGCGGCTGCCATCAGCTCACGCTTGAGCGCGAGGGTCGAGCTGGAGATCTCGGCGTCGTCGGTGAGCAGCATGAGCAGCGCGGGCTCGCGCGTCGCGGTCTTGGCCAGGATGGTGGCGACGCCGTCGAGTCGCTTGAGCTGGTCGGCGCGCTGCGGCTCGGTGAGGTCGGTGGCGGTCTTCACGCGGGCGCGCTCCTCGCGCACCAGCAGGCCGACGGCCTGGAAGGTGGCGCGGGTCGACGCGGTGACGCGTCGTCGCTGCACCGCGTTCTCGACCTCGCGCACCGCCTTCGCGAGCACGGGCATGAGTCCGGTGTCGTCATCGTGCTTCTTGCGCCGGGCCCCGCTGCCGTTCTGGCGTGCCTTCTGCGGGTTCCGCTGCTGCGTTCTCGTGGCCAACAGGCTCCTCCTCCACGGCCGGACGTCTGCCTCGGCCGGCGGCGGACGGGTCGTGCCCGTCGCCGCGACAGGGCGTACGGCGACTCGGCCGCCAGTGACATCGGCGGCGGGTCGGTGGCTGAGCACCCACCCACGAGTGCGGGCCGTACGGCTCCTGCTCCGGCCAGTGTAGACGAGAGAGGTTCGTCTGGCGCGTTCTGCCCAGGTCTGGTGGGTCGCCGGGCCGCGGCGCGCGACGCAGCCGAGGAGGGAGCGCACGAGCAGCAGCAGCGCCGACGACCCGCTGACGACGAGCACCAGCACCCGCACGAGGCCGGGCGGCAGGCGTCGCCGCACGGGTCCGCTGACGGCGAAGCCGAGGACGAGGGGACCCGCCCCCCGAGCGGTAGGTGGCGCGCGGAACCCGACCTGTCAGCGGTAGGTGGCGCGCGGAACCCGACCTGTCAGCGGTAGGTGGGTAGCGCTCTCGACGCTGTTTTCCGCGTGCTGCCTACCGCCGCCGACGAGGAAGCGCGCGCCACCTACCGCCCGCAGGGCGACGGGGGCGCCCTCAGTGAGCGGGCGCACCCTCGGGTGCGTCGGCCTTGCGCAGGAACGGGACGAGGACGACGAGCACGAGGCTCAGCAGCGCACCCACCAGGAACGCCTGCTGCACACCACCGACGAACGCCTGACCCTCGCCGAGTCCGGCGTCGACGCCGCTGGCGGAGACGACGGTCATGATGGTGATGAACAGAGCCGCGCCGGCGGCGCCGGCCACCTGCTGCAGGCTGCCGACGACGGCGCTCGCGTAGGAGTACAGGCGAGGCTCGACGGAGCCGAGGGCTGTGGTCATGAGCGGCGTGAACGTGGCCGACAGACCCAGCATCAGCACCAGGTTGGCGCCCACCAGCCACGCGACCGACGTGTCCGCGTCGACGTCGACCAGCAGCCACAGGCCCGCCGACACGAGCAGCGACCCCGGCACGACGAGCACGCGCGGGCCGAGCCGGTCGTAGAGCCGGCCGACGAACGGTCCGGTCACGCCCATCACGACGCCGCCGGGCAGGGTGATGAGTCCGGTCTCGAGCGCGCTGAGGCCGAGCGTCTGCTGCGCGAAGAGCGGCAGCAGGAGGAACGAGCCGAACATGGCCGCCATGGCGATGAGCATCGCGCCCGTGGCGATGCGGAACTGGCCCGACGTGAACACGCGCAGGTCGAGCAGCGCGCGGTCGTCACGCTGCAGCTGCAGCTGGCGGGCGACGAAGGCGGCCAGGGCCACGCCGCCGACGACGAACGGCAGCCAGGTGGGCGTGCCCGACGACCCCTGCGCGTGCTCGCCGATGCCGACGAGGCCGTACACCAGACCGCCGAGGCCGAGCGCCGAGAGCGGCACCGACACGGCGTCGATGCGCTGGTCGCCGGTGGCCGCCACGCTGACCACGTAGCGCGCGCCAACCACGAGCGCGGCCAGCGCGATCGGGGCGACGACGCCGAAGATCCATCGCCAGCCGAAGTGGTCGAGCACGAATCCCGAGAGCGTCGGGCCGAGCGCGGGGGCGACGGCGATGACCACCGTGATGTTGCCCATCATCGCGCCGCGCCGGGCGACGGGGACGATCGTCATGACCGTCGTCATGAGCAGCGGCAGCATCACGGCGGTGCCCGAGGCCTGCACGACCCGCGCGACCAGCAGCATCGCGAAGCCCTGCGACGCGAACGCGAGCACCGTGCCCGCCGTGAACAGCGACATCGCCGCGACGTAGAGCGTGCGCGTGGCCATCCGCTGGATCAGGTAGCCGGTGAGCGGGATGACGACGGCCATCGTGAGCATGAACGCGGTAGTCAGCCACTGGCCCGTCGACGGCGGCACGCCGAGGTCGTCCTGCAGCACCGGCACGGCCACGCTCATGACCGTCTCGTTGAGGATCACCACGAACGACGCCACCAGCAGCGTGCCGATGACGAGCAGGTGCTCGCGCGGCAGCGGGGGCGTGTCCGTCGTCGCGGTCGGGTCGGTCGTGGCGGTGCTCATGCGGTCCCCTGGGGTCGGTGCCGGGCGTGCTGGTGGCGCGTGGGCTCCATCGTCGACCACGGCGCAGACCTGGGGGTGAACGTCGGGCGGCAGCGGGATGTTCCGCGCCCCGGCCCGACGTCCCGGTTCAGGGACGCACGCCTCAGAGCCGGTTGAGCACCTGCACGAGGTCGTCCTCGGTGTCGCTGCCGATCTTCTCGAAGACCAGCTTGACGACAGGCGTCGCGAGCTTCGCGGCACCCTTCAGCTGGATGTCGGCGACGTAGGTGATCTCGCTGCCCGACCCGTGCGGCTGGACGGTGATCGTGTCGGTGGAGTGGGCGGTGTCGTTGGTGCCCACGAACTGCACGTGCGTGTCGTCGAGCTCGGTGAGCTCGTACTCCAGCTCGGTGCTCACGCCCGCAATCTTCGACGTGTTCCGCCAGCGGCTGCCGACGGCGACCGGGCCGTCGTCGATGCGCTGGCACGACTCGGTGCCCGGGTCCCACTCCTCGGCGTGCGAGAAGTCCTTCAGGTACTCGAGGACGGTCGCGGGGGCGGGCTGGACGGTGAACGTACGGCTGATCTCGGTCATGTCTCCACCGTCGGCGACGATCGACGGCCGTGCACGTCGACCGGGCCCGGTACCCCGGAACTCGATGTCGAACCCCCCGAATTTCGGGAGGCGTACCCGCCGACCCCGTCCTACGGTCGAGACGACCCCGAGACGAGGAGCCACCATGAGTGACACGACAGACGAGAAGACCCTCGACGACCTGCTGACCGACCTGCGGATCGCCATGTTCACGACCGTCACCGACGACGGCACCCTGCGCAGCATCCCGATGGCGCGCCAGGACACCGACCTCGACCCCGCCGAGCTGTGGTTCATCACGGCGAAGGACACCGAGCACACGCGCGACGTCGCGAAGCGGTCCGACGTGCAGCTGACGTTCAGCTCCTCGGACTCCTGGGTGGCGCTCACGGGCCACGCTGAGGTCGTCGACGACCTCGCCAAGCTGAAGGAGCTGTGGAACACCTTCGCCGAGGCCTGGCTGCCCGAGGGACCGGAGGGCGACAACTCGACGCTGATCAAGGTGCGCGTCGACAAGGCGGAGTACTGGGACACGCCCGGCAGCAAGGTCGCGTCCGCGATCAGCCTGGTGAAGTCGAAGCTGACCGGCGAGCCGTACAAGAGCGACCACGGCGTCGTCG
This sequence comes from Aeromicrobium erythreum, assembly GCF_001509405.1. Classification (NCBI taxonomy): domain Bacteria; kingdom Bacillati; phylum Actinomycetota; class Actinomycetes; order Propionibacteriales; family Nocardioidaceae; genus Aeromicrobium; species Aeromicrobium erythreum. The sequence continues at coordinate 3,240,509 of NZ_CP011502.1, forward strand.
AGAACCCGTGACCTCGCGACCATCGCGCTGACGACGAGAGAGGTCCGACGATGAGCGAGGGCAAGCACGAGCCGCCGAAGGGCGTGCAGGAGACCGCGCAGCGGGCCGTCCGCTGGATCGAGGACGGCAAGGCCGGCAAGGGCTTCACCGACACCGGCGAGCACCGGGCCCACCAGCTCGCGAACGGCGAGAAGCTCACCGACGAGCAGGCCACGAAGATGCGCGCCTACTTCAAGCGGCACGACGTCGACAAGGACGCCGAGGGCTTCAAGAACGGCTCCGACGGCTTCCCGTCGCCCGGTCGCGTCGCGTGGGACGCGTGGGGCGGCGACGAGGGCGAGCGCTGGGTGGGCACGCTCGACCTCTGAGTCGGGCGCATCCGCCACGGGGGAGGCCGTCCGCTGGACGCCTCCCCCGACGCGTGTGACGGGGAGGGTTCACCCCCTCAGCCACGGGTACCTCCTGGGACGCGACCGGTCCGCGGTCGCCCACAGCCTCGAGGGGGTCAGTCAGCATGCCGCTCGCCGACACGGAGTCGTCCACCGGGCCATCCACGGTGTCGTCCACCGGGCCGTCCATGGGGCCCCGCCGGGGTCGTCCCGAGATCAGGGTCGCGTCCGTGCCCGCCGGGCACGTGTACGTGCGGCACCTGTCGTCGCCCGACCTCGACCTCGACGACCCCGTGCGCCGCCTGGCCGACCCCGCACCCGGGGGCGGACCGGCTGCCGCGGGCCAGCCGTGGTGGCCGCCGGCGATGCTCGACCCAGCCTGGGTGGAGCGCTCGCACGGCTCCTTCGACCTGATGCACGTGCACTTCGGCTTCGACGCCCTCGCCCCGGCGCAGCTCACCGCGCTGGTCGAGGCGCTGCGCACGCACGGCAAGCCGCTCGTGCTCACCGTGCACGACCTGCGCAACCCGCACCACCTCGACCGCGCCCTGCACGACGCCCAGCTCGACGTGCTCGTGCCGGCGGCCGCCGTCGTGGCCACGCTGACCGAGGGCGCGGCCGCCGAGGTGCGCCGCCGGTGGGACCGCGACGCGCTGGTGCTCCCCCACCCGCACGTCGTCGAGCCCACCACCATGCAGAGGCTCGCCCGACACCGGCCCGCGCCTGCGGAGCGCGGCGGCGAGTTCCGCGTCGGCCTGCACGTCAAGAGCCTGCGCGCCTGCATGGACCCAGCCACCCTCCTGCCGACCCTGCTCCGCGCCGTGCAGGAGGTGCCGGGCGGCGTGCTGCAGGTCGACGGCCACACCGACGTGCTCGACCCGGGCGGCGCGCGCTTCGACGCCGACCTGGCCGCCTGGCTCGCCGACGCCCCCGACGTCGTCGACGTGCGCGTGCACGACTACTTCACCGACGACGAGCTGGTCGACTACCTGGCTTCGCTCGACCTCTCCGTGCTGCCCTACCGCTTCGGCACCCACTCGGGCTGGCTCGAGCTGTGCCGCGACGTCGGCACCCCGGTCGCCGCTCCGAGCTGTGGCTACTACGCCGACCAGGGGCCGGTGCACGCGTTCACGTTCGACGAGCAACGGTTCGACGCCGACAGCCTCGTGGCCGCGGTGCGCGACGCGTGGGCGTCGACGCCCACCCCGGCGCCGACGGTGGCGCAACGGCTCGCGCAGCGTCGCCAGCTCGCGGAGGCCCACGCCACGGTCTACACCGACGCGCTGACCGGTGCGTGCAGCATCGCGACCGTGGGTGGCCGATGAGGATCTGCCTCGTCGCGTCCGCCCGCTTCCCCGTCGCCGAGCCGTTCCAGGGAGGCCTCGAGGCGCACACGGCCACGCTGGCCCACGCGCTCGCCGACCGCGGCCACCGGGTGAGCGTCTTCGCCGCACCCGGGTCCGACCCCTCACTCGACGTCGAGGAGCTCGACGTGCCGCCGTTCGAGCCGAGCGCGGCGGCGCGGGCCGACGTGGGCGCGCACCCTGACGCGTGGATGCGCGAGCACCACGCCTACCTGGCGCTCATGCTCCGGCTCGCCCGCGGCGGGCAGTCGCGCTTCGACGTCGTGCACAACAACAGCCTCCACCACCTCCCCGTGGCGATGGCGCCGATGCTGTCGGTGCCGATGGTGACGACCCTGCACACCCCGCCGCTGGGCTGGCTCGAGTCGGCCATCGCGATGTCGGGCGGCGCGTCGACGTTCGCCGCCGTCAGCCGGCACACCGCCGCGGCCTGGTCCCGCGCCGTGCAGGCCGAGGTGGTGCCCAACGGCGTCGACACGTCCCGGTGGCAGCCGGGTCCGGGGGGCGGGCGGGCGGTGTGGACGGGCCGACTCGTGCCGGAGAAGGCTCCGCACCTGGCCATCCTCGCCGCCCGACGCGCCGGTCTCGCGATCGACCTCGCGGGACCCGTGCTGGACGCCGACTACGTGCGTCGCGAGGTCGAGCCGCTGCTCGGCGACGACGCCCGGCTCGTCGGCCACCTGCACACCGACGCCCTCTGCGACCTCGTCGGGCGGGCCGGCGTGGCGCTCGTGACGCCGCAGTGGGACGAGCCGTACGGCCTCGTCGCGGCGGAGGCCATGGCCTGCGGCACCCCCGTGGCGGCGTTCGCGCGCGGTGCGCTGGCCGAGGTGGTCGGGGTGTCGGCCGGGCGGCTGGCGCGACCCGACGACGTCGACGACCTCGCCCGCGCCGCCCGCGAGGCGGTCGCGCTCGACCGTACCGCCGTCCGCGACCATGCGGTACGGCACTGCTCCGTGCAGCGGATGGTCACGCGCTACGAGGAGCTCTACGCCCGCGCCGAGAGCCCGACCCAGCCCGCCGAGGCCTCATGATCGGCTACTACGTCCACCACCACGGGCACGGGCACGTCATGCGGGCGACGACGCTCCTGCCCCACCTCGGAGGGCACGAGGTGACCGGGTTCTCGACGCTGCCCGCGCCGCGCGGCTGGCCGCAGCTGTGGATCGGGCTTGACCCGGACGCCGACGACGACCCGTTCGAGCTCCCGCCGGACCCGACCGCCGGCGGGGTCTTCCACTGGGTGCCCCGCGGGCACGACGGCCTGCGCTCGCGCATGGCGACGATCTCGCGGTGGATCGACCTGACCGACCCCGACGTCGTCGTCGTGGACACGTCGGTCGAGGTGGCCGCGCTCTGCCGCCTGCACGGCGTGCCCGTGGTGCAGATGCTGCAGCCCGGCGTCCGCACCGACCGGCCGCACCAGCTGGCCCTCGACCTCGCCGACCGCATCGTCGCGCCGTGGCCCGCCGACGTCGCGGGCGTCGTCGAGGGTGTCGCCCCCGACGACCCGCGGCTCGTGCACGTGGGCGCGTTCTCGCGCTTCGACGACCGCCCGGAGCCGCACGCGGTCGCGCCTCCGGCCACGCGCCAGGTGACCGTCCTGTCGGGCACCGGTGGACCCGGCATCGACGACGCCTCGCTCGAGCGCGCCCGACGCAACACCCCCGGCTGGACGTGGACGGTGCTCGGTGGCCACGCCGGCTCCTGGCTGGACGACCCGTGGCCCGCACTGCTGCGCGCCGACGTCGTCGTGACCCACGCCGGGCAGAACGCGCTGGCCGAGGTGGCCGCGGCGCGTCGGCCTGCTGTGGTCGTGCCGCAGGAGCGTCCGCACGACGAGCAGCGGACCACCGCCGCGGCACTGCGGGCCGACGGGCGGCTGCCCGTCGTCGTCGCCGAGGCGCCCGCCGACGACGACTGGGCCGCGCTGCTGGAGCAGGCGGTGCGTCGCGACGGACGCGACTGGGAGGTCTGGAACGACGGCAAGGGCGCCGCCCGCGCCGCCGAGATCGTCCTCGAGGTGGCGCACGCGCGGACGGACAGCCGATGACGCCGCAGGGGTCGGGCCGGGTCGCGGTCGTGACGGTCGTGCACGGCCGGCACCGTCACCTGTGGCTGCAGCAACGGTCGCTCGCGGAGGGCGCCGTGCCGCCCGACGACCACGTCGTGGTGGCGATGGGCGACCCGCGCGCCGCGTGGTGGCCGGCGCCCGGGCGACGGCCGCACGTCGTGCACCTGCCCCTCGCCGACGAGCGGCTGCCGCTCGCCGCGGCCCGCAACCTCGGGGCGCGCACGGCGATCGAGCGCGGAGCCGACCTGGTCGTGCTCCTCGACGTCGACTGCCTCGCCTCGCCCGGGCTCGTCCTCGCCTACGAGGAGGCGTCGCGGCGTCCGCTCGCGGAGGACGCGGTGCTCTGCGGACCGGTCTCGTACCTGCCCCCGCCGCCGGCCGGCGGCTACGACCTGCACACCGTGCACACGCTCGCGACGCCGCACCCGGCGCGCCCCGCGCCGCCCGCGGGCGACGTGGTCGTCGACGCGGACGGGCACGACCTGTTCTGGTCGCTCTCCTTCGCCCTCACCCCGCAGACCTGGGAGCGGGTCGGCGGGTTCGACGAGGCGTACGCCGGCTACGGCGCCGAGGACACCGACTTCGGGCAGCGGGCGGCGGCGGCCGGCGTGCCGCTCGCATGGGTGGGCGGCGCGCGGGCCTCGCACCAGCACCACCCGACGCAGACCCCGCCGGTGCAGCACCTCGACGACGTGCTCCGCAACGGCCGCCTGTTCCGCGACCGCTGGGGGCGGTGGCCCATGCAGGGCTGGCTCGACGCCTTCGAGGAGCAGGGCCTGGTGCGTCGCACCGCCCACGGCGACTACGCGAGGGCCGACGCGCCCGAGTCGCCCGTGGCTGCCACGATGGACGCGTGACGTCCGTCTCCGTGGCCCTCGCCGCCCTCGCGGCGCTGCTGCCGATCACCAACCCGCTCGGGGCCGTGGCCGCCTTCGCGGCCCTCACCGAGGGCCAGCCCGCCGATCAGGTGCGACGTCAGGCGTGGCGCACCGGCATCTACGTGGCGGCCATCCTGGGCGTGTTCGCGCTCCTCGGCAGCCTCGTGCTGAGCGCCTTCGGCATCACGATCGCCTCGTTGCAGATCGCCGGCGGCCTCGTGGTGGCGCACTCGGGCTTCGGCATGATCGTGCCGTGGGAGACGAGCACGGACGCCGAGAAGGAGCACGCCGCCGCGAAGGCCGACGTGTCGTTCTCGCCCATGGCGCTGCCGCTGGTGGCCGGGCCGGGGGCGATCGGCGTGATCATCGCGCTGTCCGCGCGCCACCCCGACCCGCTCGACCGCGTCGGCATCCTCGTCGCGGGCCTCGCGATCGGTCTGCTCATCGCGCTCGCGCTGCGCTTCGCCACGCCGGTCGTCGACCGGCTCGGCCCGACCGGCATCGGCGCCCTTACCCGCGTGATGGGCTTCCTCATCCTCGCGATCGGCGTCGAGCTGTTCGTGCACGGCGTGCTGGCCGTCCTGCCCTCGTAGGCTCCTGCCCATGCGGGAGGCCGAGATCTTCGACGTCGACGGCACGTTGTGCGACGTCTCGGGCGTCCGGCACCACGTGCGTGGGGAGCGACGCAACTTCGAGGCGTTCCACGAGGCCGCCCTCGGCTGCCCGCCGCACGCCTGGGTCGTCGACGGGGCACGGGCCGCGGCGCGCGAGGGTCGGGCCGTCGTCGTGGTCACTGCCCGCCGCGAGCACTGGCGCGCGGGAACGTCGTTCTGGCTCGCGCTGCACGACGTGCCGTCGGACCACCTCTACCTGCGCGGCGAGCACGACGGCCGCCCCGACGTCGAGGTCAAGCGCGACGTCCTCGCGCAGGTGCGCCAGCGCTACCGCGTCGTCCGCGCCTGGGACGACAACCCGAACGTGATCTCGCTGTGGGAGTCCGAGGGCATCGACGTCGTCGTCGTGCCCGGCTGGGACGACGAGCCGTCCCGTCCGTAGAGGCCGACGCGCCGCTCAGCGACCGAAGGCGGCGAGGAGGTCGCTGACCATGGTGGTCGACTCCTCGGGGTGGCGCAGGGGACCGTCGGGGTGCACCTCGTAGCGGTTGCGTCGCCCGACCTTGGTGCGCGTGAGGTACCCGGCCTCCTCGAGGTCGCGCAGGATCGTGCGGGCGGCGCGCTCGGAGATGCCGACGCGCTCGCTGAGGCTGGTGAGCAGGATGCCCGGCTCGCGCGCGACGAGGACGAGCACGTGGCCGTGGTTGCTGAGAAAGGTCCACGAGGAGCGCTCCGACGTCACGCACCCAGCCTAGCCGCGAAGGTGTCGTGCCTCACGTAGGCTACACCGGCACCTCAATACCGGTATTGTGCTTCCCGTTAACGATCTCTCACCGCGCGGCGCCGGACGGGGTGGCGACACCGCGCGGACGAGATCCCCCTGCCAGTCCAGGAGTCCTCGTGGATCTCTCCATGCTCAGCAACCTCACCGACCCGGTCATCCTGTTCTTCGTCCTCGGACTGCTCGCCGGCACCCTGCGCTCGAACCTCGAGGTGCCACCGGCCGTCACGAAGTTCCTCTCCCTCTACCTGCTCATGTCGATCGGCTTCAAGGGCGGCGAGGCGCTCGCGGCCACCGGCATCACCAGCACCGCCCTCACCGTCATGGGCCTCGCGGTGCTCCTGTCCGTCGTCATCCCGGTCGTCGGGTACCGCGTGCTGCGCCGGCGGGTGGCGCCCTTCGACGCGGCGGCGATCGCGGCCACCTACGGCTCGGTCAGTGCCGTCACGTTCGTCGCGGCGACGCAGTTCGTGACCTCGCGTGGCGACGAGCCCGGCGGCTACATGACGGTCGCGCTGGTCATGATGGAGACGCCCGCGGTGATCATGGCCGTGCTGCTCGCCACCTGGGTGCGCTCGCAGCGTCGGGCGGCCGAGCCGGCCCTCGTGGCCGCGCGGACCACCGGCTCCGGACCCGACGCCCCCACGACGCCGACGTCGGACCTGCCCCCGGCCGGCGCGAGCGTGGGCAGCATCCTGCGCGGGGCGTTCACCGAGGGCACGTTCCTGCTCCTCGTCGGCTCCCTGGTCATCGGCGTCGCCTCCGGATCGAGCGGCGCGGAGACCATGGCGCCGCTGTTGCACGACCTCTTCAAGGGGCTGCTGGCGTTCTTCCTGCTCGACATGGGCCTCGTCGTGGCCCGGCAGCTGCGCGAGGTCAAGGGGGTCCCGCCGTTCCTGATCGGCTTCGCCGTCGTGATGCCGCTGCTCGGCGCGACGCTCGCGCTGGCCCTGGGCGTCCTGGCCGGTCTCTCCATCGGCGACCTGACGCTGCTGACCGTGCTGGCGGCCAGCGGCTCGTACATCGTCGTCCCGGCCGTGGCGCGCCACGCGATCCCGGAGGCGCTGCCGTCGCGCTACCTGACGATGTCGCTCGGCATCACGTTCCCGTTCAACATCGTCCTCGGCATCCCGCTGTACCACGCGATCGCCGGGGTGCTCGCGTGAGCGCGGGCCTGCTGGCCGGCAAGGTCGTGCTGGTGACGGGGGTCGTCACCACCGAGAGCATCGCCTACGGCGTGGCTCGACGGGCCGGCGAGCTGGGCGCCCAGGTCGTGCTCACGGCCCTCGACCGCGACCTCGAGCGCGCGAGAGAGGCGGCGCGGTCGCTCGACGTCGACACCGTCCTCACCTACGACGTCACCCGCCCGGGCGCGGGCCTGGAGCTGGTCGAGGCCGTTGGCGAGCGCTTCGGACGTCTCGACGCGGCGCTGCACGCCATCGCGTTCGCGCCGCGGGCGGCACTGTCGGGCTCGATGCTGGGCGTCGACCCTGCACAGCTCGAGCAGGCGTTCCGCACGAGCACCGTCTCCTACGCGGAGCTGGCGGAGGTGCTGCGCCGACTGAGCCCGCCGCCGGGGGCCAGCCTCGTCGGGCTCGACTTCGACGCCGCAGGGGCGTGGTCGGTCTACAACTGGATGGGCGTGTGCAAGGCGGGCCTGGAGTCGCTCAACCGCTACCTCGCCCGCGACCTGGGCGCGATCGGCATCCGCAGCAACCTGGTCGCGGCCGGACCCGTCCACACCCGCGCCGCCAGCGGCATCCCGGGCTTCGAGGAGCTGCTCGACGCGTGGGAGCAGCGGTCGCCCCTGCCGTGGGACCCCCGCGACACCGAGCCTGTCGCCGACTCGGTCTGCTACCTCTTCTCCGACCTCGCACGAGCCGTCACCGGCGAGATCCTGCACGTCGACGGCGGCTACCACGCCATGGCCGGCCCCCTGAGGGGGCCGGGGCGGGGGTGAGGGGACGGCTGGACGCAGGATTCTGCCGTCCTGCGTCCAGCCCCGAAGGATGCTGCGTTGGTGACGGGATCCCGTCACCAACGCAGCATCCTTCGACCCTTGGCACGCGGACGCAGACGCGTGCGTCCGCCGTCGGGACCTCGAGGGCACGTGACGGGCGTGGCGCGGTGGCGCACGATGGGCGGGTGCTGCACCACCTCGACCACCTCGTCCTCACCGTCGCCGACGTCGACGCGACGGTCCGCTTCTACGGTGACGTCCTCGGGCTCGAGGCCCGGACCTTCGGCGAGGGACGGACGGCCCTCCACGCGCCGGGCTGGAAGATCAACCTGCACGAGGCCGCGGCGCCGATCGAGCCGCACGCCGCCGCACCGACCCCCGGCTCGGCCGACCTCTGCTTCATCGTCGACCGCCCCCTGGGGGAGGTCGAGCGGACGCTCGCCGGCGCCGGCGTGCCCGTCGAGCTCGGACCCGTCGACCGGACCGGCTCCTCCGGACCGATCCGCAGCGTCTACGTCCGCGACCCGGACGGCAACCTCGTCGAGCTGTCCGTCCCGCGCGAGGAGCAGGGCGCGTCCTGAAGGACGTCTCGCACCGACGGAGCCGGTGAGGCCGCGCTCCCCGTGCTGCAGCTCGAGCGCCTCGGGCGACGTCGCGGAGGGGCGTGAGACGGCACTGTGGCTGGTCGGAATCGGCCAGTCACAGTGCCGTCGTGGTTCAGCTGGAGGCGTTCTTCACGCGCCGTTGCTGCAGCTGCGTCCGTCCGAATGCCGCCCAGAGGATGTAGAGGACGACCGCAGCGGCGACGATGTAGGCGCCGGTCGCGGCGTCGGCACTGCCGAAGATGTTGACGGCGATCGCGGCCACGGCCACGATCGAGAACAGCGTGCGGTAGTTGTTGAGCGTTTCCATGATCTCCCCCGTCAGAAGCATTTCTCGATGACGCCACCGACCGTGGCCAGGTCGATCAGCGCGTCGCGTACGTCTTTGCCGATGCTCCCATGGGTGAAGACGTGCTTGAAAGCCTTCTTCGCCGACGCTCCTCGTCCGTGACCGGCCTTGCGGTAGGTCTTGTACGCCTTCCGTAGAGCCTTGTAGGCGGCCTTCGTGCCACCGACAGTCTTGATCGCAGCCTTGACCTTCGCGAGCTTGGACACGAGGTAGATGTTGCTCAGGACGGCGAGGATGATCGCACCGATGCAGGCGGTGGCGCCGACGGTGATCGCGTTCTGCTTGACGCGCGGGTCGTAGGTGGCCTGGATCGCGTCGCCACTGTCGCTGGTGACGTCGGCGGCGGGCCGCTCGAGGCCCTGCTCGGCGAGCCACGCGTCGATGTCCTCCTGCGTGCCGGTCTCGGAGTCGGGGATCTTCTCGATCAGCTCGAGGCCGTCGATGATCCCGGAGTCGATGTCGCTGAGCGGGTCGGGGTCGGCGTACCAGGCGTTGACCTCGACCTTGATGTTGACGTTGGTCCCGGAGTTGTTGGCGACCTCGATCGTGCCGGCCTCGGACAGGGTCATCTCCATGAGCTCGCTGCTCTCATAGGTAGTCCCGTAGGGGCTCTCGACGATCTGGTAGTCGCCAGGAAGCTCAGGGTCGTTGACCACGAGCCAGCCGGGGTCCTTCTTCGTGGTCCAACGTCCGGTGACCTTCAGGCTGACGCCGAAGGCGTTGGCGGGCACCGAGCCGACACCTGCGACGGTGACGGTGCGCTTGCTCTTGCGGGGAAAGGTCGTCCAGCCGGTGCCGCCCGAGGCGATCGGGACCGGCGTGGTGGCGGTCGCAGTGCGGTCTCCGTTCAGGGGAAGACGCTCGAACGTGTCGGTGTCAGAGTCAGCGATCGAGCGCAGCGACCCGTCGCCCTCGCCGCGGTGGTCGCCGGCGATGATCGACGTATCGGACGCGCCGTGGAGCACGGGCGGGCGGTGTGAAGGTGCCGCGAGCAGGCTTGCGAGCACCGCGGTGGCGGTGACCGTCGTGACTGCGGTCAAGGGGGCGGAAGGGGGCATGGGCCGCTCTCTCATGGGGAAGCCGCTGGTGTCGAGCGGCATCGGAACCGCAACCGGTCAGTAGCGGGTGATACGAACCATCACAGGTCAGACCAGCTGGTGAATCGAGATCACGTCAAAAATGAATCCGGGACAGTCGTCCGTCCCACGGGCTGAGGTGTCGTAGCCGATCCCGGCGCCGCAGTATCATTCCCGGCCCCGACGACTCGAGACCGACGATGCCGTCTCCTCTGTCGCTCTGGGAGACAGCGGAGTCAGTCAGGCACCCGCCCGGCCTTGAGCGACCGACGTGCTGCGCGCGGCTCCACCCCGGCCTGCCAGAGGGCGAGCGGAGCGGCGAGCCGAGGATCGTCGAGAGGCGCGTAGGCGCCGGGGACCGAGCGCCGCTTCATCTCCTCGAGGAGCAGCTCGGGACTCGCGTCGCCGCTCGTCTCGCGGCTCTTCCACGCCGCCCGGTACGCCGCGGCCGCGGTCTGGGAGCGGTCGAGCCGGTCCAGGACCTCGCCGACGACGTCCAGGGTCATGAACGAGCCGAGCATCGTCTCCCCCTCACGTCCGTCATCTCGACACCTGCTCCATGCATTGAAACCGACCTGACGGTCCTGCGTCGAGGTCCCCGACACCCGACGATGCTGCGTTCACGACGGGATCCCGACACGGACGCAGCATCCTTCGACACCCCGCACGCGGACGCGGAGTCTTGCGTCCACCCAGGCACCGCCCCGGGTCCCCCACAAAGCACAGAAGCCCGGAGCATCCTCAGATGCTCCGGGCCTCGTCTGCGCGCCCGTAGGGATTCGAACCCCAAACCTTCTGATCCGTAGTCAGATGCTCTATCCGTTGAGCTACGGGCGCACGTCCCGAAGGACAGCGAAGAGTCTACGGGACGCCCCTCGGCGTCGTGCAACCGGGGCCGGGACCACGCAAAGACTCACCCGATCCACCGACGACAGGTGTCTGTTTGGTGAATCCGCCCAGGAACCAGGTCCGCGACCACTACGGTGAGCGCAGCCGCCCCGTCGCGGGGCACCGTGGAGAGAGAAGGACCCATGACCAGCAGTCGTCTGGCGCTGCCGGCGCTGTGCGCATCCGCCGCACTCGTCGCCAGCACCGTCGGCCTCGTGGCCGCGCCCGCCCAGGCCGAGCCGACCGACGCCCCCTCGTCGTCCGCCGCGTGCGAGACCTACCCCGCCGACCAGCTCGAGGAGGGCCAGGAGGTCACCGGTCTCACCACCGCCGGCGTCATCCCCGGTCGCCCGTCGTCGAAGGTCGAGCCGGAGTCGTTCACGGGCACCTACCTCGACACCCTCAGGAGCGACGACGGCGACACCCTCGTCTTCGACCTCAAGGGCTCCCGGATCACCAAGGCCGACGGCACCATCGACGCCGGCGTCTGGTCGGGCATGTCCGGCTCCCCCGTGTACGCCGCCGACGGCCGCCTCATCGGCGCCGTCGCCTACACGTTCGGCGGCACGCAGGGCTCCTCGATCGCCGGCGTCACGCCCGCCGCGGCCCTGCAGGCCCTGCGCGCCAACGGCGGCCAGGCGCCCACGAGCATCAGGCTCACCTCGCGCGAGAAGAACCGCCTCGTCGCCGCCGGCGCCGACCGCAGCGAGCTCGGCACCGGCGCGCGCAGCATCAAGCCCGTCACCGCCATCACGCTGCCCAGCAGCCTCGCCCGCGGCTACGCCACCATCGCCAAGCGCGCCGGCACCACGGCCCGCACCGTCATCAACGGCGCCAGCGGCGGCACCGCCGCCGACGCACCCATCGTCGCCGGCGGCAACCTGGCCGTCGCCGACTCCTACGGGTCGATCGCCTCCTACGCGCTCGGCACCGCGTCGCTCGTGTGCGACGGCGACGTCGTCGGCTTCGGCCACCCCATGGAGTTCGCGAACGCCCAGCGCACCCTGCACAACGCGTCGACCGCGCTGATCCAGGCCGACGGCGGCGAGTCGTACAAGCTGGCCAACCTCGGCGCCCCGCAGGGAACCCTCCTGCACGACGGCCTGGCCGGCGTGTTCGGTCGCCTCGGCGCGCTGCCGCTCACCACGACCGTCACCTCGACGGCCTCGTCCGACGGCAAGCCGGCGCGCACCTACCTGTCGTCCGTCCCCAACCCGGACGCCCTCGCCGAGATCGCCGCCACGCACGCCTTCCGCGACGCTGCCCTCGCCCAGGACCAGCTGGCCGGTGGCGAGTCGCTCGTGACCTGGACGGTCAAGGGCACCAGCACCGTCAACGGCAAGCCCGTCGAGATGCGCCGCACCGACCGCTACAGCCGACAGGACTCCCTCGCGGAGTACGTCGGCACCGGCGTCGCGTCGAACATCTGGGCCCTGCAGGACAACCCGTTCTCGAACATCGACGTCACCGACGTGACCATCGACGACACGCTCACGTCGCCGTACAAGGCGCTCAAGGCCACCGCCGCCGAGCGCTACGACACGAAGACGCGTCGCTGGGTCAAGCTGCGCGAGGGTGGCACCATCACCGCCACCAAGGGACGCACGATCAAGCTGCGCATCACCCTCGACCGCGCGAACCGGTACTCGAAGGCCACCAAGCGCTACGTGACCACCGAGATCCGTCCCGCGTCGACGGCGATCGGCACCGGCCGCATCGTCATCACCGGCGGCAACACGAACAGCTGGGACGACGAGGACGAGTACTTCGACGACTTCGCCCCGTGGGACGACGAGGACTACTACTACGACGACGAGGACGAGCTGTCGCTCCCGGCGAAGCAGCCGACGTCGGCGCAGGGCGTGGCCGACCAGCTCGCGAACGACGTGCGCAACGACGACCTCGTGGTGTCGCAGGACTACTTCACGAAGCCGTCGAAGCGTTCCAGCAAGCGCGTGCTGGTGAACCAGGACAAGCGCCTGCGCCAGACGTCGATCGTCAGCGGACTGCTGTACTTCAAGGTCCGCTACCGCTGATCCCCGCGTCACCCGCACACGACGACGGCGCTGCCACCCCGCACGGGGAGGCAGCGCCGTCGTCGTGGTGACGGGACCGCTCAGCCGGTGTTGCGCAGGCCGGCGGCGATGCCGTTGATCGTCAGCAGCAGCGCCCGCTCGGTCTCGGCCGACGGCGACTCCGCCGAACGCGCCCGACCGAGCAGCGAGACCTGCAGCGCGTGCAGGGGCGCGAGGTAGGCGTCGCGCAGCTCGAGCGTGCGGCGCAGCACCGGAGCCGACTCCAGCAGCGACGTCTGGCCGGTCACCCGCAGCACCTGCCCCACGGTGCGCTCGTGCTCGGCGCGGATGACGTCCATCAGGTGGCGGGCGTCGTCGGGCACCAGCGCGTCGACGTAGGAGGAGGCGATCTCGAGGTCGGTCTTCGCGAGCGTCATCTGCACGTTCGACAGGAACGTGCGGAAGAACGCCCACGACCCGTACATCTCGCGCAGCGTGTCCTCGCGGCCGTCGTCGAACGCGGCCTGCAGGCCCGAGCCAACGCCGAACCAGCCGGGCAGGATGATCCGCGACTGGGTCCACCCGAACACCCACGGGATGGCACGCAGGTCGTCGAGGCCCCCGGCGCCGCCCGGGCGCTTCGCCGGACGCGAGCCGATGTTCATCTTGCCGAGCTCGTCGACGGGCGTCGCGGCCACGAAGAACGGCACCAGCGCGTCGTCGCGCACGAGCGCACGGTAGGCCTGCTTGCCCTGCTCGGCGACGACGTCCATCGTCGCGTTCCAGCCGTCGAGCACCTCGCGCGGCAGCAGCGACGTGCGGTGCAGCGCCGACGCCTCCACGACCGCGGCCAGCGCACCCTCGAGGTTGTGCCGACCGAGCCCCGGCAGGGCGTACTTGTCGGAGATGACCTCGCCCTGCTCGGTGATCTTGATGGCGCCGTCGAGCGAGCCGTACGGCTGGCTCATGATCGCCTCGGCCGTCGGGCCGCCGCCGCGGCCCACGGACCCGCCGCGACCGTGGAACAGCCGCAGCCGCACGCCGTGCTCGCGGGCGACGTCGCGCAGCGCGCGCTGCGCGCGGTGGATCTGCCACTGCGAGGCGGCGATGCCGGCGTCCTTGGAGGAGTCGGAGTAGCCGAGCATGATCTCCTGCAGGTCGCCGCGCGCCGCGACCACGCGGCGGTACGACGGGTCCGACAGCAGCGCGTCGAGCAGCGGCCCGGCCGACTCGAGCTCGGCGACGGTCTCGAACAGCGGCGCGAAGCCGATGCGCGCCACCGGCTCCTCGCCGGTGAGGTCGACGAGGCCTGCCTCGCGGGCCAGCACGACGACGGCGAACAGGTCGTCCACGTCGTGCGTCATCGAGACGATGTAGGTCTCGACGACCTCCGGCCCGTACGTGTCGAGCGCGGTGCGGATGGTCTCCATGAGCGCCAGCGACGCCGACGCCGCCTCGCCGAGCCGCTCGCGGTCGGCGGCCGCCGCAGCACCCAGCAGCGGACGCGCGGACCGCAGCTCCTCGGCGAGCCGCTCGATGCGCTGCGGACGCTCGAGCTCGCCGTACCCGGTCTCGCCGACCCTCGCGTAGAGGTCGGCGAGGGCCGCGTGGTGCTTGGCGGAGTGCTCGCGCACGTCCATCGTGGCCAGGCCCGCGCCGAACGTGACCGCGGTGCGCAGCAGACGTCGGATGGCGCCGTTGCCGGTCAGCTCGTCGCCGGCCGCCAGCATCGAGTCGCGCACCAGCGCGAGGTCGCGCACCAGCTCGTCGAAGCCGAGGTAGTCGCGACCCGGCTCGTGCGGGGTGTCGTCGACGAGGCGGTCGCGGGTGCGCAGCAGGCGCACGCGCACGAAGCTGAGCTTGAGGCGGTACGGCTCGTCGGCGTTGAGGCGGCGGATCGTGCTCCAGGTGATCGGCAGCGCCTCGGCGTCCTCGGCGAGGCTGTCGAGCAGCTCCTGGCTGGCCTCGACCACGCGCGTCGACGCGGTCATCTCGGTGAGCAGGTCGTCGACCATCGTCACCAGCTCGGCCAGGCCCGACGTGTGCTGCAGGTGCAGCACGTCGAGCGTGACCTCCGGCGTGACGTTGGGGTTGCCGTCGCGGTCGCCGCCGGCCCACGTGCCGAAGCGCAGCGGTCGGGCCGCCGGCGCCAGCTCGACGCCGACGCGCGCGGTCTGCCGGTCGAGCTCGTCGAGCAGGCCGGGCACGACCTCCGACGCGATCGAGCGCAGGTAGTACACGGCCGTGCGTGCCTCGTCGAGCGGCTCGGGCTTGACGACCCGCAGCTCGTCGGTCTGCCACAGCAGGTCGACCAGCTCGGCCAGGCGACGCTCGTCGGCGGCGGCGTGCGCGGCCGGACGACGCGGGTCCTCGAGGTCGCGCACGACCTCGGCGACCTTGCGCAGCAGGCGCAGCACCGTGCGCCGGCTCGCCTCGGTGGGGTGGGCGGTGAACACGGGCCGGTACTCGACGCGGGTGAGCACGTCGGCCAGCTCCTCGGCCGAGAGGCTGCCGTCGGCGAGGGCCTCCTCGATGCGCCCGAAGGTGCTCGCGAGCGGTCCCTCGCTGCTCAGCGTCAGCTCCTGCCAGCGGTGCAGCTGCTCGGTGATGTTGACCAGCTGGAAGTACAGGGCGAACGCCCGGGCCAGCACCACGGCGCGGTCGGGCTCGAGGGCGTCGAGCGCCTCGCGCAGCTCGCCCGACCCGGCGCCGGGTCGTCGCGCGAGGTGGCGCACCCGCTCGACGAGCTCGAGCAGCTCCGCCCCCTCGTGGCGGGTGAGCGCCTCGCCGAGCAGCGTCGTCAGCTGTCGGACCGAGGCGCGCAGCGCCGCATGCTCCTCGTCGGACCCGACCCCTCCGGCGAAGAGGGCGACGTCGGGCTCACGGCGATCGGACGCGAGGATCTGCTCGGTCGACCGGGTGCTGGGGGAGGTCATGGCACCCATCCTGCCGTCCCGAGGTTTCTCGCGCGTGACGCCCGTCCGCCGTACGGACGGGTAGGCGCCGGGGACGAGCTACCCTGGTCGGTGGAACGCCCGCAGGCTGACGAGGGAGGTGGTTGCCGTGTCCGGTGAACCTCCCAGTCGACGACCGCGCTCCTGAGCGCCGTCGTCGCCCCGGTCGCTCGCACCGGGACCAGCACCGTCGTCAGCACCGGCCCGCCGCAGCTCTGCGGCCCACCCCGACGGAGTCCGTCATGTCCGACCGTTCCTTCACGTCCCTGCGCACCCTGACCACCCGCGTGCGCCGTCAGCACCCGACCCCCGACCGTCCCCGCGCGGACCAGCCGAGCGCAGCGCACGCCACCGACCGCCAGGCCGAGGGTCGCGAGAGCCTCGTCGACAGCGCCGTCTACGTCGACGGCGACCGCGTCGCGTCGCCCCGCACGCTCGCCGACACCTACGGTGCGCTGCGCGAGCACCCCGACGCGTTCGCGTGGGTCGGTCTCTACCGGCCCGACCAGCACGAGCTCGGGTCGCTCGCCGACGAGCTCGACCTCCACAGCCTCGCCGTCGAGGACGCGATCGTCGCCCACCAGCGCCCCAAGCTCGAGCGCTACGACGACACCCTCTTCGTCGTGCTGCGCGCCGCCCGCTACCTCGACGACGTCGAGGAGGTGGAGTTCGGCGAGGTGCACGTGTTCGTCGGGCCCGACTTCGTCGTCACGCTGCGGCACAGCGAGGCGCCCGACCTGTCGGCCGTGCGTCGCCGCCTCGAGAGCAACCCCGACCTGCTGCGCCTCGGCCCGGAGGCCGTCCTCTACGCCGTGCTCGACCGGGTGGTCGACGGCTACCTGCCCGTCGTCGCGGGCCTCGCCAACGACATCGACGAGATCGAGACGGAGGTCTTCTCCGGCGACCCCCGCGTCTCGCGGCGCATCTACGAGCTGACCCGCGAGGTGATCGAGTTCCAGCGGGCCGCCGCACCGCTCGCGCGCGTGCTGCGCTCGCTGGCCGGCGGGTTCACGAAGTACCGCATCGACGACGAGCTGCAGCGCTACCTGCGCGACGTCGAGGACCACCTGACGCAGGTGACCGAGCAGATCGACGGGTTCCGCCAGCTGCTGCGCGACATCATGACCGTCAACGCCACCCTGGTGGCGCAGAAGCAGAACGAGGAGATGAAGGCGCTCACCGAGGCCAGCCTCGACCAGAACGAGGAGGTCAAGCGGATCTCGGCCTGGGCGGCCATCCTGTTCGCGCCCACCCTCATCGGCACCGTGTACGGCATGAACTTCGACCAGATGCCCGAGCTGCACTGGCGTCTCGGGTATCCGTTCGCGCTGCTGCTGATGGGCTGCGTGAGCGTCGGTCTGTGGGCCGTGTTCCGTCGCCGCCGGTGGATCTGACGGACGATCAACCTCTCCACATGCTCCGCACGGCGCGTTGAGATGCGCCCGCCTCGCAGGATGCTTACCGTCGAAACATGATTGCGGAGGAGTACCAGATCGCGTCGCCGCAGACGCGCGCCCAGCTGTGGGCGAACCTCCTGCGTCTGGAGACCCTCGGCGAGTGGAGTGCTGTCAGCCGCTGCCTGTCCACCGACACCGACGTCCTGGCGCAGGCCCAGTCGTACCTGTGCGTCCTGCAGCACCGCGACGAGGAGCTGGACGCCTCGATCGTGGTCACGAACCTCGACCCGCCGAACGAGCTCAAGCTGCGCACGGCGTCGGCGATGGCGGTCGTGAACGAGCGCGTCGTCCTCGAGCCCGACGGTCGAGGCACGCTGGTCCGTTACACCGCCGCGGCGACGTCGTCGATGTTCGGCCCGGCCGTCACGGTGTGGCTGCACGACCACGTGGCGCTCGTGCAGGAGCGGCTGACCCGCTTCGTCCAGCGCACCGACACGTACGCGACCGACGAGTCCTGACCCCCTGACGGGGACGACGAAGCCCCGCCGCCTTCTCCAGGGGTGAGGAAGGCGACGGGGGTGCGCTCATCGTAGCGGCGCGCGGGGGTGCTGCGACAGCACCTGACGGGGCCTGTCGCCGCGGGGTCGCACGGCATTGTCCGGTCGGGGGCGCGATGCCAGACGTTAGGCTGCGGCCATGAAGATCGCAGTGGTGGGAACCGGCTACGTCGGCCTCTCGAACGCCGTCATCCTCGCCCGGCGCCACCAGGTGGTGGCCGTCGACATCGACGCCGCCAAGGTGGAGCAGATCAACGCGCGCACGTCGCCGATCGAGGACGTCGAGCTCGAGCAGTACCTGGCCGAGAAGCCGCTCGACCTGACCGCCACCACCGACGCCGCGTCGGCCTACGTCGACGCCTCGTTCGTCGTGGTCGCGACGCCCACCGACTACGACCCGCAGTCGAACTACTTCAACACGCGCTCCGTCGAGAGCGTCGTGGCGGCCGTCGGCGAGGTGAACCCGGCGGCGGCGATCGTCATCAAGTCGACCGTTCCCGTGGGGTTCACGGCCCGCATCCGCGAGCAGCACCCGGACCTGACGATCCTGTTCTCGCCGGAGTTCCTGCGCGAGGGTCGGGCGCTGTACGACAACCTGCACCCGTCGCGGATCGTCGTGGGTGCCCGCACCGCTGAGGGCGAGGCGTTCGCGGAGCTGCTGCGCGAGGGCGCGCTGGAGGACGACGTGCCGGTGCTGCTGACCGACTCGACCGAGGCCGAGGCGATCAAGCTGTTCGCGAACACCTACCTGGCGCTGCGGGTGGCGTACTTCAACGAGCTCGACACGTACGCGGCGATCCACGGCCTCGACTCGCGGCAGATCATCGAGGGCGTGGGTCTGGACCCGCGCATCGGCAGCCACTACAACAACCCGTCGTTCGGCTACGGCGGCTACTGCCTGCCGAAGGACACGAAGCAGCTGCGCGCGAACTTCGAGGACGTGCCGCAGAACCTGATCGGCGCGATCGTCGACGCCAACTCGACCCGCAAGGACTTCGTCGCCGAGGACATCCTGCGTCGTCAGCCGAAGACGGTCGGCATCTACCGCCTGGTGATGAAGTCGGGCTCGGACAACTTCCGCGCCTCGAGCATCCAGGGCGTCATGAAGCGGCTGAAGGCGAAGGGCATCGAGGTGCTCGTGTACGAGCCGCTGCTGCCCGACGAGCCGTTCTTCGGCTCGGAGGTCCTGCGCGACCTCGAGGAGCTGAAGCGTCGCAGCGACGTCATCGTCGTCAACCGCCACACCCCCGACCTCGCCGACGTGGCCGACAAGATCTACACCCGCGACCTCTTCGGCAGCGACTGACCCACCCCACCGCTGGTCGAAGAGACACCACCCCTACCGCTGGTCGAGCGGTCCATCCCCGCCCCCACCCGCTGGTCGAGTAGCGCGGAGCCGCGACGAAGGAGCGTGCTCCGGGCGTATCGAGACCACCCCAAGCGGACGCTGGGGGGTGGCCCACGCTTGAGCCCCTGCCGAGTGGTCTCGATACGTCAGGACCTCGCAAGCTCGTCCTGACTACTCGACCAGCGAGTTGACCGCTGGTCGAGTAGGCGACGTCGCGACGAAGGAGCAGAAGTCGCCGTATCGAGACCACCCCACGCCGACGCTGCCGCTCACCCCACGCGCTCGGTCATCAGCCTCGCGAAACCGATCTGAGCTCCCTCAGGGCGAGGTCCCAGGGGATTCGCTCCTGCTCCAGCCGGACGTCACCCTCCGCACGAATCCGCGCTAGCACGGCACGCTCGTCCGACGTCAGTTCGTCGAGCACGCCGCGCGCCGGTCGGGGCTCGATCACCCAAAGGTCACGATGGTCCAGGAGGGTCTTCTCATCCATAAGCACGCTCGTCACCCCGTCGAGGTGAGATCGCAACCTGTTCAGGATCGCGAAACCGTGCGAGTCGAGATCTCCCCAGTAGACGATCGGACACCGCGCCAGCCACGGCAGCTTCTCGAGGACGTCGACGGCATAGCCGGAGCCATGTAGCACCACGGCGCCGGGCCACTGCGGCATGGCGAGGACGGTCTCGAGATTCTCGAACACGAAGACGACGTCCGGGCGCAGAGCGAGGCTCGCGAGCTGACGGACCGGTGCGGCGAGGTCCGCCAGCCCACCGATGCAGAGCGAGGAGTCGAGGCACCTCACCCGGAGAAGCGGGTCCCCATCGACCAGCCCCAACCCAGGCCGGCCCGTCGTGGCAGTCGTGAGAGCCGTGAGCACGCCGCGGTGGCGCCCTAGCCACTTGCTGTCCACCCCTCGCACAGGGACCTGCCGCGGACGCAACCCGTCGGAGGGGTGGATGGCGAGCCACTGAGCGACGTCGAGGACCTGCAGGAACCGGTCCTCGTCCCACCCGGTGATCTCACGCGCATGACGTCGGCAGGTGGCGTCGAGCTCCTCCGACGGTCCCCACCGTCCTCGGATCTCTGCCACACGAGCAGCGAATAGCCTCCACTCGGAAGCGACCCGGCCCCCCGCCAACGCTGCGACATCGTCGGGACGACGGGCCACCAGTCTCACCGGCACCCGCTGACGACCCACCCGCCGCCACGAGCGCTCCTCCCACTCCACGGTGAGACCACCGACGAACGCGGGGTCCGTCCATGCGCGCGCCCAGGCCTCGGCACCGGCTTGATCGACCATCGCCTCGCGCTCCGTGGGCGGCTTCAGCAGGATCGTGAGAGCCGGCTCGTCGGGCGGAGCAACGGCCCAATCAGTGCCACGTCGCCGCAGGGTGGCCGCTGCCCCCGCGCGCGCCTCGGCGACCCCGATCACGACGGAACCTCATCGTCCCAGACGACGCTCGAGACTTGGGAGAGCTTCCGAGTGGGGTTCTCGATCGAGGTCACCGCACCCACGTACGGTTCGATCGTCTGCAAAAGCTTCTGCGGGGTGGCGAGGATGAGCTGGAAACCGAACTCGACGAACACGTCGAGGGCCATGCGCGTGTACCTCGTATCGGCCTTGTCGAACGCCTCGTCGAGGACGATCGTGCCGTACCGGGGGACGACGTCGTCTGCGTCGGCGAGCTGGTACCGCAGCGCAGCGGCGAGGCAGAACACTACGAGCTTCTGCTGCTGCCCTCCCGACATCGCCGCCCCCGAGTCGTACGTGGCGTGCACGTGGCCGTCGGGGTCGATCTCCTCGGCCCGGAAGGTTACGTGTTGGCGGGTGTCGAGGCACTGACGGCGCCACGCACGGTCCGCCGGAAGGCTGGAGGCCAGCTGCTCCATGATGCGGCTGAGCACGGCGAACCGTTCCTCTGCGGCCTCCAGGTCATCCTCCGTCCAGCCCAAGCTCGCCACGGCCCGCAGGTCGGCGATGAATCGCGTGACCGTGTCGGTGTGACGGGTCTTGACCTTCAGACCCAGGGAGCGGTCCGTGTCGAACGGCGACCTGCGCAGCGAGTCGTTGACCGGGCCGATGCGTTCGGCGATCTCCCGCGGCGCTGCCAGGATGTCGTTGACGAGGTCTGCCACCATGTCGCGCGAGCGCTCCCGCAGGAGCCGCAGGAAGCTGGCCTCGTGCTGGGGCAGACCGTTCGCGACGATCTGGTCGAGTACGTCGAGGTAGCCGCCGCGATCGTCCACCGACGGGGTCAGGTCAGCCGCGACCGCAGCGGCAGGCCACTGCTCGTTGAACGACGTGGCCTCGCGGACGATGGCCTCCGCCGCGGTGTTGGCCCGGCGGGTCTCCGCGTCGCTATCGTCGCGGAGATCCTGGACGACCTGCTGTCCGACGGCGGCGATGCCGACCCGGTCCAGGTGCCGCCGCCTCGCACGGAACCGTCCGTCCAGCTCGGTGACGACCTCGGGGTCGAGCGCGCCCTCCTCGCGCGACGACGCGTTCAGCCGATCGATCTCCTCCCCGAGGCGACGCTGCTCGCTCTCCGCTTGCGCCACCGCCAGCTCAGCGGCTCGCAGCACCTCCGCGGACGCCTGCCGCTCGCTGCGACGCGCAGCCACCGTCTGCACCGCGGTGCTGAGCTCGGAGTCGGCGCTCGTGAGATCCTCGAGCTGGTGCTGCAGCTCGGCCACGCGGCTCTGCGCACCCTCGACATCGACCGCAGCCCAACGCTGCTCACGGACGGTCTTGAGCACACCACGGCGTTCGATCGACGCTGCTCGGCGCCGCTCGACGTCGGCGGCGACCTCCTGCGCTGCGGCCAGCTCGGCCTCCGCGCCGATGAGGCGCTCGACCAACGCCTCGATCTTCGCCTCGCGATCGCCCAGGACCCACCCGCGCCGGTCACCGATGCGCATGCGGTCGTCCTTCTCGTACCGCGTGCGCGACGTCTTGACCTGGCCGCCGATCGTGACCGCCTTGTCGTGACGGTCCAGGTGATCCGGGCTGTCGACGCAGGCGTAGTCGAACCGCTCGGACAGCTGCCCTCCAAGCCACCCGGCGAATGGTCCGTCGGCGATCACGACCCGGTGCAGCAGCGACACGTCGCTGCGCGCCGGTCGTGGCGGCGCGGCGTCCGGTCGGACCTCCTCGAAGACCAGGCGGAGGCCGTCGAGCTGGTGTTCCTCGACCCAGCGCCGCACGGGCCGGAGGTGCTCGGACCGCACGAGCATCGCGAGAGAGAGCGGTCGAAGCACCCTCTCGATCGCACCGGTCCAGGCGACGTGACGAGGGGCGACCTCGATCAGCTCGGCCGCGAACGGGAGTGCCGTGTCCGGCAGCCCGAGGTGCGCGGAGAGAGCCGTCCGAACCGCGAGGAGTCGCGGGGGTACCGTGCTCCCGGTCCTGCGGAGCGACGCGATGTCGTCGGTGAGCCGATCCCGTTCGGCGCGGGTCTCGAACAGGCGCTGGAGCTGCTCGTACGACGCGGTCTCCGGTTCGGTGTCGTCGATCATCTCCTCGATGGCCCGACGAAGCTCAGCGAACTCACCTGCCGTCCGGGGCGGACTCTGGATGCCCGCGGCGGCGAGCTGCCGCGCCAGAGTCTGCCAGCGTTCCTCCGTGTCGCGCGCGGCTTGCTCGGCGGTGTCGATCGCCCGTTGGACGTGCTCGGCCTCCGCACCTCCGAGCTCCAGCGCGAGGCGCTCGGCGCGACGCAGTGCCTCGTCCGACGAGGTGTCGCGCAGCCGTGCAGTCGCGACGTCCTCCCGGAGGACGACCAGGCGTTCCCTGAGGGCCTCAGCCTCGTTGGTGGCCAGCAGAAGCGTGCGGGCATGCTGGTAGCCGACGACGTGGCTGGCGAGGTCCTTCGCCTTCTCCGCTGCGACGCGGGCCTCGTCGTGGGCGGAGGCAGCGTCGCGGAGCCGCAGGAGGTGATCGCGTTGCAACCTCAGCTGCACGACGCGGTCATGGGCGCTGCGGAGCTCACCGAACTGCGCCACCGCGTTGTCTGCGAGCGCGAAGGTGGACGGTTCTTCGAGCATGTAGTCGCGGAAGAGGTCGTCGAGGCTGTCCAGGTTCTTCGCCGACTGCGTCTTGTGCAGGAGCTGGAGGGCGGTCTCGTCCGCGATGCCGACGACGGACCTGAGTCGTGCGTAGAAGCGGGCGTGGGACCGGTTGCTCGTGACCACGGCGTCCGGCCAGGCGGCCTGCAGCTTGCGCACCTCGACGCCCTTACGGACGAACGGCTCGACGTCGCGCAGGTCGATGGCCGATCGCTCCAGCACACAGACGTCGTTGATGTCGGCGTTGCTGGAGCCGCCGGCGCGCAGGAAGAACAAGCGGGCCAGCGTGACGGGTTGGGTGGTCCCGGACTCAAGTCGCAACAGGATCCCGCTCCAGGTCGCTCCGGTGCGCAGGAACTGACTGACGACGCGGTCCTCGTCGTCGTCGACGGTGCGCGACCATGCACCGCGAACGTAGCTGACGAGGCTGCGCTGATCGGCCCGGGCGCCGCTGCCTTGCGCCGCCTGGTTGAGCCGTAGCCACTTATCCGGGGTGAGGACAGCGGCGATCGCGTCGAGCAGGGACGACTTGCCCGACCCGGAGGGCCCGGTGACCAGGTGACCTCGTCGGGCGATCGGCAGCCGGTAGATCTTGCCGTCGAACGTGCCCCAGTTGGCGAGCTGGACCTCGGCGAGGCGCCACTGTCCGGTGGCCGGGACCGGGAGGTCGAGGGGAAGGGTCATGAGACGTCCTCACCTGACGCGGCACCCTCGCCGATGCGCCGGTACTCCTCGGTGAGAGCGCGGACCTCATCCTCGTCGAGCAGGAACTTGACCACGGGTGAGATCTCGGCTCGCTCCTCGCCCGCAGGGTGGATGACCCGGAGCTTGTTCATCATGCGCCCCCAGGCTGCATTGAGGTTGCGACGGAACGTGGACTCGTCGCCGTCGGAGTAGATGCTCAGCCGCTCGTACACCTCGTCCTGGCCGACGATCACCCGCCGCTCTCCGGACGTCGCGAGGAGGAGCTGACGAAGCACGAGGAGCATCGCGGTGTCGATGAACGCGAGACTCTCGCTGCGCAGCGTGCTCGGGACCTCGATCTCGTCGGTGCGGACCTTGCGGGTGAAGGCGAACTCGTCCACGGGGTCGATGACGAGCTCGAGGAAGAGATCGTGCAGGAGCGATCGGATGGCGCGTTCGTCGGCCATCAGGGCGGCCCAGAGCTGTGGCCGTCGGCGCCCTGACAGGTACGGGCCCTTGAGGATCTCGAGCACCGCCCGCCGCGAGTCCTCGACGAGCCTGCCCGTGTCGTCCTTCCAGAGGCGCGGGGCGCCGGCGGGGTCCGCGAGACTCATCTGATCTTCTCCGTAAAGGTGTGGGTGGCGATGATGGCGGATCGCGGGACACCGTCGGTCCCCGTCCAGGTGAGCGACTCGGCCGACCTCGGGTCGAGCCGCCCGTGGACGGTGGCGAGGGAGAGCAGCCCGACGACGCTGGCGACCCCCTGGCTGGCAGGGCGGTGGCGCAGGACGGTGCCTACCGAGGCGGACGGCACCTCGTCGAGGACGGCGTTGACGTTGCGGACGAGCTCGACGAAGTCGATCTCGCTCTCTCGCGCGACCGCGCGGAGTGCCTCGAGGTCGACCGTCGTGGTGGTCGCGTCGTCGAGGGTGGCACCGGTGTCGTAGTCGGACGGGTCGTGCGCACTGATCTCTCCCACGGTGGAGAACGGGAGCGCCGACAGCTCGATGTCGCGCGGCATCCGCGCGTAGGGCTTGATGCGGCGAGAGGCAGCGACGGCGACGGAGAGCGACTCCCGCAGCGCGTCGCGGAGCCGCCTGTCGCGCTGGAACTCCTGGGAGTAGACATAGCGGCGCAGACCGCGAGCGAACTCGGTGAGTACCTGGTGCACGTCGCGACTGCCGTGCTTGAGGTCGCGGACAAGCGTGCGGAGCGCGCGACGTGCCCCTGGGTCGATCGCGCGGGCGAAGTCACGCTCGAGCAGGGCGGCGAGGTCGGTGTCGAGGGCGGCGGACCGCTCGGGGTCGCGGATGAGCGCGGCGAAGGCGGTGAAGGTTCGGCCTTCGTCGGAGGCCTCGATCAGGTCGACACCGCGAAAGACGTCGTCGAGGACGCTGCCGTGTCGTTCGTCGGCGTCGAGGATGCTGGCGCGGAGGTCCTGGTTGAGACTCTCGAAGCGAGCTCGTACCCCGGCGAAGTCGCCGGGGAGATGCTCGGCCTGCAGGAGGATGTCGGCGAGGCGTTCGGCGGCGCGGCGGTCGTCGAGCGTGGTCACCTCACCTCCGCGTACCGCGGTGATCTCGGCGTCGATGCGGTCTCGCTCGGTCAGCAGGACCTCGAGTCGACGGGTGCCGTCAGGGTCGGTGTCGCGGGCGAGCTGACGGATGGCGGCA
This sequence comes from Aeromicrobium erythreum, assembly GCF_001509405.1. NCBI lineage: Bacteria > Bacillati > Actinomycetota > Actinomycetes > Propionibacteriales > Nocardioidaceae > Aeromicrobium > Aeromicrobium erythreum. The sequence goes on from NZ_CP011502.1 coordinate 3,266,174, forward strand.
GCAAGCCCGACGAGACGCGACTCGGTGATCGTGGTGCGAGGTGTCTCGAGCTGGGAGAACATCCGGAGCGCGAGGTGAGCGGCGGCCGACAGCTCGTAGGTCTCTCCGCGGCTGTCGCGATCGGTGCGCCGCACGAGAAAGCCGGCGTTGCGCCAGTCGTCGCAGTAGGCACGTGCGTTCTGCTTGAGCTCCTCGTGCAGACGCAGCTCCTCGAGATCTGCCTCCACGGCCGCGTGGAGCTCTTCGGTGGGCATGCGCATTCCGGGTGCACCCAGACGCTCGGCGAGGATGCCTGCGATGACGGGTGCGAGGTCGGCGCGCAGGAGTCGCAGGGCAGCGTGCTCATCCACGAGACGCCGGTAGGCGAGTGCCTTCGACAGGGCCGACATGGCCTCATCTTGGCAAACCGCTCGGACAGCCCGTCCTGGCGCACTCGACCGCGACGCACGCGACCCCGCCCAGCGGAGGCTGGGCGGGGTCGGGTGGGGGTGGGTCAGGGCAGGACGTTGAGCAGGGCCCTGCCGGCGGCGAGCAGCTCGGCGACGCGATCCGTCGCCAGCGCGTACTCGACGGTGCCGCCGCGTCGGGTCGACGTCACGAGGTCGGCCCGACGCAGGACGGCCAGCTGCTGCGACAGCGACGACGACTCGACCTCGATGTCGGCGAGCAGCTCGCGCACGGCCATCGGCCGGTCCTCCAGCAGCTCGAGCACCCGGATGCGGACCGGGTGCCCGAGCGTGCGGAAGAGCTCGGCCTTGCTGTGGTGCAGCGGCGCGCTCGTGGCGGACACCGGCTCAGGCGTCGTCGAGTGCCGCGGCGACGCGGCGGTGCGCCTCCCAGATCTCCTCGGGCAGTCCGTGGAACTGCTCCAGGTGCACCTGGCGGTGGCCGATCTCCTCCCGCCAGCGGTCGACGTCGATCGTGAGGATCGTGTCGAGGTCGGCCAGGGCCTGCTCGTCCAGACCCTCGAGGAGCAGCTCGTCGCGCTTCGGGATGACGCCGACGGGCGTCCGCTCGCCCTCGACCTCGCCGTTCATGTACTGCATGAGCCACACGAGCGGGCGCAGGTTCTCGCGGTAGCCGGGCCACAGGAAGCGGCCGTCGTCGCCGCGCTGGAACCAGTTGACGTGCGCGAACACGGGCTTCTTCTGGGCGCGGGAGAAGACCTCGAGCCAGTGGGCGGCGTAGGCGCCCTCGGAGTAGGACATGAACGGACGCATCGACATGGGGTCGTAGCGCAGGACGCCCTCGAGGCCGTCGGCGGCGGCCGTGGCCTCGGCGCCGAGGGTCAGGCCGTCGTAGACGCCCTCGGCGACGTCGTCGATGGCGCGGATGAGCGGCTCACGGTCGCGGGTGCGGCCGCCGAAGATGACGCCGTGGATCTCGACGCCCTGCGGCTCCTCGAAGTCCTTCGCAACGTTGGGCACGTTCTCCAGCGTGGTGGTGAAGCGGCTGTTGGGGTGGGCCCACGGCGCGTCGACCTCCTCGCCCTGACGGTCGGCGATGAGGTCGCCCTTCCAGTCCTCCCAGCCGTCGAGGTCGGTGGGCTTGTCGCCCTTGCCCTCCCACCAGACCTCCTGGGTCTTGGGGTTGTAGGCGACGTTGGTGAAGATGGCGCCGGTGCCCTCGACGATGGAGTCGACGGCGGTCGGGTTGGTCTTCTCGTTGGTGTCCTTCGCGACGCCGAAGACCCCGTTCTCGGGGTTCATGCCGTAGAGCTTGCCGTCGTCGCCGACCCACAGCCACGCGATGTCGTCGCCGTAGAACTCGACGTAGTAGCGGTCGCCGAGGGCGTCGGGGGCGAGCGTCATGGCGAGGTTCGTCTTGCCCGACGCGGACGGGAAGCCGCCACAGATGTGGTACTTCTTGCCGGTCTCCTTGTCGACGATGCCGAGCAGCATGAACTGCTCGACGAGGAAGCCGTTCTTCCAGCCGTCGTAGGAGCCCTGGCGCAGGCCGTGGGCGATCTTGCCGAGCAGCGCGTTTCCGCCGTAGGAGGAGCCGAAGTGCAGGATGGTGCGCTCGTCGGCGACGGTGACGAAGTACCGCTTGTCGTCGGGGGTGCCCTGGCCGAGGTTCTCCAGGTCGCCGGTGACGTGCACGGCGCGGACGAAGGAGTCGCCGAGGTCGTTGATGTACTCGGCGCCGACGCGGGCCATGCGGATCATCTGCAACACGACGTTGCGGTTGTCGGTGAGCTCGACGCCGGCGGCGTACTCCTCGAGCGGCGAGCCCTTCGGTGCCATGAGGTAGGGGATGACGTACATCGTCTTGCCCTCGGAGGCGCCGGTCATGAGCCCGACCAGCTTCTCCTTCATCTCGGTGGCGGGACGCCAGTTGTTGTAGACGCCCTTGTCGGCCTCGTCGTGCGTGGCGACGATGGTGCGCTCCTCGGCGCGTGCGGTGTCCTTGAAGTAGGAGCGGGAGTAGTAGCGGCCCTCGCCGGCGGGGAGGAGCTCCCCGGCGTCGAGCGCCTCCTGGATGAGTCGGGCGTCGTCGGCGGCCGAGACGACCTCGATCTGCGAGGCGCCGGTCACCCCCGCCCAGTGCTCCACGTACTCGCGCACGTGCGTGTTGGTCAGTCCGGCCTTGTCGAGCGCCGCCGCCACGTCTGCCATCGTGTCGTTTCCTCTCGTTGCCCCGTCCGGGGACACGTTCCGGGGGGTCCTCCCCCGCAATCGGTTGGAGTGACCGTACCGGAGTTGAAGAAGTTTTCATCTACCTGGTCGTAACAAGTGGGAAATGTCACGGGTGCCTGTCCGACGCCAGGCCTGCGCTGCCAGCGGACGCCGGGGACGCACGCCGACGCTCGCGCACTCCACCCCCGCAGATGGTTGAGATTTCAATGGTTCTCTCGCACTGCGGACCCGCCGAACCGGACCTACCGTTCGAGAATGCTCATCGATGGTCACGAGATCGAGTCCTCGCTCGCCCGCGAGCGACTGTGGGAGGAGCTCGTGTCCCTGGAGAACATCTCCGAGTGGAGCGCGCTGGAGGAGTGCGTGTCCACGGACAGCACGGTCCTCGATCCCACGTCGTCGTACGTGTGCAAGCACCACAACGGCCTGCATGGCGTCGACGCGACGGTGCGGGTCGCGGACTTCAGGGCCGGGCAGTGCCTGGCGCTGCGCACCGAGACGCCGATGGCGGACCTGCTGGAGACCATCGAGCTGCACGACCACCTGACGGGCAGCCGGCTCACGTACTCCGTCGACGCGACGTCGGCGTCGTTCGGTCCCGCGGCGACCGTGTGGTTGCACCGGCACGTCGTGTTCGTCTGCGACAAGCTGAACCAGTTCGCCAATCGCGAGCTGGTGTGACGTTGTCGGTGGACAAATATTCAACCAGAAGTTGGTCAGAACCTCTTCAGTGAATAGGTTGGGGGCATGTCCCTCCTGATCAACCAGCAGCCGACGCCCTCCGGGACGCCTGTACCGCTGGTCCAACCCCGACCCGTCTGGGTCGGTTGCCTCTGGGACCACGGCGGCGAGCAGGTCAAGGAACTGGTGCCCGCCGTGGCCACCCACACCTACGAGGGCCTCGTGCTCTGTGACTTCTGGGATCCGCGCACGGGTTCGAACCGCCTGCACTGGATGGAACGCGAGTTCGTCCGAGATCGTCCGACGTCGATCGCGCCACCGAAGCGGCCGACGTCCGACCACCCCGCCGCTGCCCCCTCGCCGAAGTTCGACGTCGGCAGCTGATCCTTCCCCTTCGCACTCGTCGCCGGCGGCGACCACCGTTGCTCGCGGTGCTGCTCCCTCCGCAGCACCCCTGAGCCGGTCGGTCGCCGCCGGCGTCTTCATGTGCGCCGTCCCCCCGAGGGAGCGTGCTCCCCACCGCGGACCTGCACCCCTGATCACGTCCGTGGACGGCGGTCTCGTTCGCCTCACATGGCGAGGTCCCTGACGAGCGCACCCCGTGCGCACGGTTCGGACGGCACCGGCTCGAACCAGGCGGCGACGTCGATGTCGGCGCGCCACCGTCCGAGCCAGCGACGCGACCGGCTCACCCCGGCCACGAGGGCCGCGACGTCGGCGACGTCGACGAGAGCCGCGAGCCGGTGCTGGCCGAGGCGCGACCACCGTCCGCGGTGGAGGTGGTCGGTGGCGCCGAGCTGCTCGTCGAGGACGGCGCGGACGAGCGCGAGGCTCAGCTCGGCCTCCACGTCGCGCAGCGCGCCGCGGTCGCACTGCACCAGCTCGTCGACGATGACCTCGGCCACCAGCACCCGCGGCGTCGCCGCGAGGCACACCCGCTCGAGCTGGCCGCGCAGGTTCTCCGCGCCGGGCGTGCCGGTGAGCGGGTTGTCGACGTCCTCGCCGCGTCGGCACCGCTCCTTGGTCCACGCCTCGAGCGCCGCGCGGGCCACCTGCGGCGTGGCCGGCGAGCGGCCGGCGGCGAGGAGGGTGTCGTCGATGCAGGCGAGCAGGCCGTGCAGGTCGGCACCCTCCTGGGCGTGCAGCCGGCCGAGGCGTGCCGCGAGCGTGGGCTGCCAGCCGCCGCCCGGCGTGCAGCGCGCCAGCAGTCCGGCGACGTGCGCGATGTCGTCGCCGGGCCCGCCGACGAGACGCAGCGTGGGGGGTCGGCAGGGCAGGGCTCGGATGCTCACGGTGTACCGCTTCCTCTCGCCCCTGGAATGACGGGCCGTTCCCGCCGACGAAAGGAAAGGAGTCGGTCACGGTGGGACGATCACGCGGATCTCCTTGATCTTTTCTCCGAATTTTGCGTGACGAGACGATGACGACGCACTCTTGGTGACAGGGCTACCCCCCAGATCCCCTTTTCACCAGCCGAATGGCCACCCATGCCTGACCTCTTTCTCGACCCGAGCGACGCCGAGCTGATCCAGCGCTACCGCGATGGAGACGACGACGCCGCGGGTCCCCTGTTCGAGCGCCACCACCCCCCGGCCGTCCGTCTCGCGACGGCCCTGGCCGGCCGCTCCGCCGCCGACGACCTCGCCTCCGAGGCGTTCGTCGGCGTGCTCCGCGCGATCCGCAACGGCGCCGGACCCGAGTTCGCGTTCCGCCCCTACCTGCTCACGTCGGTGCGCAACGGCTTCTACCGCGCGTCGAAGGCGGCGTCGCGCATCGACCTGTACGAGGACGTCGACGAGGCGCCTGTGCCGGCCGCAGGCGACGGGGTCGACCTGCGTGAGGAGTCGAGCCTGCTGGCCCAGGCGTTCGCGACGCTCCCGGAGCGCTGGCAGGCGGTGCTGTGGCACACGACCATTCACGACGAGTCGCCCGAGCAGGTCGCGCAGACGCTCGGCATCCGCCCGAACGCGGTCTCGTCGCTGGCGCTGCGCGCCCGTGAGGGTCTGCGCAACGCCTACCTGACCGCGCACCTGGGCCAGACCGACGACCCGGAGTGCCGCGAGGTGCGCGAGCTGCTGCCCGCGTACGACCGCGGGAAGCTGCGGCCGCGGGCCCTGGCCAAGGTGGAGGCGCACCTCGAGCACTGCGAGGGCTGCAGCGAGGCTGCGCTCATGGTCGGCGGCATCACCGCCAACCTGGGTCTGCTCCTGCTGCCCGCGCTGCTGGGCGCGCCGGGTGTGGCCGCGTTCGGCACCACGAGCACCGCGGTGGGCGCCGGTCTCGTCGCGACGTCGTCCGCGACCGGGGGCTCGTCGACGAGCGGCTCGTCGTCGTCCGGCGGCGCCGCTGGTGCGTCCGGCGTGGGAGGCCTGGCCGGCGCCGGTTTGGGCGTCGTCGCTGCCGTGGCCGCGACCGTGCTGGTCGCGGCGGTGGCCGTGGGCGCCGTCCTGGTGTCCCAGCGCGGCGACACCGCGCGCGTGGTCGCGAAGGACGTGCCCAGCGCCGTCACGGCGTCGCCGCAGTCCACTCCCGAGACGTCGGACGTCCCCGTCGACGAGCCGACGGCCACGCCGTCGCTCGAGCCGGTCGCGAGCACGGTGCCGCAGCCTGCGCCCACGACGTCCCCGTCCGCGGCGCCGACGGCACCGGCCGAGCCCCACGCCCGGCCGCAGCCGGCACCGGCGAAGCCCGAGCCCACCCCCCGGCCGGCTCGGCCCGACCCGACGCCCGAGCCCACCACCGAGCCCACCCCGGAGCCGACGGTCGAGCCGACCCCGGAGCCCACCCCTGAGCCGACTGTCGAGCCGACCCCGGAGCCCACTCCCGAGCCGACGCCCGACGAGGACCTCTCGATCTCGGCGACGGTGGAGCGCACGGAGCTCGAGCGCATCGTGCGGCTGACGGTGGTGGCGACGCGCGACGTCCCGCAGGTGACGTTGACGTTCCCGCAGGAGCTGTCGGTGGGCTGGGTGCAGCAGAACGGCTGGTCGTGCACGGGAGGCGGAGCGTCGAGGGTCGTGATCTGCACGGCGTCTGGGCCGAACCCCGGACCGCTCGTGGCGTCCTGGTCGCCCCCCGAGGCTTCCGGTTTCTTCGCGACGGTCACGTCGCCCGGTCGCACCGACCCGAACCTGAGCAACAACACGGTCTCGGTCGACTGACGGTCGTCAGCGCTTCCGCGTGCCGAGGCCCTTTCTGCCCTCCCTGGTGTGCAGCTCCAGGTGGGGGCAGGCGTATCCGTACTTCAGCCGGCAGCGCCAGCGCCTCCAGGTACGTCTCATCACCCTCCTCCTTCTGATCTGAAGGTAAGGAAGGAAGATGACAGGAACGTGTCACTTCCAGGTGGGCTGCGTCACCAGCGGAAGCGGGCTTCCGGCATAGAGAAACCCCGCTGATCTCGGGGGGTGAATCAGCGGGGCTTCGAGAAGAACACTACCGACCGCCACCACGTCCGTCAGCGGTTTCTCCACATTCGTACGACGGATTTCCGATCCCGTCCGACCCGACCGCATTGGCCCCTGACTTTGGCCCGAGTGCCGTACGGGTCGAATGCCCTGTCGTTGCAGAGGGCAAACGACCCAGACGTGGCGAGGATCACCGTTTGGCGCCTGTGATGTCACACCTCGTTCACACAAAGTGGTCGAATCGCCCCGGAATCAGCCCTAACCTGAGCGGGTGCTGGCTCGGGGGAGCACACTGAGAAGCTCGGAGAACGGTGCACATGACCATCCAGGACGTCAGTCGGACGACCTCTACCCATGCGGACCTCCCGAGCGCGCGGCGAACCCAGCGACCTGCTGTCGCCGTCGAACCCCCTGAGGACCCCGCCATCGACAGCTCAGCGACACACCGCGCGCCATGGCACAAGCAGGTCGCACACCGTGTCTTCCTGACCGACACCGCCGTTCTCTTCGCCGTGGCCATCCTGGGAGCCGTCCTGCGCTTCGGCGCTGACGCCGAGGCCACCACCAACGGCCCGCTCTCCGTCTCTTACTGGACGTTCGGAGCCACTCTCGCCGTGGGTTGGTCCGTCGCGCTGCAGGCCTACCGCACCCGCGACAGCCGGGTCCTGGGCGACGGCGTCGAGGAGTACCGCCGCATCGTCCGCGCGTCCGTCACCTTCTTCGGGCTCGTGGCCATCGCGTCCCTCGTCTTCAAGATCGACTCCTCGCGCGGGTATCTCGCCATCACCTTCCCTCTCGGCCTCCTGGGGCTGATCGTCGTCCGCCGCGTGTGGCGTTCGTGGCTGAACCGCCAGCGCCAGCGGGGGGCGATGATCACCAACGCCCTCGTGATCGGCGGCATGCGATCGGCCGAGGACATCACGCGCCACCTGGGCAACAGCCCTCAGTCCGGCGTCCGGGTGACGGGCGTGTGGGTCCCGGACCGCGCCACCTCGCTGTGCGAGTGGCTCCCGATTCCGGACGCCTTCGTGCCGGTGATGGGGACCGAGCGCAACCTCGACGCCGCGCTGAGCGTGGCGGAGGCGGAGCTGGTGATCGTCACCGACACGGAGCACCTGGGTCACGCCGGCCTGAAGGAGCTGACCTGGGAGCTGGAAGGTCTCGACGTCGACCTGCTCGTGTCACCCAACGTCGTCGACGTCTCGGGCTCGCGCATCCAGCTGAGCCGCGTCGGGAAGATGCCGTTCCTCAACGTCGACAAGCCGACCTACGGCGACGCCGCGACGTGGCCCAAGCAGATCTTCGACCGCGCTGGTGCGGCGGCACTGATCCTCATGCTCTCTCCGGTCCTCCTGGCAGCGGCCCTCGCCGTCAAGATGACCAGTCGCGGTCCTGTCTTCTACCACCAGGAGCGCATCGGCAAGGACGGCGAGCCGTTCGGCATGATCAAGTTCCGCTCGATGCACCCCGACGCCGACGCGCGCCTCGCATCGCTCCTCTCCGAGCAGGGAGAGTCGGTCGGTCCGCTCGCCAAGTTGAAGAACGACCCGCGCATCACCCGGGTCGGTGGCTTCCTGCGCCGGTACTCCCTCGACGAGCTGCCGCAGCTCTTCAACGTCCTGTTCGGGACCATGAGCCTGGTCGGTCCGCGCCCGCAGCGCCAGTTCGAGGTCGACCTCTACGACCACGTCGCCCACCGCCGCCTGCGCGTCCTGCCGGGCATGACGGGTCTGTGGCAGGTGTCCGGGCGGTCTGACCTCACCTGGGAAGAGGCCATCCAGCTCGACACCTACTACGTCGAGAACTGGTCGCTGACCGCCGACGTCGCGATCCTGTGGCGAACCATGAAGGCCGTGCTCGCATCGGACGGCGCATACTGATGCGCATGAGTCCGCTCGGGGGCCACCAGACGGTCCGGACGTCCCATCAAGCATGACCGCGACTTGTGCCGTGGTTCTGGCCGCCTGCATCCTCGGCGTCCTCTACCCCTATGCGATCTATCCCGCAGTGCTCACGCTACTGCCGAAGGTTCCCGTGGAGCCGCGTCCAGCACCGCGAATGCGGTTCAGCCTCCTGTTCTGCGCCTTCAACGAGTCGAACGCGCTCGACGTGAAGATCCCCAACCTCGAAGCGCTGCGCAAGGTCGATCCCGAGCTTCAGGTCCTCGCCTATGACGACGGGTCGCTCGACGACACCTTGACGAAGCTGTCCGAACGACCCGACCTGGTCGAGGTCTTCCAAGGCAGCGGTCGTCTCGGGAAGGCGCACGGCATGAAGGTCCTCGCGGGTCAGGCTGTCGGTGACGTGCTGATCTTCACCGATGCGAACGTGACCCTGCGCGAGGACGCGCTGGAACGACTCTCCTCCTGGTTCTCCGACCCAGAAGTCGGCGGAGTGTGCGGGACTTTGCGCTACGTGAACGCTGACGACAGCTCCACCGCGGCCGTCGGCGGCGCCTATTGGCGACTCGAGGAGAAGATCAAGACCCTCGAGTCCCGGACGGGGAACGTGATGGGTGCCGACGGGTCGATCTTCGCCGTCCGTCGTGAGCTCTACCCGGACTTCCCTGACACCGTCCTCGACGACCTGACGGTGTCGATGGCTGCCGTCTTCGCGGGAAAGAGGCTTCTCAAGGTCGACGACGTCGTAGCCCACGAACGCCTCGTCACCGACAGGAAGGACGAGTTCTCGCGCAAGGCGCGAATCGCAGCTCGCGCCTACCACACCCACCGCGTCATGAAGCCACAGCTACGGACCATGTCGAGGATCGACACCTTCAAGTACGTCTCCCACAAGGTGATCCGCTGGTTCGGAGGTCTCTTCGTGATCATCGGTACGGTTGCCGCGATCGGCCTTGCAACGACCGTCGCGCCGTTCCTCGGACTGGCCGCGCTGGTGGCCGTCGCGGCGAGCACGGTGATCGCAGCCAAGGTCAAGTCCGGGCCGATCGCCGCTCTCGCCGAGATCGTGATCGCCCTCTTGGCCACGCTGCTCGGCGTCCTTCGGGCAGCCAGAGGACGCACCTACTCGACGTGGGCGCCGGCAGGTTCTCGGTAGAGACATGACCACACAGTCGCGCCGACCTCGCGTCCTCTACTTCACCAAGGTGCTGCCGTACCCTCCGGCCGTCGCTGGAGACGCGGTGTACAGCCGTGGCCTCATCGAGACCTGGGCGACGTTCGCGGACGTGACCGTCGTCTGCGCCGACGGTGGCGCCCGGGTCGAGGACGCCGCTGACGGCGTGACCTGGGTCGTCACGACAGCTCAACGCCGCGGTCGCGCAGCCTCCGTCCTGTCGACATTCCCCCTCATCGCCTGGAAGGGCGCCCGGCGCGACTACCGTCGCGAGGCGAAGCGCCACCTGCGCAGCGACACCTGGGACGCCGTGGTGCTCGACAACATCGGCTCCGCGCACCTCCTCCGCGACGCGCTGAGGCACCGTCGCAGGCATCAGGACACGACGGTGCTCTACACCTCTCACGAGTGGGAGTACCCGACGCGCGCCGGCAAGTACCAGGGCTACGACATGTCGCTGCCGAAGCGCGTGATGGCCCGATGGGATCTCGCAAAGGTGAAGTATTGGGAGAACCGGCTCATAAGGCGGACCGACGTCGTGACGGTCATCAACGAGGCCGATCTCCGGCCGTTCCGGGCCATCGCTCCACAGCGGAAGTACCTCGTGCTGTCGCCGGGTTACGACGGCCCCATGACACCACGAAGAACCATCGACGCGACCACCCCTCGCCGGATCGCCCTGCTGGGAGGGCGCCGCTCCGAGCAGAAGCAGCAAGTTCTTCTCGACTGGTTCAGCGTCGCGTACGAGCGTCTCGACAAGCACGGCATCGAGATGGCGGTCGTCGGTGACGTCCCGGAGTCGCTGAAGCGTCGAGTCGTCACCGAGTACCCGAACGTGGACGTCGTGGGATTCGTCGACGACCTGGAGTCGGTGATCAGTGGATTTCGAGCCGGCCTGATCGTGGACACCGTAGGGAGCGGCTTCAAGCTCCGCCTGCTCTCGCAGATCTTCCAACGTCTGCCGATCGTCGGTCTCGAGTCGGCCATCAGCGGCCTGCCGACGCCACCCGGCGACGGGTACCTCGCTGCGGAGTCGCTCGACGCGCTTGCCACCTTGGTGTGTGCGGTGATCGACGACCCCGCGCTCCTCGACGCGGTCCAGAATCGAGCCTTCGACGACTGCCGCTCGGCGTTCTCGTGGGACGATCGCGCCCGGTCGCTGACCGCGGCGCTCGACCCGTCCGACGAGACGGCACTCTCATGAGTCAACACAAGGGACGGGACATCGCATGAAGGTAGTCATTCTCGCCGGGGGCCTCGGCACGCGGCTCGCCGAGGAGACCTCGGTCAGGCCGAAGCCGATGGTCGAGGTGGGTGGGTATCCGATCCTCTGGCACATCATGAAGATCTACTCGCAGCACGGATTCAACGAGTTCGTCGTGTGCCTGGGATACAAGGGCTACTACATCAAGGAGTACTTCGCGAATTACGCGATGCACAACTCCTCGATCGAGGTCGACATCCGCCAGCGTTCCGTGTCCTTCCTCGGGGAGAACGAGTCGCTGCCTGACTGGAAGATCCAGCTGATCGACACGGGGGCCGAGACGCTGACCGGCGGACGGCTCAAGCGCGTCCGGCCGTTCCTCCGCGACGACGAGCCCTTCCTCATGACCTACGGTGACGGTGTCGCCGATGTCGACCTCACAGCGTTGACCACGTTCCACCGCGAGCACGGTCTCGACGCGACGCTCACGGCGGTGCGACCCTCCGGTCGCTTCGGCTCCACCGTCATCACGGATGGCCGGGTGGAGAAGTTCGAGGAGAAGCCTGCGGGCGACGGCGGACAGATCAACGGCGGATTCTTCGTCCTCCATCCTCGCGTTCTCGATCGCATCGACGGCGACGCGACCATCTGGGAACGAGAGCCGCTCGAGAGCCTCGCCCACGACGGACAGTTGGCAGCCTTCGAGCACAACGGATTCTGGCAGCCGATGGACACGCTGAGGGACAAGATGCATCTCGAGGACCTGTGGGCAGCCGACCAGGCTCCCTGGAAGACGTGGGAGTAGCCGACCGTGCCGAATCCAGAGTTCTGGGCCCACCAGCGAGTCTTCCTGACCGGACACACGGGCTTCAAGGGATCGTGGACCGCCCGCTGGCTGTCGCGCATGGGCGCCTCGCAGGTCGGCTACGCGCTGGCGCCGGACACCACTCCCGCCTTGTTCCCTTCGTTGGACCTCCCGGGACTCCAGTCCGTCGTCGGCGACATCACGGACGCGGCGACCTTGACGTCGGCGGTGGCCGACGCCGATCCGACGGTCGCGATCCACATGGCTGCCCAGCCACTGGTCCGCCGTTCCTACGCCGAGCCCGCCGAGACGTTCGCGACCAATGTGATGGGCACGCTCAACGTGCTGGAAGCTCTCCGCCACCATGCGCCGCGTCTTCAGGCGGTCCTCGTGGTCACGACGGACAAGGTCTACCTCAACGACGATTCCGGGACCCCGTTCGTCGAGTCGGACCGCCTGGGTGGCCACGACCCCTACTCCAGCTCCAAGGCTGCGTGCGAGGAGGTGGTCTCCTCCTACCGGCAGAGCTTCTACGACGACGCTGGCGTCGCCCTCGCGACAGCGCGAGCAGGTAACGTCATCGGAGGAGGAGACTGGTCGGAGGACCGCCTCGTCCCCGACATCTGGCGCGCCATGCGTTCGGGCACCGGCGTCGAGCTCCGGAACCCTCGGTCCGTCAGGCCCTGGCAGCACGTCCTCGACCCCGTGAGCGGCTACCTCGACTACGTCGAGGCGATGGTCGATCACCGCTGGCCGACCTTGCCGCGGGCCCTGAACTTCGCTCCGGTCCCTGACCAGCCGATGACCGTAAGTGAGGTGACCGAGACGCTCGGCGAGGCGATGGGGGTCGACCGGCCGTGGCACCAGGCCTCCGGATTCCACCCGGTGGAGATGAAGCTCCTCACGCTCGACGCCTCACTCGCCGAGAAGTCGTTGGGCTGGCGACCACGACTCACCGGTCGTGAGGCAGTCCAGTGGACGGCGGACTGGATCAAGGCCACGGACTCCGGGCAGGACTACGCTACGGCGCTCGATGCGCAGATCGATGACTACGAGGCGCTGGGACAGGGCGCTGCAGAGAGGACGGCACCGTGAGGTTCACCGAGTCGCCACTCGCCGGCGTCTACACGATCGACCTCGAGCCTCGGGGTGATGATCGAGGCTTCTTCTCCCGCGTCTTCGACGTCGACGAGTTCGAGGCGCACGACCTCGAGACTCGGTTCGTCCAGTTCAACACGTCGTTCAGTCGCGTCAAGCACACCTTCCGGGGGATGCACTACCAGCTCGGCGAGAGTGCTGAGGTGAAGGTCGTCAAGGTGATCCGAGGAGCCCTGCTCGACGTGGTGCTGGACCTGCGTGAGGGCTCACCGACCTTCGGCCGTTCCTTCAGCGCCGAGCTGACGTCCGAGAACCGCACCATGATGTACATCCCGCACGGCTGCGCCCACGGCTTCCTTTCCCTGACGGAGGACGTCGAGATGATGTACTTCGTGTCCGCTTACTACGACCCCGAGAACGAGCGATCGGTCCGGTGGGACGACCCGACCTTCGACGTGTCGCTTCCGTTCGAGCCCGCGCTGATCTCCCCGAAGGACGCTGCCGCGCGAGACTTCGACCCCGCCTGGCACCTCGGTCGCCAGTCCTAGTGTCGTTCTGGCATGTGACGCCGCACGGGGACAAAGCTGCTGGAGGTGCTCGCCACGGCAGTCGGGGTTGCCGAGGTTGCGTATACCCGCCCGGCTCTGCCTCTGTCTTGGTCAGACAGACGCGCCTGGAGCACGGTCGCCGACATTCAGGACTTCCGCGACCCTGTTAGCGAGGCTGCGTTCGCTGGCACCGGCCGTACCCCTGACACGACCGGGATCACGAACAATGCCAGCACGAACCAGCTCGCCGGGTCGACAAAGGCAAAGCCCGAGTACCAAACGGCCCACGCACAGACGATCGATCGCAACGGATGCTCCACGCCAACGGCCCTCAGGGTCTTCGCAACGAGGAGCCAGAAGGTCGCTCCGCCCACGATTCCGAGGAAAGCCCACTGCCACCAGAACCCGTTGGACATGAGCTCCGACGGGCCCAATCCCTGATACCACGGGAAACGGGCGTAGGCTCCGCTGCTCTGCCAGGCCTCGTCGATGACGGGCAGGAGTCCGTCTGTGTTCCCCACTCCGTACCCCAGGACCGGGTGGTTGGTGACGGCCTCGAGACCGATCTGCGGCGCGACAGCGATGCGTCCGAAGAAGCTGCCGGTCTCCCCCAGCCCGAACCTCGTCAGGACCGATCCGAGCGAGAACTCGAAGGTCACAAACATGACAAAGAAGACCGTCGACAGCGCCACACCCGCGAGCGCCAGCCGCTTGGGCGTCCTCGGCCACAGGATCCAGATCCCGAGAGCGAGCAGGTAGAAGACGATCTTCAGGCTCGGCGCGATCGCGAAGCCGATGGCGACCATCAGCCCGAGCCGCACCCAGGACGACCACTGCCCTCGTCGAGGATCCAGGAGGAAGACCGCGACGATCATGCTCATGTACGAGTCGGCAAGATAGGAAGGTTCGCTCGCCAGCGCAGTCGGTCGGATCTTCCCGTAGAGGACGATGTCGCGTGCCGCCTCGGAGTAGATCCCTCGCTGCGAGGTGAAGTAGAGCGCATCGCGGATCGAGGTGAACACGTCGCGAAGTCCGACGCTCTCTAACAGGGCCAGCACCATCAAGGCGACCCAGAAGCCGAAGAACAGCTTGCGCAAGCCGTCACGGGGCAGCGTCCGGCACACCGCGATGATGATCAAGGCCGACAGGACCGAGGCGAGGAGCTGCAACGCCGAGAGCAGGTTGACGACGCTCGCACTCTCTGGAGCGAAGGAGACGAACGGCTCGATGAGCAGGAACACGGCCAGGACCACGATCAGCTGACCCGCTCGTCGAGCCAGCTCGTTCCCGACACGGAACGAGAGCAGGGCGGCGCTCAGCAGCAGCGGGTACATCGGAACGACCTGTGCCCCGGTGCTCGTCTCCACGGAGAGCCGCAGATGCATCCCGATCAGGGCGACGACGATCAACGCGTAGACCGTGCGGTGCCCTCGCCGGCCCGTGTCGACGGCGGGCGCGCCACGACGGGTGCTCGACTGCGTCAGAGCCATCTGTCGAGCCTCTCGTCTCCGGTCATCGCACGTGCAAGCTCACCAGGACCACAGTCACGGAGCACAGCAACACGACGACGGTCGCCTTCAGGATATCCGGATGAAGCAGTGCCGAGTCGCGAAGTCGTGAGGTGGGACGGATCCATGCCGCTGTGATACAGCTGCCCACGATCTTTCCCAGAGCGATACCGACGATGGAAGCTGCCGGATCGATGACGGCACCCACGACGACGACCGCCAGGCCCGCGATGGCGATGGAGACACATTCGCTCATCACGTACGGCACGACGCGGCCACTCGCGATACCGAGGTAGTAGGCAGGCGAGGCGAAGATCGTCGCAGCCCACATCGCCGAGACCACTCCCACCACGTAGATGAAGAGCGGATCGACCTCGTCGAGGTAGAGGAACGAGATGAGCGGAGAGGCCACCGCGACCAAAAGCATGAGCCCACCACCCATGAGGGCTGCGGCACGACAGATGCGCGAGAAGAGGTCCCGCAGGCCCTGCTGGTCTCCCACCGACAGCTCTGCGAACTTGGGCAGTGAAGGCTGCAGCGCCATGATCGCGACGTTTCGGGCCTGATACGACATCCTGTAGGCGATCTCGAAGATCCCGAGGACGTGAGTGCCCGCCACCGCTCCGAGAGCGGTCTTCACGACGGGTTCGAACATCAGGTTGGCGAGAGAACCCGCCTGGAGCTTGACGCCGAATCCGAGCATCTCCCGCAGGAGCGCCCCGGAGAACCAGGGCGATGCCATCCTGTCGCCGGCGCTGTTCGTCACGATGGCGAGAGCGCCGAGCTCGAAACAGATGGCGAGCACGAACTGCCCCGCTTGCGCCCACGCCAGACCGTTCAGGCCGAACGTCCCCACGAGCATCAGCGACGCGACCAGCTGGGCCAGCATGCCCAGCATGCCTCCGATGGAGCGCAGGTCGGCGCGCCCCATCCCCAGCAGGCACGAGTCGATCGCGGACTTCACGATGAGGAGCCACAGGCTCAACACTGCCCAGGGCAGCACCTCTCGCGCGGCGGCAAGCTCACGCCCGTCGAGGGCGATGGCCAGTCCGCGCCAAAGGGGCCACCAGAGGGCAAGCGCGACGACGCCCATGGCGGCCGCCATGAACAGGACACCGGTCCGCATGTACGCGACTGCGGCTTCGAGTCGGCCCTCGCCGATCGATCGCCCGATGAATCGCGCCAGACCTCCGCTGATCCCGAGGTCCGCAGCACGGCCGAACGCCGTCGTCGCCAGGACTAGGGACCAAACGCCGAGCATGGAGACGCCGAGGGTCTGGACGACGTTGCGGTAGATGAAGAAGAGGCAGACGCCACCGACGATGACCTCGGCCGCGGAGAATGCACTGTTGCGTCGCATCGTCCTCACGGCGTTGCGCGTCTCTGCAGCCGGCTCTTCAGTCGCAGTGCCGGGCTCTCCACAGCTTGCCAGGAGAGGGCGGCGAGCGGCACGACGATCACCAGGCTGATCAGGGCGTTCACGATCGCGTGGCGCGGGTCCAACCAGAGCTGGACGGCCTGCTGCACCGGGAACGCGTAGATGTAGATGCCGTAGCTGTAGTCGTGCATGGAGCGGAAGCGATGCAGCCACTGCGCCTGGAAGAAGGCGAGGCAGAAGACGAGGGCGGCCACGAGCAACACCAGGGCGGTCTGGAAGAGGGGCGTGCCAAAGCTCACCAAGCACAGCAGCCCTCCGATGCCGACCCACCACCACGCGGGACGTGCCCGGTCGGACAGGCGGGCAACGACGACCCCGACCATGAACGCCAGCGAGAGTCGGTGCAGCTTGGCGACGTCGCTACCGTCGTGCAGCGCCGCATCGAGGGAGCCAAGGTGCGCTGAGACGACGAGGAAGCCCACGTAGCCCACGACATACACCACGCACATGGAGGCGAAGCGACGGTTGGACGCGAACGCTCCCACCACGAAGAGCCCCACGACCGCGAGGTAGCACGCGAACTCGAAACGCAGGGTCCAGAGGGAGCCGTTCACCACGCCGTCGGTCGGCAGACCGTCGAACACTCCCGGCAAGTGGTACTGCGGCGCGTAGAGCACGGCGTTGCCGGCGACGTACTCGTAGACCTGCGGGGACGTGAAGTAGCTGCTCGGTCCGCCTGCGGCGACCGTGAGCCCAAGAACCATCGTCGTGAGCACGAGCATCACCCACAGGCCCGGGAAGATGCGGAGGCCTCGCGCCACCATAAAGATCTTCACGTTCCTGCTGCTGACCATGGAACGGTAGATGAGGAAGCCGCTGATCGAGAAGAACGCGGAGACGGCGATCCAGCCCCCGCTGTAACCGATCCACTCCTCGATCGCGTCGGGGCGCGCACCAGCGATCTCTGCCGCATGCGAGAAGATCACTGCACTTGCCGCCACCAGGCGGAGCAGGTTGAAGTTGTTCGCCCTGGCGTCGTGGACCTTGACCATGTCTACCTCACGAGTTCCCGACGCTACGGTCCACGCGACGCACCAACCGGAACACCGGCTCAAGCCTCGGGAACCTCCACCGAAGCATCAACAGCGACTGGTGCAGGTTCAGGCGCAGCAGGCGCCATCGAGAAGCTCTCCAAGCAGAGCGCGGAAGGCGGGACCGCAGCTGCCGCGTCATGGGAAGGAGCGGGAGGAAGGAGGAGAGGACGCCCCACGGACCGGGCTCGCGGACGAAGTGCCGCTTGAAGCTGGCGAAGTACTTGCCGGGCGCGTTTGCCGCACGGACCAGGCCGACCGTCCCTGTCTCGAGGTGGTCGCCCTCGAGCATCGTCAGGCCGACGACGAGCCAGTCGTAGCCGAAGACCGACGTGTCCTCGGCGTAGGCCTTCTTGAGGCCATCGGTTCGGTAGACGCCGAAGAGACGAGAGCTGTCACGCGGGTTCGCGAAGTACGTCCTGAGCCGCTGCTCCGGTGTCCCCTCGATGCTGAACGTGCCGCGCGCGTCGGTCAGCGAACCGTCCTGCGCTCTGAACTGCACCGGCGTGCAGGCTGCCACCGCATTGGGATGGTGGTCGAGCAGCTCGATGCAGTCCTCGGCGAACCGCGGACTGCGCAGGTCGTCGTCGGTCGCCCACATGAAGTACTCGGTGTCCGCGGCCATGAGCACGCCACGGAAGTTGTCACTCTGAGGAACGGTGGCGGGATGCCGGACGTGCACGACCCGCGGATCCTCGGCCGCGAAGGCGGCGCAGATCTCGCTCGTCCCGTCCGTCGAGGCGTTGTCGAAGATCAGCAGCGTGAAGTCGCGGAAGGTCTGGCTCAGCTGGCTCTCGATGCTTCGCGCGATCGACGCCGATCCGTTGAAGGTGATGAGCCCGATCGTCAGCCTCGGCTTCACGTCACGCACCACCGTTCAGCAGACGCAGCAAGTCGCGGGTGGTGGCGCGGAAGGCCTGCGATCCCCGCTCGTACGATGCTGTCGACTCGTACCGCAGGGGTTCAGGCGGATCGACGTCCGGACCCCCTCGGAACACCTGGCACGGTCGGCCCGTGACGGACTCAGCTTCTTCAGCGCAGATCTGCGCGACCTCGGCGATCGAGGCGTCGAGCAGGCCGATCGGGTTGAGGACGCTCCAACCCTGGCCGTCCTCCCCGAGCCATCGCGCGACCACGCGGGCGATGTCGTCGTTCCCGACGAAGTTCCGCCGCTGCTCGCCGGACGACCGGATCCTGATCTCACCCCCGCTGACGGCGTCGCGAGGGAACGCGAAGGGGACCAGCGACCACCGGCGGAAGCGCTCGGGATCGGGCAAGAGGCCGAAGACTGCGCAGGGTCGGAGGGCCGAGACCCGGACCTGGTCCGAGGCCCGTCGTCGAAAGATCTGCTCCGTCGCGTAGTGCGCGATGGCGTAGTCGGACACCGGATTGGAGGCACGGCTCTCGTCGACACGACCGACGAGTGGCCCGTAGACGTGAGCGGAGGAGATGTAGACGAGGTGGCGGGCCCCCGCGTGGAGTGCCGCGTCGACCAGACGGTTCGCACCCCCGACGGCCTTCTTCCACGCAAGATCCGCGTGATCGCGTATGTCCTCGTCGACGACCCCGGCGCAGTGCACCAACGCATCGATCTGGGGGAAGTCGGCCCTGTCCCACGTCGACTCGTCCGAGAGGTCGAGGACCACGTCGTCACCATCCCGGCGGCCCACCTTGACGATCTCGTGATCGTGCTCGAGGAGGCGGACGACCGCCGACCCGATGAGCCCACTCACTCCTGTCACAGCGACTCGCAACGTGTCACATCCACCGTGTACTTGGTACTGGGGAACGCCCAGCTCGCGTGTCCGAACCTGCTGCTCGACTCGCAGGCGGACGTCGACGATCCAGCGTGTCTTGCAGCATCCTAATGCCGGGCGAGTTCCTTGGATCAGACATTGCGCACACCACCTGGCTGATCGTGGCGCGGATCACCGCTCGTCAGTGCGCCCACGTCCGGGATCGGCCCCAGAGGCTCAAAGGTGGTCGTCGTGCGCACAGCGATCCCGCCCGGACCCGCCCCCTGGACCAGGAGCGTGAGCTCGTTCAGATGCAGCAGGAAGTCCGGACTCAGGTACTGAGGGTTGCCGCCTGAGATCTCGTCAGCCATCTGCGCGATCCCTGCGAACTTGTCCTGGGCGTACACCTCGCGTCTCCGGAGCGCCCCGACGAGGCGCTGCTTGAGCGACGGACGCACGAGGAGGTTCTTCTCCACGGCGTGCGACTTGGAGTTCCGGAGGAGCTTGACGCGACGTCCGCCCATTCCGAGAAGCCGGCCGAGACCGCGATGCGCGCGGAGCGTCTGGAACTTTCGGGCGTTCAGGCTCCGCCGGGTGAACCGCTCGAGGAAGACCGGGGCCCGGTACTGACGATAGCTGTCAGTGGTGATCTCGCCTTCGCGTCCGATCACGCGCATGCGGTGGTCGCGGGGTGCCACGACGCTGCACGTGATGCGCGCGGCCGCTCCGCTCGCAAAGTGGAGGTTGGCCACGGAGTAGTCGGGCGTTCCCGACAGACCGGGTACGTCCCCCGCCTTGCCCTCGATCAGCTCGCTCGAGAACGCCGTCACGGCGGTCACCGGTCCGAGGAGGCCGCAGATCCAGATGAGGTGGTATCCCAGGTGCTCGTAGGTGCACCCTTCGAGGATCTCCTCGACCAGGGGCCATGGTGCTCCCGTCGGACTGACGACCTCCTCGAACCCCATGAGATGGATGGGGTTGTCGTCGAGCTCGGCATAGACCAGGAGCGGTTGCCCGATCGCGCCGGACTGCACGAGCTCGAACATGGTGCGCACGCTGTCGCTGAAGATGTTGCACGGCGCGGCGCCGAGCCGTACGCCATTCGTCTCCGCGGTGTCGAACAGGTCCCGGGTCTCCTCGACGGAGGTGGTGATCGGCTTCTCCGAGTAGACGTGCTTCCCAGCCTCCAGGGCGCGCTTCGACACCTCGTAGTGCGACCCGATGTTGGTCAGGTTCACGACCATGTCGACCTGCGGGTCGTCCAGGAGCTCGTCGTACGACGCGTACCCATGGAACCCGTAGTGCTCTGCGACGGCGCGCACTCGTTCTGGTCGCCGGTCGTAGACCCCAGCGACCTCCAGCTCCGGGTGGGCGCGCACCGTCCTCATGTAGATGTCGAACACGAATCCGCAGCCGACGATCGCGATCTTCATGCCGGATGCTCCTTTCGCTCCACCCGCTCTGCGACGGGACGGCTGTTCACGGCGACCTGCCACTCGAGGTCGTGACTCGAGTCGAGCGAAGGCTTCAGGTCGATCAATGTCGCGGCGCGACTCTCGAGGTAGCGACAGGCCCACGCGCCGTCGCGCACGCCGGCGACGTCGCCGTGGGTCACGGCGATCTCGGCCTCCTTGTCGTCCGAGCGGAACAGGACGCGATCCCGTTGGCTGTCGACGAGAGTCCATCCGTCGGAGACGGTGAGCGTGACGACAGCCTCGTCCCGTCGTCCCGACCAGCTGTCACGCACCACGACCGAGCCGCGCCCGAGGCTCACGCGTCGCCGGACCGTCGGGCCACCTGGGAGCGGCAGCTCTCCCGTGGCTGACTGCTCGTCGTCCGCCACCTGGATGGAAGCCCGCGCCATCCGACCCACACGGAAGCAGCCGAGGTACTCGACCGGTTCGAGTCCCTCCACCCGGGGACCGTTGTGGCTGGCAGCCGACCGCTCGAGGGTCCGCCGTTCACCGGTGGAGTACTGGAACGTGCCAGGGTCAACGATGAACCGCCGCCCCGCGACGTCGACCTCGACCGAGAGGAAGTCCGCGTGCCCGTGACCGGGATTCCACGACGGGCCGATGGCTCCCCCGTCCATGAGCGCAAAGACGTCCTCGCCCTCGAGCCGGACGTATCCAGCCGAGTCGAGCACGCTGGTGGGCCTGACGTCCTGCCCGTCCAAGACGTCGCTGATCGGGGGGACCTCCTCGAACCAGCTGTCGTTGAACAACGCGATCTCGCCGTCGGGATGCGTGAGGGACGCCCAGGCCTTCAGAGCCTTGTCGTGCGTCTTCTTGGCCTCGTCGCGGACCCGCTGCGACAGGAACGGCGTCTTGGCGAAGACGTCGAGCGCCATCACGGCAAGACCTTGATACATCGCTGATCGCTCGGCGATCACTCCGTCGGGCAGGACGCAGGCACGCATCGACCTGCGGACCTCGCGGTTCAGTCGGCGCTTCGTGCGCCGAGGGACGCGGCGGGCGTAGCTGTAGTACAGGCACAGCGCGGCCAGGTTCCGCTCGACATGGTTGTTGCGCAGCTCGTGCTCGACGTTGACCTGCACGAACGCCACGTTCCACCGGAGGAACTCGTCGAGCTCATCGGTCAGCGTCGTCGGCAGCTCGCGCCCTTCTAGCGCGAGCACGTAACCGCTCAGGATCGCGAGGATCCTGTGGGAGACGCTGTAGGGGAACCAGTAGGAGGAGAAACAACCCTCGATCCCGAAGTCCGCGGTCGTCCGATACCCCCGCACGAGACTCTCGACCGCCGCCAGGTGCGTCTCCCCTCCGTCGATCAGCATGGGACAGACAAAGCCCATGTGACCGAGCTTCATGCGCCAGAGGTGGAAGTCGGACTCGGCGTCGACGCGGTGGTGCCAGTCGATACGTGCGACATCATGGAAGTCGACCTTCTGGCCGAAGAACTCGAACTCCGCCCGAGCCGCACGGTCGATCGTCTCGACGTACTCGGCGTAGTAGAACGGCGCCACGGCGCGCGCCAGCTCGGTGGACCGGGCGGGTCGGCGCCCCAGCTCGAGCGGCGGCACCGAGCGGGCGACGCGCGCGACGTAGCGGTGGTAGAGGTCGGGTCGGGCGCGAGCGATGCGGTTCCGCACGATCCGCTTCACGTGGTAGGCGACCTGGCGCAACGACAGCCGCGACGCTGCCCGCACCATCACACGAGCCGAGGACGCGCTCAAGACTCGTACCGCGCGCTCATGGGTGGCCACCGGTGCACGAGCGGGCAGCCTCGACCGACGCAGCCAGACTCGACGTCCTTGTCGCCCCGACGAGCGTGATCGCCACCAACGGATCGTTGATGGAACGACAGATCCGGTCCTGCGCGAGCTCACTGGGGCGCGGATGGCCCGACAGTGAGCCGATGCCGCCAAGAACCTCCCGCGCAATCACCGCTACGCCCAGAACTCGTGCGCGGTCGAGCACCTCGGCGTAGTCGTCCGAGCCTGGGTGCAACGGGAGCTGCAGCACCGATATCCGGCCGTCGTCGAGGCAGGCGTTGGCAGTGGCGACGTCGTCGACGGACACGCCGACGTACCTCACGTCTCCTGCGAGCCTGGCGTCCTCGAGGCCTGCCGTCGCTTCCCCTCGCTCGACGATCTCGACCGGAGGGCTGTGAAGCATCAGCACGTCGACGTACTCGCGCCGAAGACGACGAAGGCTCCCGTGGAGGCTCGACCTGAGGCGCGAGGGCTCCCAGTTCGTGGGCATCGGCTTGGCGCGCGCGGACCCGACGGTCTGCTTCGCTGCGGTCGACCGTCTCACCGAGCCTCTGAGAAGCCCCTTCACGGGCACGAGGGCGCGCTTCGGCCAAGGCACGTACTTTCCGGCCTTGGTCACCACGACCACATCGTCGCGCCGACTCATCGCCTCGCCGATCAGGCGTTCGCTGTCGCCCTGGCCATAGATGTTGGACGTGTCGAAGAACCGCACACCCTCTTCGAGCGCAAGCGCGAGGACAGTACGCGCCTCGTCCGGCGATGCTCCCCCGACCGAACCAAGCCTGCTGCACCCGAGTCCGAGCGGCAGCGCTCCCGCCGGGAGCAGGTCCACCGGTCCACGTCTCATCGATCGCCCTCTCGCCGGGATCTCCAGCACGTCGTCCACATCGTGTCACGGGCGCGGTGCCGCGCGAGAGCGTTTGAGAGCGCCATCCAAGAGGGCTCGATCACAGATCGGCTCGACTCAGGGTCGCGTGACCGTGCGAACCGCGCGACGAGGCGCCGTGACTACGGCCTCCTCATATCGTTGGTCCGTTCATGGAGACGGACGTGCACCGATGAAGGGCATCATCCTGGCCGGCGGCACCGGTACCCGTCTGCACCCGATCACCGAGGGCATCAGCAAGCAGCTCATGCCGGTCTACGACAAGCCGATGATCTACTACCCGCTGTCGACGCTCATGCTGGCCGGCATCCGGGACATCCTCATCATCACGACGCCACACGAGGCCGACGGTTTCGAGCGGCTTCTCGGGGACGGCAGCCAGTTCGGCATCCGTCTCACGTACGCCCAGC
Organism: Aeromicrobium erythreum; assembly: GCF_001509405.1. Lineage (NCBI taxonomy): Bacteria > Bacillati > Actinomycetota > Actinomycetes > Propionibacteriales > Nocardioidaceae > Aeromicrobium > Aeromicrobium erythreum. The sequence continues at coordinate 3,289,869 of NZ_CP011502.1, forward strand.
AGCCCAGCCCCGACGGCCTCGCCCAGGCATACATCATCGGCGCCGACCACGTCGGGACGAGCCACAGCGCACTCGTGCTCGGCGACAACATCTTCTATGGCACCGGCCTCGGATCCACGCTCAGCCGGTTCAAGGAGATGGACGGTGCCGCGATCTTCGGGTATCGCATGGCCGACCCGCGACCGTACGGCGTCGTCGAGTTCGCCGACGACGGCCGCGTGCTCTCCATCGAGGAGAAGCCAGCGGAGCCGAAGAGTCCCTTCGCCATCCCCGGCCTCTACTTCTTCGACAGCGACGTCGTCGAGTACGCCCACGAGCTGAAGCCGTCGGACCGCGGCGAGCTCGAGATCACCGGCCTGCAGGAGCGCTACCTCGAGGAGGGCCGGCTGCACGTCGAGATCCTCGAGCGTGGCACCGCCTGGCTCGACACCGGAACCTTCGACTCCCTCAACGACGCCTCCAACTTCGTCCGCTCCGTCGAGTCCCGTCAGGGCCTCAAGGTCGGCGCGCCGGAGGAGATCGCCTGGCGTCTCGGGTACATCGACGACGACCAGCTACGTGCCCGTGGCGAGCGGCTGCACAAGAGCGGTTACGGCCGCTACCTGCTCGATCTCCTGGCCCACGTCTGAGCATCGCGCACGATTCGCCCGCACGACGTCACAGCCAAGTCGTCCACGATCCCCACCCGCCTCGCCTAGAGTGAGGCGCATCCCTCGGTCTCGGGGGCCGCCGTCATCACCACTCGGGAGCTGTACGTGGACCTGCGGGACTACCTGACCATCCTTCGTCACCGCTGGTTGCTCATCGCGTCCGTGGCCCTCGGTGTCGTCGCCTTGGCAGCGCTCGCCACCTGGCGCACCACGCCCGAGTACGCGTCGTCCACCGACCTGTTCATCTCCACCTCGCAGGCCGCCGACGACAGCCAGGCCTTCCAGGGCAGCCAGTTCTCGCTGCAGCGCGTGAAGAGCTACGCCGAGATGGTCAACCAGAACGAGGTCACCCGGCGCGTCATCCGCAACCTCGACCTCGACGAGACACCGGCCGAGCTGAGCCAGCAGATCACCGCCACGTCGCAGCTTGACACGGTCATCCTGACGATCACGGTCACCGACCCGTCGCCCGAGCGCGCCCAGCGCATCGCCGAGACCACCGCAGACGTGTTCGTCGGGTACGTCGGCGAGCTCGAGACGCCGCCCGGCAAGGACCAGGCCACCATCAAGGCCACCGTCACCAACCAGGCCACGGCGCCGGCGTCACCCGTCTCGCCCCAACCGTCTCGTAATCTCGTCATCGGCCTCGCCTTGGGCCTTCTCCTCGGCGCCGGCATCGCCGTGCTGCGCGAGACCCTCGACTCCTCCGTCAAGACGCACAAGCAGCTCGAGGAGCTCGCCGAGGCGCCGGTCATCGGCGCCATCCCGTTCGACAACGGCGCCGACGGCGCCCCGCTCATCTCCGAGATCGACCCGTACTCCCCGCGCGCCGAAGCCTTCCGCGTGCTGCGCACCAACCTGCAGTTCATCGACCCCGACGCCAACAAGAAGGTCTTCGTGCTCTCCAGCGCGCTGCCGGGCGAGGGCAAGAGCACCACGGCCGTCAACCTCGCGCTCGCGCTCGCCGAGGGCGGTCAGAAGGTCGCGCTGGTGGAGGGCGACATGCGACGCCCCCGCGTGGCGCAGTACCTCGGGCTCGTCGAGGCCGTCGGCCTCACCACGGTGCTCGTCGGCCGTGTGGAGCTGCCCGACGCCATGCAGGAGACCGGCGTCTCCGGCCTGTCGGTGCTCTCGAGCGGCAAGACGCCGCCCAACCCCGCCGAGCTCCTGCAGTCGCGCGCCATGGTGAGCCTCGTCGAGCAGCTGCGCGCCGAGTACGACGTCGTGCTCATCGACGCCCCGCCGCTCCTGCCGGTCACCGACGCCGCGCTGATCTCCAGCGTCGTCGACGGCGCCGTGCTCGTCGTCCGCCACGGCAAGACCTCCAGCGACCAGGTGCGCGCCGCGGTCGGACGGCTCGAGGGCGTCGGCGCCAAGCCCGTCGCGGCCGTCTTCAACATGACGCCCGTGAAGTCCGGGCGCTACGGGTACGGCTACGGGTACGGCTACGGCTACGCGCCGACGGACACCGACAGCGTGGAGGCCGCGGAGGACCGCCCCGAGCCCGCTTCGACCCGACGCGGCTCCAAGCGCCGCGCCGACACCACGCAGCAACAGCAGCAGCGTCAGTCGCACCCGGTGACCGCCCGTCGGCGCACCGACCGCTCGGGCGACCTCGACGCCCTCGACGACGCCGTGGGTCGCGAGCCCAGCCGCCGCCTCGACGCGAGCCGCGGCCTCCCGGACGACCCCGAGATCGACGATCCGGGCCGCCAGGCCTGATCTCCCGGGCGTCTCAGTCCGTGCGGACCGGTCGTTCGTCCCGACGGCTTGTGTCATGAGTCACAGCTCGGCTTCCTGAAAAGACGGGAAAAATCCCCCAGACACGCCGTCAGCAAGTTGGCCCGTGTTGCGTCCGTGTGAATAGTTTGGACAAGTTTGGTTCGCGAGGGCTTTTCACCGCTACTGTTAGCCGGGAACCACTGGTTTTGTGGTCGTCTTCTACATCCCTCGGAGCTTCACATGCGCAGCACTCGTCTGGCCATCGCTGGCCTCGTGGCCGGTCTGGTCACCCTCTTCTCCGCCGGCTCGGCGTTCGCCTACGGCGACGAGCCCATCATCACCATCCCCGGTGGCAGCGCCGCCGCGGGTGTCCAGGTCGCTCCCGGCGGTCAGTTCTCCTTCTCCGGCACCTTCGGTGGCGCCGAGGTCGAGTCCTACTCCGCCACGCTGCTCGGCCAGAACGTCGGTGGCGGCACGAACACCACCACCTGGAACGTCTCCGGCCAGGCGCCGAACGAGAACGGCACCTTCGAGATCGTCATGACGATCACGACGGCCGACGACATCGCCCCCAGCGCGAGCGGCCTGAAGTCCGGCTTCGTCCCGGTCCAGCAGACCTACACCAAGACGATCAAGCTCGTCGTGGGCACGGGCGTCGCTGACGCCGGCACCGGTACCGGCGCTGGCAGCGGCGACAACGCCAGCGGCGCGCTGCCCGACACGGGCGGCTCGAACGTCCTCCTCCTCGCGGGTGGCGCAGCCCTCGTGCTCGCCGGCGCCGGCGTCATCGCCGCCCGCCGTCGTCACAGCTGATCGCGTCGCTCCGCGAAGCACGACCCTGACGTCCGCCACCTCCACCAGCCTCCGGGCTGGGGAGGTGGCGGAGTCATGTCTGCGCCGAAACCGTCGGCTCGACCCGCGACCCTAGGATCACGCCATGGCCTCCCGCACCCGCTCGTCGCGCTCCTCAGGCAGCGCACGGCGCAAGAGCCGCAAGCAGCGCAACCGCAAGCCGCTGTGGATCGGCCTGGGCGTCGTCGTCCTCGTCGCGATCGGCGTCGTCGGGTGGATGGGCTACGAGGCGTCGCAGGCGCAGAAGGCCATCACGTCAGCCACGGGCGAGGCGCAGGACCTGCAGTCGCAGATCACCAGCGGCGACACGGAGCTCGCACGCAATACCCTGCGTGCGCTGCAGCAGAGCACCACCACCGCCCGCACCCGCACCGACGGCCCCCTGTGGGGCGCCGCCACCCACGTGCCCTTCGTCGGCTCCAGCGTCGACGCCGTGCAGACCGCCGCCGACGCCCTCGACGACATCGCCCAGCGTGCCCTGCCGCCCGTCGTCGACACCGCGCAGTCGCTCGACGCCAACACCTTCCGGCCCAAGGATGGCCGCTTCCCGCTCCGTGAGTTCGCCGGGCTGGTGCGTCCGGTCAGCACCGCCGCGAACGTCCTCACCGAGAACCGTCGCCGCATCGACGCCATCGACGACTCCGCCATCGTCGGCCCCCTCCGCAAGCCCGTGCAGGAGCTCAAGGACAAGCTCGGCACCGCGCAGCAGGCCGCCGACGCCGCCGCCAAGGCGCTGCGCATCGCGCCCCGCATGCTCGGTGCCGACGGCACCCGCACCTACCTGGTCATGTTCCAGAACAATGCGGAGTCGCGGTCGCTCGGTGGTATCCCCGGCGCACTCGCGCTCGTCACCGCCCGCAACGGCCGGCTCAGCTTCAACCAGCAGTTCACCATCCGCGAGCTCGGCGAGTTCGACGACCCGGTCGTGCGCATCAGCGATGACGAGGAGCGCACCTTCGGCAGCCTCATCGCCGAGGACATCCGCGACACCACCATCACGCCCGACTTCCCCCGTGTCGCCACCATCGCTCGCGCCATGGTGCAGCGCTCGCTCGGCACCAAGGTCGACGGCGTGCTGTCCATCGACCCCGTCGCCCTCTCCTACGCGCTCGACGGCACCGGCTCCATCCGGCTCACCGACGGCAGGGTGCTCACGTCCGCGAACGCCGTCGAGATCCTGCTCAACACCGTGTACGCACGGTTCCCCGACCCGCAGGTGCAGGACCTCTTCTTCGCCGACGCGGCGCAGCGCATCTTCAGCTCCGTCCTCGGCGGACGCGGCGACTCCCGCAAGACCCTCGAGGGTCTGACGAAGGCCGTCGACGAGCGGCGCATCCTGCTGTGGAGCGCCGACAAGACGGTCGAGGACGACCTCGCCGGCACGCGCCTGTCGGGCGAGCTGCCCGAGCCGAGCACCACGCCACGCATCGGCGTGTACCTGAACGACACCACCAGCTCCAAGATGCAGTACTACCTCGACTGGAGGACGACGGTGAAGTCCGAGGGCTGCCGCACCGACGGTCGCCAGACGCTGGTCGCCACCACCACCATCACGTCGAACGCACCAGCCGACGCCGCCGACCTGCCGCAGTACATCACCGGCAACGGCAACCGGGCCCCGCGCGGCGACCAGCAGCTGACCGTCCGCGTCGTCGCCCCCGCCGGCGGCACCGTCGACGACGTGAAGGCCGACGATGCCATCTCCCTCGACGAGAGCGGCCGCCTCGGCACCCGCCCCGTCGCCTACACGGCCTACGTCATCAAGCCCGGCCAGACCGTCACCATCCGCACCACCATGACGACCGGCAAGGACCAACGTCGCGGCGCGGTCGTGACGACGACGCCGGGCGTCCAGTCCTTCACCCAGGACCGCCGCTTCCCCACCTCCTGCTCCTGACCCCCACTCGTCGAGGAGCGAAGGGTTCCGCAGGTCGAGTAGGCAAGGGTTCTGCTGGTCGAGTAGTCAGGACGAGCTTGCGAAGTCCTGACGTATCGAGACCACCCGGCAACGGCTCAGCGCGACCCGGCTCCCAGCGTCGGCTTGGAGGGGTCTCGATACGTCTCCGTCAGCTCCTTCGTCGCGACGTCGACTACTCGACCAGCGAAACCCACCGCTGGCCGAGTAGCGGCCACGCGCGAGGCACGAGCGCCGTGGCTGCGTATCGAGACCACCCAGCAACGGCTCAGCGCGACCCGCCCCCAGCGACCGCTTGGAGTGGTCTCGATACGTCTCCGTCGGCTCCTTCGTCGCGACGTCGACTACTCGACCAACGAGACCTACCGCTGGTCGAGCAGGCAAGGGTTCCGCTGGTCGAGTAGTCAGGACGGCGAGCGCCAGCGAGCTCGTCCTGACGTATCGAGACCACCCGGCAACGGATCAGTGCGACTCAGTCCCCAGCGACGGCTTGGAGTGGTCTCGATACGTCTCCGTCAGCTCCTTCGTCGCAACGTCGACTACTCGACCAGCGGACCCACCGCCGGTCGAGTAGTCAGGACGAGCTTGCGAAGTCCTCACGTATCGAGACCACCCGGCAACAGATCAGTGCGACTCAGTCCCCAGCGACGGCTTGGAGTGGTCTCGATACGTCTCCGTCGGCTCCTTCGTCGCGACGTCGACTACCCGACCAGCGAAGGGTGCCGCTGGTCGAGTAGTCAGGACGAGCTTGCGAAGTCCTGACGTATCGAGACCACCCGGCAACGGATCAGTGCGACCCGGCTCCCAGCGAAAGCCCAGAGTGGTCTCGATACGTCTCCGCCAGCTCCTTTATCGCGACGTCGACTACTCGACCGGCGGTCAGGCTCACTCGCGCCAGGGGCGTGGGTCGCGTCGACGGAAGTCCTTGCGGGCGAGGGTGGGGAGGAGGTCGTAGTCGCCGCGGATCAGCGCCTCGCGCTTCGCCCTCGACCACCCCTGCACCCGCTTCTCCGCGGCGTACGCGTCGGCGACGTCCTCGAACTCGTAGGCGTAGACGAGCTCGACCGGTCTGCGGCAGCGGGTGTACTCCGCGCCGATCCCGGTCTGGTGCTGGTAAAGACGTGACTCGAGGTTCCGGGTGCTGCCGACGTAGTAGCTGCCGTCGGAGCAGCGCAGGATGTACATGTAGGCCATCCAGTCAGTGCACCGACGTCGCCGGGGTCGGTCGAGCTGATGTCCACAGCTCTGTCCTGGCCTCAGCGACTGTCAGGTAGCCAGTCAGCGCGAGCCGACCCCCAGCGTCTGCTTGGAGTGGTCTCGATACGTCTCCGCCAGCTCCTTCGTCGCGACGTCGACTACTCGACCAGCGAAACCCTTCCGCTGGTCGAGTAGTCAGGACGGCGAGCGCCAGCGAGCTCGTCCTGACGTATCGAGACCACTCGACAACGGATCAGCGGGGGCCGGCTCCCAGCGAAACCTTGGAGTGGTCTCGATACCTCTCCGCCAGCTCCTTCGTCGCGGCGTCGACTACTCGACCAGCGAAACCCTTCCGCTGGTCGAGTAGTCAGGACGGCGAGCGCCAGCGAGCTCGTCCTGACGTATCGAGACCACCCGGCAACGGATCAGCGCGGGCCGGCTCCCAGCGTCTGCTTGGAATGGTCTCGATACGTCCGACCGAGCTCCTTCGTCGCCGGCCGGCCTACTCGACCAGCGGGACACTTCGCTGGTCGAGTAGCAGGGACGAGCTTGCGAGGTCCCTGCGTATCGAGACCACTCGGCAACGGCCCAGCGCGGGCCGGCTCCCAGCGTCTGCTTGGAATGGTCTCGATACGTCCGACCGAGCTCCTTCGTCGCCGGCCGGCCTACTCGACCAGCGGGACACTTCGCTGGTCGAGTAGCAGGGACGAGCTTGCGAAGTCCTGACGTATCGAGACCACTCGGCAACGGATCAGCGGGCGCCGGCTCCCAGCGAGACCTTGGAGTGGTCTCGATACGCCCGACCGAGCTCCTTCGTCGCCAGGCGGCCTACTCGACCACCGGGGCCCTTCGCTGGTCGAGTAGCAGGGACGAGCTTGCGAGGTCCCTGCGTATCGAGACCACCCGGCAACAGATCAGCGCGACCCATCCCCCAGCGTCCGCTTGGAGTGGTCTCGATACGTGGGGCTCAGGCTCGTTCCTCGCCGAGCCCGACTACTCGACCAGCGAACTCTTCCGCTGGTCGGTCACTGGAGAGGTGGTTGCGGGGGGAAACCGGGGCATGGGGCGGCGGCGCCTCCTCACATCAAAGTGACTATCATTCCCATGTGATGGCGCAGGGAGCGGTGGAGGTGGAGGGCCTCTCGGTGTGGGCGGGGGCGACCCTGCTCGTGCGCGACGTCTCCTGGCGACAGGCCGCTGGGGAGCGGGTGGCGCTGCTCGGACGTTCCGGCTCCGGCAAGTCGACGATCGCGCGTGCCGTCGCCGACGTCACCTCGCCGACGCTGCGCGTCCAGGGGCGCGTCAGCGTCGGTGGCAGCCAGCCCGGCCGACCGCGGGCGTCGCTCGTCGCGCAGGACTCGCAGGTCGCGCTGAACCCGCTCACCCCCGTCCGGCGGCAGCTGGCCCGACCGCTGCGCTCCGCCGGTCTACGCGGCGCTGCCCTCGACGCACGCCTCACCACCCTCCTCGCCGACGTCGGCCTCGACGCGACCGCCGTCCTCGACCGGCTGCCCGCGGAGCTGTCCGGCGGGCAGCGCCAGCGGGTGTGCATCGCGCTCGCGATCGCCGTCGACGGTCCGCTGCTGGTCGCCGACGAGCCGACCAGCGCGCTCGACGTGGTCACGCGTCGCCAGGTGGTCGACGCGCTGCGCGCCACCCGGTCGACGCTCCTGCTCATCACCCACGACCTCGAGGTCGCGCAGGCGCTCTGCACCCGGGCGCTGCTCGTCGACGACGGCCGCCTCGTCGCCGACGTCGACCTCACCACGCTGCTCGACGGGCCCGACCGGCACCTCGCGCACGACCTCGGACTCGTCGCATGAGCGCAGCCACCCTCACCCCAGCCGCGACCGGCCCCACCGTGCACGCGCAGAGGGTCAGCGTCCGACTGGCCGACGGCACCGACGCCCTGGCCGACGTCGACCTGCGGCTCACGTCGGCAACGTCGCTCGGCCTCGTCGGACGCTCCGGCGCCGGCAAGTCGACGCTGGCCCGGGTGCTGCTTGGCCTGCAGCGCCCGACGTCGGGCGAGGTGCTGCTCGACGGTGCCGCGCTGCCCCGACGTCGCGCGGGGCTGCGACGGTTCCGACGCTGCCTCCAGTACGTGCCGCAGGATCCGGCGGGCAGTCTCGACCCGCGCCGCGACGTCGCCGCCTGCCTCACGGAGCCGCTGCGCAGCCTGGCCATCGACGACGACCACGACAGCTGCGTCGAGCGCGCCCTCGACGCCGTCGGGCTCGACACGACGTTCGCGCGACGTCGCTGCTCAAGCCTGTCGGGCGGGCAGGCGCAGCGGGTCGCGATCGCGCGCGCGATCGGCACCGGCGCGACGCTGCTGGTGGCCGACGAGCCGCTCAGCTCCGTCGACGTCGGCCTGCGCCGCGACCTCGCCGCGCTGCTGCAGCACCTGCACGTCGACCACGGCCTCGGCCTGCTGCTCATCACCCACGACCTGCACGCGGTGGCGTCGGTGTGCAGCACGGCGGCCGTGCTGCACGACGGCCGCGTGGTGGAGCACGGCAGCACCGCGCAGGTGCTCGACGCGCCCACCCACCCCGCGACCCGGGCGCTCGTCGACGCGTCCCGTCCGGGGGCGTTGGGGTGACGCGACGAGCCACGGCTGCACCCCTGCTCGGGGCGCAGCTGGTCTTCAACGTGGGCTTCTACGCCGTCGTGCCGTTCCTGGCGATCGTGCTGCGCGACGACTACCTGCTGTCCGGCGCGGCGATCGGTCTCGTGCTCGGCGCCCGCACGTTCGCGCAACAGGGCCTGTTCCTGCTCGGCGGCGTGCTGGTCGACGCGCTCGGCGCGCGTCGCCTCATCCTCACCGGCTGCGCGGTGCGCGTGGCCGGGTTCGGCACGCTGGCGCTCGCCGACGACCTGCCGACGTTCGTCGCCGGCGCCGTCCTCACCGGTCTCGGCGGTGCGCTGTTCTCCCCCGCGATCGAGACGCTCGTGGCCGCCGCGGAGCAGGCCCGCCCGAGCGCATCGGGCACCCGGGCGACGCTCTTCGCGTGGCTCACCGTGGTCGGCGAGACCGGCGCCGTCGTCGGTCCGCTCGTCGGGGCGCTGCTGCTCGACTGGGGGTTCTCGGCCGTGGCGGGATCGGGTGCCGCGCTGTTCAGCGTCACGGCCCTCGCGCTGGCGCGCCTGCTGCCCGCCGACCCGGCCCGCCCCGACGGCCACACGCTGCGCGCCGGTCTGCGCGACGTCGGCCCGGGCCTGAGCCTGCGGCACCGCACGTTCGTGCTGTTCGCCGTCGTGCACGCAGTGAACCTGCTGGCTTGGAACCAGCTGTACCTCGGGCTGCCGGTGGAGCTGGAGCGCGTCGGTCGCGGCGCCGGCGCCTACGCCGCGCTGCTCGCGGTGGTCTCCGCCGTGACGATCACCCTCCAGCTGCCCGTGGCCCGCCTCGCGCGACGCCTCCCCAGCCGCGTGGTGCTGCCCGTCGGCTACGGGCTGCTGGCGTCGTCGTTCGGCGTGCTCGCGGTCGCCGCGGCGGTCCCGGCCACCGCGACGTCGCTCGCGCCCGTCACCGCGTCGGTGGTGCTGCTGACCTTCGGCCACCTCGTGGTCGGCCCGGCCGCGCTCGACCTCGTGCCGACCTTCGCCGCCGGTCGACGCCTCGGCTCCTACTACGGCCTGCTCGCGACGTGCGGCGGCGTGGCCGTGCTCGTCCTGTCGGTCCCGCTCGGCGCGCTCTACGCCGACGCCAGCGCGACGTCGCTCGTGGCGTCGCGCCCGTGGGCGCTGCTCGCCGGCCTCGCGCTCTGCTCGAGCGTGGCCGCCGCGCTCCTCCTGCGACGTCCGCTCGCGGCACCACCCCTCGACCCCGCGGAGCCCCGGAGCCCCGCACCACCCACCCCCTCCCCCTCGAAAGGACCTCGATGACCCCCCTTCGTCCACTACTGCGCACCGGCGCGGCCGCCCTGGTGCTCACCCTCGCCGCCGGTTGCTTCGCCGGCGGCGGCAGCGACCAGGCCAGCGACGGCCGCATCTCCGTCGCGATGATGCAGCCGCCGCGCTCCGGCCTCTCCCCGCTCAGCGACGACGCGTTCAAGCTGTCGCGCTGGAGCACCGCCGAGACGCTCGTGCAGCTCGACGCCGACGGCGTGGCGCAGCCGATGCTCGCCACCTCCTGGCAGCGCACCGACGACCGCACGTGGACGTTCGACCTGCGCGGCGACGTCACCTTCCACGACGGCACGCCGCTGACGTCGAAGGAGGTCGTGGCGTCGCTGCAGACCGCGGCCCAGGCGTCGCCCGTGCCGCGCATCCTCGACGGCGTCGAGCTCACCGTCGAGGCGCCCGACGCCGACACCGTCGTGGTGAAGACGGCCGTAGCCGACCCGCTCGTCCCCCAGCGGCTCTCGAGCCCGCAGCTGTCGATCCTCGCGCCGAAGGCGTACACGACCAAGGCCGTGAACCCGGTCGGCGCCGGCACCGGACCGTTCGAGCTGGTGAAGGTCGACGGCACGTCGGGCGCGACCCTCGACCGCTACGACGACTACTGGGGCGAGAAGGCGAAGGCGTCCGGCATCGATGCTCGCTTCGTGCCCGACGGCACCGCCCGCGCCGCCGCGCTGCGCACGGGCGACGCCGACGTCGTCGAGTCGGTGCCGGTGGGCCAGGTGGCGCAGCTCGACGAGGATCTCGTGATCGAGGTGCCCATGCCGCGCACGAACACGCTCTACCTCAACACCACGAAGGGCCCGTTCAAGGACCCGACCGTCCGCGCCGCGGCGCGCGAGGCGATCGACCGCGCCCGGCTCGTGAAGGACGTGTACGAGGGCCGCGCCGACGAGGCCAGCGGTCTGCTCGGCCCGGCGCTGCCCTGGGCGGCCGACCTGCGCTCCGACCCCGAGTACACGCAGCTCCTCGCCCAGCGCGCGGAGCCCGCGAAGGTCGACGGCGTCAGGATCACCCTCGGCACGTTCACCGACCGCGCCGAGCTGCCCGAGGTGGCGGTGCTGCTGGAGCAGGAGCTCGAGGCCGCCGGCTTCGTCGTGCAGCAGGACGTGCGCGAGTACCAGTTCATCGAGGCCGACGCGCTCGACGGAGCGTTCGACGCGTTCATCCTGTCGCGCGCCACGGTGCTCGACTCCGGCGACCCGGTGGCCTACATGGCGTCCGACTTCGGCTGCGACGGCGGCTTCAACATCGCCCAGCTCTGCAACGACGACGTCGACGCCGCGCTCGACCGCGCCGCGCAGGTGGAGCCCGGCGCTGAGCGTCAGCGCCTGACGATGCTCGCGGAGGCGCAGGTGCTGGGCCTCGACGCCGCCGTCCCGCTGCTGCACGAGCGCGTCATCCAGGGCGAGGCGCAGGGCGTGTCGGGGGTCGAGCGCGACCCGCGCGAGCGCGACCTGATCGACGCCGACAGCAGCGCCGGTGCCTGAGCCCCGGCCGCGCCGCGACGCCGTCGTCACGGCGGCGTCGCGGCTGCTGGCGGCGTCGGGGCTGCTCGCCCTGGTCGGTGCGCTGCCCTGGCTCGCCTCACGCGATCCAGCGCTCACGGTGCTGCGCGCCCGGTACGCCGACCGCGAGGCGACACCCGAGGCGCTGGCCGCGGTCCGCGCCGAGCTCGGCCTCGACGCCGGACCGTTCACCCTGCTGGGGCAGTGGGTGTCGGGGCTGCTGCGCGGGGACCTGGGCACGTCGTGGATCAGCGGACGTCCGGTCGGGCCGGGCCTGCTCGACAACCTGAGCGTGTCGCTCACGCTCGTGGGCTTCTCGCTCGTGGTCGCGTTCGCGGTGGCCACCGTGAGCGTCACGGTGGCGATGCGGGCCGGCCTGCGGGGGCGTCCGTCGTTCGGGTCCGGGTCGGGGTCGGTGCTGCTGACCGCCCTGCCGGAGTTCCTGCTGGCGACGGTGCTGCTGCTCGTCGGTGCCGTGTGGCTCGGCTGGTTCCCACCGTTCGGCTGGGACGGCCCGGGCCAGGCGGTGCTGCCGGCCCTGGCGCTCGGGCTGCCGGCGGGCGGTCTGCTCGGCCGACTGACGGCCACGGCGGTGACGGCCGTGTTCACCGAGCCGTGGGTGACGACGTGGCGGGGCGCCGGCTTCACCCGACGGGAGGTGGCGACGGCGGTGCTGCGTCGCGCGGTGCCGTCGGTGCTGCCGCAGCTGGGCCTCGTGGTCGTCGGGCTGACGGGCGGCGCGGTGGCGGTCGAGGAGGTCTTCGCGATCCCGGGGATCGGTCGCGCGCTGCTCGGCGCGGCCGCCGCCCAGGACCTGCCCGCCCTGCAAGCCGGGCTGCTGCTCCTCGTGGTGGTCGCCGCCGTTGCGGGCGGTGCGGCGTCGCTGCTCGCTCGCCTCCTGCTCGGCCGGGCCGTGCGGTTGTCGGCCCTGTCGCTGCCGGAGCCGGTCGTGGTGCTGCGTCGTCGCGACCTGCTCGTCCCCGGCGTGGCCGGCGCGCTGCTGCTCGTCGTCGTGGTGGCCGGGCTCCTCGGCGACCCGTCGACGTCGGCGCACCCACGCCTCGCGCCACCGTCGCCGGGGCTCTGGCTGGGCGCCGACGCCAGCGGTCGCGACCTGCTCGCGAGGGTGGGTCACGGCGCGCTCACCACCGTCGGCACGGGCCTCGTCGTGCTGGTCCTGTGCCTGCTGATCGGGCTGGCGGTCGGGTGCCTCTCGCACGCCGCCACCGGACCGATCGAGATCGCGAACGCCGCACCTCCGGTGCTCGCTGGGCTCGTCGTGGCCGCGATCGCCGGACCGTCGCAGCTGGGTGCCGCGGTGGCGGTGACGGCGGTGAGCTGGGCCCCGCTCGCCGCGCACACGTCGGCCCTGCTGCGCGAGGCAGGGTCGCAGCCGCACGTGGCCGTGCTGCCGGTGCTGGGGGTCGGGCCGGTGCGCCGGCTCGTGCGGCACACGCTGCCGGCCGTCGTGCCGGCCGTCACCCGCCACGCCGCCCTGCGGCTGCCCGGCATCGTGCTCGCCCTGGCGTCGCTCGGGTTCCTGGGGCTCGGCGCACGACCTCCTCGCCCGGAGTGGGGTCTGGTGCTCGCCGAGGGCTCCGCCTACGTCGAGCGCGCCCCGTGGACCGCACTCGGCCCCGCCGGAGCGCTGGTGCTCGTGTCCGTGCTGTCGGTGGGTGCGACGGCCGTCCTCACCACCCGCCGGAGCGGGCGCGCCGCCTCTACGGCTGCGTGAACTTCTGGCCCTGGTCGTCGCTGACGTAGCTCTGCGGATCCTCGCCGACCACGGCCGCGACGAGGGTGTCGTTGGCGGCGATGCCGCGGGCGGGGTCGCCGACGATGCAGCCGCCGGGCGCCCAGGTGCGGCCCGAGTCCTTCGTGCTGAACAGCTGGGCGGCGCAGCCCTCGAAGCGGGCGAGCGCGTAGCCGGCGTTGAACGTCGTGAACACGGCGGTGCGGCTGTTGTCGAGGCGACCGAGCAGCAGCCACTTGCCGCCACCGTCGCCGCTGCCGACGACGTCGCCGTCGATGCAGGTGACGCGCGCGAAGTCGTCGTCGACCTGCGACAGCGACGAGAAGGTGCAACCGGGCTTGGACTCACCCTTCGAGGGCGACACGGCGACGGTCGGGTCGGACGGGGACGTGTACCAGCGGGTGATCATCGGGTCGTCGACCCACGTGGCGCCGCCGTCGGTGGACGAGCGCTGCCGGGCCTGACAGTCCTCGCCGGCGCCGACGACGGTCAGCTCACCGCCGGAGCGTGCCTGGACGGCAGTGATGACCTTGAGCTCGGGGTCGCGCTTGGTGGGCGACGCGCCGTTCTTCGTCGAGGTCCAGAGCGTGGCGCTCGTGCGTCCCTCGCAGGCGCCACGGGTGGCGAACACCCAGGTGCCGTCGTTCGCGAGGTCCATGCTGGCGGCCTGGGCGGGCTTGAAGTCGAACGCCTGCTGGTTCGTCTTGCGCTCCGGGGTGGGCGACTCGGTGGCGGCAGCCGGGCCGAGGCCGCTGCCGGGCGGCGCGCGGTGGACGTGCTGGAAGACCAGGACCACGAGCACGACGTCGACGAGGACGAACGCGACGAGCGCGATCAGGGACAGGGGCTTCGGCACGTGGCCGAGTCTAGGGGCCGGACGGCCCACCGTGGCCTACTCGCGCAGACCGGGTCACGTGATCTCGTCGGCGTCCCGGCCCCGGGGTTCGGGGTAGTCGCCCACCCACCAGTCGGCGGTCTCGCGCAGCAGCGCTCCGGCCTCGGCGTGCCGCGGGTGGGCCTGGAACGCCCGGAACGCCGCCTCGCTCTCGAAGAGCGCGTTCTCGACGACCACGACGCCCTTGCGGGTGTCGTCGGAGACGCGCACGGTCCACTCGAGGACGCCCGGCAGGTCGTGCAGGCTCGCGAGCGCCGCGACGGCTGCGTCGCGGGTGGCGTCGTCGGTGCCGTCGTGCAGCCGGAAGAGGACGACGTGCCGGTAGGCGTCGCTCACGTGGCGGCGCCGTCGACGAGCTCGTCGGTGATGCGCCGATCGTGCGCGGGGACGACGAGCACGTCGGGCAGGGAGGCGAGGCGTCGCAGCTCGCGGTGGTTGGCGCGGATGCGGGCGCGGTCGCGGCCGACGGTCTGCTCGAAGGCGCGGAGGGCGCGCACGGGCGCGAGCCGCTGGCCGTGGGGGCTGTGGTCGCTGACGTGGCTGGCGTCGAAGACCGCGTCGCCCGCGTGTACGACGACCCCGTCGGGGGTCTCGACGGCGACGGCCGCGTGCCCGCGGGAGTGGCCGGGCATGGGCACGAGCACGACGCCGGGCAGCACCTCGTGCCCGGTGAGCCCGTAGCGCCACTCGTCGCCGCGGCCTGCGTGCAGCACGAAGCGGGGGCCGTGCTCGAGCTGCTGCGGCCGGTAGCGGGTGCGGTCGAGCAGGTCGGGGTCGGTGACGGCGGCGGCGTGCTCGTCGGCGGTGGTGTGCACGGCGGCGTCGGGGAAGTCGGAGAGTCCGCCCGCGTGGTCGAGGTCGAGGTGGGTGAGCACGACGTGGGCGACGTCGGACGCATCGAGCCCGCGGGCGCGCAGCTGGTGCAGGACGGTGCGGTCGGGGTCGCCATCGGGTCGCAGCAGGTGGCGGATGGGCCCGAACCGGCGCGCGGGGTCGGTGACGTCGGCGGTGCCGAAGCCGGTGTCGACGAGGACAAGTCCGTCGTCGGTGTGCAGCAGGAAGACGTGTGCGGGGAGCCCGGGGAGGGTGAGGGGGTTCATGACGGCTGCCCTGAGGTGCTCGACGCGCATGTCGCTCATGGTGGCAGAGGTGCGGTGTGTTGGGTCACGAACGGCGGTGGCCGTGTGGGGGCGCGCCCTAGGCTCGGGGGATGCGCCGCTCCCCCACCCACGTCGTGCTGGCGCTCGCGTACCTGGCGGCGTTGGCGGCGATCGCGTTCTGGCCGACCCCGGTCGACCAGGGGGTGGACGTGCTGAACTCCTGGCCGGTGCGCTGGCTGGAGTCGTCGTTCGGGATGCCGCGCCCGACAGGTTACGACGTGGTGCAGACGGCGGCGAACGTCGTGCTGTTCGTGCCGCTCGGCTGGCTGGCGGTCGCGTTGACGCGGCTGTCGTGGTGGCAGGTGACGGCGGCGGGCTTCGTGCTGTCGTCGGGCATCGAGGTGGGTCAGGCGCTGCTGCGTCCGGAGCGGTTCGCGACGGTGTCGGACGTCGTCGCGAACACGTCGGGGGCGCTGCTGGGCGCGGTCGCGGCGACCGTCGCCCTGCGTCGTCGCGTGCCGGCGAGAGCCTGAGGGTCGGCCCGATTCGTCCTGAGCGGCGGGGCCTCGCTATCCTGTACCGGTTGCCGCCCGGCGGCGACGTGGAGATGTCGCATAGTGGCCTAGTGCGCCCGCCTGCTAAGCGGGTTGAGGGTTAAACCTCTCGCGGGTTCAAATCCCGCCATCTCCGCAGACGCGAGAAGACCCCCAGCGCTCTTTGCTGGGGGTCTTCTCGCGTCTATGAAGGGTTGCCGGGATTTGGGAGGAGCGAGGAACGAGCGACGGCTCCCGCCATCTCCGCCGAATGATCGAGGACTCCCAGCGCTCTTTTCTGGGGGTCCTCGATCGTTTAACGAAGGCGTCGGGATTTGGGAGGAGCGGCGAGGTACGAGCCGCGACGGCTCCCGCCATCTCCGCAGACGTGCAGGGTTGCCGGGACGTGGGACGGCTGGGGGCACCTCCCCCTTGCGGGACGGAACGAGCGACGGTTCCCGCCATCTCCCCCAGCCCCGTCGACCTCAGTCCGATCTACCCCTGCGGATCCACTGGTAGTCGCGGACCGAGGAGAACAGCATCAGCACACAGAGAGCTAAGGGAACACACGCGAGACCCACGAGAAATCGGCGGTTGCTCTCCGGCTCCCCTGCTCGCATGAACAAGATGAGCCACGCGAGGGCGAGGAAGAAGGCCGTCCGAAGGAGGGCTTGCACCACGACGCACCTGCCCTTCTCGCACCAGCCCACCGATCGAGTCACCTCTGATACCTCCCCACCGATAGCGCCAGCGCCCCATGCCACGGAGCCTGGACGAGGTCTGACGACGCCCTCGGCCGACCCGCTCTCCTGCTTCGTCGCGGCGATAAGGAATTACCCGTAGACAGTCCCCCCATCCCAACGCAGGAACGTCCAACGAAGACTGCCGCTCGGATCGATTGGCCGCCCTTCCTCGGCGTTCCACTGGACGCTGACATCTGCCTGCGGACCGAGCAGACCACTCAGCTCGTCCGCAATGTCTTCCACGCATTCCTCGTCGACGGCCGTCACTTCGGAGAAGTAAGAGTGGAGGCGAACCTTCAAACCGTCGATCTCGACCCCCCGGCCGGGTCAGGTTGCAGGGCAACAATCCGAGCGAGGCCTGGACGACTTGCGCCACCACATAGTTGTCCCACGCTGGCGCCCCCGCCATGTCATCTGGAGCGGGAAACCTCATACTGTCCATCCTGGATCTTGTCGGGACAACACTGGGTCTGTTGGTTCCTTTGATGAGGAGTCATCCGTCGGTCTTGCCGTGCGGGACAGTCTCAGGTTTAGATCGACTTCTTCACAGACCTCAGTGCCGTCGAGCAGGCAAGAACCTCCTCGGTCAGCCGCGAGTGGGGGGACCACTCGTCAATCGCCTTCCGTGCTAGCCGTTGAGCAAATGCGTCGGCTGCACTGAGGTCCCCCGCATCGAATGCCCCTACGCATCTCGAGCGCTAGATTCTCAGCCCGACGGATAGCGTCGTCGGATGCCCCGGACTCTCGCAACGATTCGGGCTTCGACGACTCTTCTCGGATCGTCTCGCTCAACCGTTCCAGGTGATTCGCAATAGTCATTCTCGCCTCGCATCTTCGAGGTTGGGGCACACAGTCGATGCCTGGCGCCCCAGACTCAACAGCGTCCCGACCATCGGATTTCTCGTACTGAACTCGCCATGGAGCGCCGACGGCGAGACAGCTGCAGGGAGCGCACCCATCGGCGCTGTCGCAGCACTCGCCACAGACCTCCCCTAGGCCGACCTTGAAGTTCAATGCCGCGCTTTACATCCTCAGCGGTCGAGCCTTTGAAGTTCACCGCCACCGCCCGAGGCTTCAGCTCCGCAGCCCGCCGAGAGATCCGCCAATCAGGAAGCGCACCATCCGCATCGAACAACGTTGCCGGGAGCGTCCTCGCATCGGCCTACGTCGTCCGTAGTAGCGGTGAAATGGAGACGAGCTCACTCGTACACCTTGGCAGCTCGCAATAGATCAGCGAGCGTTTGCCACGTCGGTTGCGCCGGGGTCTCCTCTCCGCGCGCCTCGTAGTACCCGTGCATGTCTTCCAACCACCCAGATAGCCCTGAGAGAAAGACCCGAGGGTGTTATTTTCCCAAGCCTCCGCGTCCGCCCGTATCGTGTCAGCCATCGATTCTGCGAGGGCCGCAACGTCGAAACGCGACTTGAACTCTTCCACCGATCTCTCCTTCGATATCGTCCGTCTCTCCACGCGGGCTGCGCACCTAACTTGCTCGATAGCCGAAGTCTTTGGGCGTTCCAGCTGAAGACGTAGAGCGGAAACTCACGCGGCCGGCTGACGGATCTACCACAATCAATTCGTTGCCCGAAACCGCCTAGCCTCATGCGACAGCATTGACGGCTTCTCCCTCTCCTGCCTGCAGAATGCGCTTCTCCGGGTCGGCTCTGAGCTCACTTCTTCCCGTTCTCGAGTTGTTGTTACCACGGCTGGTCTAGGAGTTTGCTGCGTCATCGCTGCCGGGCTCACCGTCAGATCAAGTTGTCATCAACGAGTGCAACTGTCTCAATCGTCATCAAGCCGCGCTCGAAAAGCAACGTTGCGATCCCACGGTTACGTGGGCCAGGGGTCGATCGAACGAAGCCGGGGCCCTAGAAGTGTCCGCAACTCCGATCCCGGTTCGCCAGGGTCGGGGATAAGTTCGACTCCGCTGACTGTCAACAATCCGCGAATCTCCTCATTTCCGGTCGCGTACGCGTCCTCGAGCCATCGAAGAATTGCGCGGCAGAGGTCTTCTCGGGCAGTCGCCCGCTTCGCAAGCCATCGCATCACGTCAGCGAGGTAGAGATGCGGGAGCATCTCACCTTCGTTGTCCTCCAGGTGTTCTTGAAGTAGGGGCAGGAGGTCGGGGAATTCGTATGAGAGCGCACCCATAGTCGCGACTGTCGAAGCACTCACCCCAAACCTCCAAGAACGCCCTGCAATTAATTCGCGAGACTTTGCCGGACCAGCCTGTCGTGATACCGGGCGACGGGTTTCACCTCAAGCCCCATCCAGTCCGCCGAACAACCAGTCCGGTTGCTGTGGGCCCTGCCTAGAGCATGGCGATATCCCGTCTCCACACCTCTCAGCCCGATTGACCGATTCCGCGACACCGGATCTTGCTAGCGCGTTGTTCGTGCCTCCCGAATGTTTCGTAGCGAGATGACGTGTCCCTCGCCGAACTCTTCGATGACCATCGCCCGCGCCTCTCGGGGCGACGTCGCCCACACGCTTAGCCTTTTTCCAGGCTCGTCGCCAATCCAGATGAATCCTACGTATTCCTTCAGAGGACTAGAACTCAAGACCATCACTCCTGCCGTTTCATCACCGCTTTAGACAGGCTCGACTTTCGCAGAACCCCCCAATAATCGTGCCCGGCTTCTCCATGACCGCACCTACCTCAGCCGGCGACATCGAGTCGATGTCGTAGACGCTGACTCCAGGGAGGTCGCCGAACGCCACGACATCCTCATCGAAGAACGCACGATGTCCCTCTGTGGTGCCGTCAGCAAACCCATGAACACCGCTCAGGATGTGAACCTCATCATCCCGCATGACGGCAGACTGGACAATTGGAGTCAGATCATCCTGATCGATGGCCCCCGTCGAGGTAAAGATCCGGCCGCCCGCTGCGTTGCTGCTTGTCTCGTCTAGAGATCCACCGTACTTGTTCAGCCCTCGGCCTGAACCTCGGTCACTAGGTGCAGACTTCTTGCTGCTGCCCCCACCCCCGCGCCTCGGAGCCTCCGTCTTCGCACTCGCCTTGCGAGCACCACCAGCACTACTGCTCGGTGAACGCTTCACCTTCGCCGCCAGCGACTTCAGCTCCGCCGCCTGCTTCGAGATCTGCCCATCGAGCTTGCTCAACGCCGCCGACGCAGCCCGCTTCGCGGCGTTGAACGAACGGACGTTGTCGATCAAGTTCTTGACCTTCTTGATCGTCTTGCCGGCCTTGAAGATCGCCGCCCCAGCCGTCCCCGCGACCGCCCACGCACACGCGCCGACGTCGCGGTCCATCACGCACCGCTTGATGTCACCCAGACCCGAGGCCTCGACCCCCAGATCGACCAACGCGCCCTTCCAGTCGAACTCCGCAGCAGCCTTCTTCGCCAACGCCTCGCGACGCGACATCGACGCCGCCAGCTCCGCCTCACCCCGACGCTGCAGCTCAGCCGCCGTGTAGATCGACCCATCCGGACGAACCGTCTTGCCCGTCTCACGAGTCTTCCCGTTCTCCGTCACGCTGCACGGACTCGGCCCCTCCGTGCACGTCACCCGGTGACCATCGGGATCCATCATGTTGACGGGGTTGCCGTTCACGTACGTGTACGTGTTCGCCGTCAACGGATCAGTCGTCACCGACAGGTCCGTCGGAGGCGCAGCCACCCGATACGTGTCCGGCGTCGTGAACGCCGCATCCGACGGGTCGTACGTGCGCGTGCCCAGCTGGTACGAACCCGTCGACCCGTCACGCGCCTGCCCGCGGTACCAAAGGCTGTTCGCCGTCGCACTCATCGCGGAGATCGGCCGCAACCGCGAGACGATCTCCACCACCTACGACCAGCTCGGCAGCCCGAAGTGGATCTCCGACCCGACGAGCGACATCACCATCGGTCCCGTCGCCCACCGCTACCTGTACGAGAAGAAGCACGGCGATCCACCGGCGGCCCCCGTGACGACAACGACTAGAAGACGAAGAGGTCCGCCGTCGGCGACCAGACCACCGCCACGAACCGGCCGTCGGAGCGGACGGCGGCCCGCCAGCCCGTCCACGACGTCTCGGCCTCGACGGCGCACGACTCTCCCTCGAGCACTGGGCTCTCGAGAGCCGGCCGACCCGACCAGCGCTCGAACCGGTCGGAGAGCTCGGGGCAGGTGACGTCGGACTCGTCCCACACCCGCAGCGCCTCGGGCGGCCCCTTCGGTGACGACGCCGAGGCAGGCTCGTCGGGCTGCGCCGTCCGACTGTCGCCCTCGGCCGGGAAGTCAGCCGCTGCCGACGCGAGGCGCGCGTCCACGCGAGCGACGTAGAACGCCATCGCTCCGCCGACGACGACCGGCACGAGCACGACAGCAGCGCAGAGCGCGGTGGCGAGTCCACGGCGGTGCGGGAGAAGCAACGCCGTGACCACGGTCAGCGCCGCACACGCGAGACCGCTCAAGGCGGCCCACGACATGACCGTCCCCGCGGCGTCCGACGTCCCGAGCGCGACCCAGAAGCCCGCGGCCCAGCACACCACCGGTACTGGCGTGGCCAGGACGGCGAGGGCCGCGCGGGGCACCCTTCGCCGAGCCGCCTGCGGGGCGGGACCGAACAGCGCCACCAGCACCTCGACGAGACTCCAGGCCAGCAGCCCGACGGCGATGCCAGACCACAGGGCCGCCTCCAGCACGTCGATGCCGGAGCCCAGCGTCGCGACCACGGGGATGCCGACCGCGGGCACCACGAAGCTCCCGACGAACCTCCACCACCCGGCCGACGCCATGAGGCACGGTAGCGCCGGGAGGGTGCACTGGGCCTCACGTCGCGAGCCCCGACGGAGCTACGGATCCGCGGTGGCCTGCGCGACCCACGACGTCGTCGGCGACCAGACGGCGACGACCAAGGTCCCGTCGGGCCGGAGCGCGGCGCGTCGGCCGAGCCATGCCGAGGAGTGCTCGAGCGTGCAGGTGCGGTCGCCAGGATCGGGCGCCACGTCGCGTCCCGTCCAGTCCTCGAACCTCCGTGCGAGGTCGGCGCAGGTCAGATCAGCACCAGGCCACGCACGCACCACCTCGACCATCTCGTTCTCGGAGAGGTCGACCGCTTCGTCTCCGTCCGCCGGGCGGCTCGGGCCGCGTACTGGGAAGTCGTCCACGGCAGCCTCGACCCGCTCGTCGGTACGCAGGGCGACGATCCCCATCGGGACGGCGACCAGCGCCGGCACGACGGCCCCGACGAGGCACAGACCCACGCTCACCTCGCGCGTGCGCGGCCCGAGCAAACCGAGGACCGCCGCGACGAGCAGGCAGCACGCTCCGACCTGCACCCCACGGACGATCCAGTCGCCTGCCGCCTCGGACCTCCCCAGGCCGACCCAGATGCTCACGACGAAGCAGACCGCCGGGCCCACCGCCGCAGCGAGCACCAGCGCCAGCACCGGCATCGGCCGTCCGAGCGACTCCGCGCGCTGCGACGAGGCCACCGCCCACCCGACCAGGCCGGTCAGCACCCCGATCGTCGCGGCCACCCCGAGGTTCTCGACACCGAGCGCGAGGGCGATCAGGACGGTGGTCACGACGGCAGGGAGCACACCCGCCCGCACGAGACGCGCCCACGCATCCGGCTTCATCCCGGCACGCTAGCCGGGGCGAGGGACCAGGCGCGGCGTCGTCCGCCGGCGATGGGGTGGGCGCACCGTCGGCGATGCAGGAGTCAGCCGTCCGACCCCACAGCGAGGAGACGGCTCAGCCACTTCGTGAGCAGCGCCGTCTCCTCCCCTCCGAGGAGGTCACGCTGCGTCACGGCGTGCTCGAGGACGCGACGCACGTCGGCCTGGAGGGACGGCGACGAGCTCGCGGAGCCGGTGATG
This sequence comes from Aeromicrobium erythreum, assembly GCF_001509405.1. Taxonomy (NCBI): domain Bacteria; kingdom Bacillati; phylum Actinomycetota; class Actinomycetes; order Propionibacteriales; family Nocardioidaceae; genus Aeromicrobium; species Aeromicrobium erythreum. Next base: position 3,312,475 of record NZ_CP011502.1, read on the forward strand.
GCGGCGATCACTCCCTCGCGCACGGCTATCGAGAGATCTCGGTCCTCGGTCGCGAGGACGATCTGGCGGAGGGTGACGCCGATGTTCGTGACGAGCACGTGCGCTGCCGCCTGCTCCGGGGTCGTGCAGAGTCGTCCCTGCTCGTGCGCCTTCCTCGTCAGCTCGCGCAGCAGCTCGCTCGGCCGGGCCTGCGCCGACGGCGAGTAGCCGGGGCGGACCTTCCCGTACATGAGCGTGTAGAACCCGGGGTTCCTCAGGCCGAACGCGACGTGGGCGTCCCACCCGTCGCGGATGTCCTGGATCGGGTCTCCCGTGCTCTCGCCGGCCGACTTCTCGGCGAGGTAGAGGTCGAACCCACGCTCGACGACGGCGTCGGTCAGGCCCTGCTTGTTGCCGAAGAAGTGGTAGAGCGTCGGCATCTGCACGCCGGCCGCAGCGCACACCGCCCTGAGCGAGACCTCCTCGCCGGGTGCGCTCGCGATCATCTCGGCGGCCGCGTCGAGAAGACGAGTCCGTGTATCGGCTCGCACTTCTTCTGTCATGTCGCTACAGTACTCGTGTATCGCTGATACATGTTCCTATTCACTCGACATAGAAGGAGTGACCATGTCCACGCACACGCTGGAGGGCAAGACCGTCCTCGTCGCCGGAGGTGCCAAGAACCTCGGAGGACTCATCAGCCGTCAGGCCGCGGAGGCGGGCGCGAACGTCGCCCTGCACTACAACTCCGCGTCCACGCGCGCCGACGCCGAGGAGACGCTCGCCGCGGTCGAGGCCGCGGGCGGCAAGGGCGTGATCCTCACCGGAGACCTCACCGTCCCCGACAACGTCGCGAGGCTGTTCGCCGACGCCGAGTCGGCGCTCGGGCGCGTCGACGTCGCGGTGAACACCGTCGGCAAGGTGCTGCGCAAGCCCATCGCGGACACGACCGAGGCCGAGTACGACGCGATGTTCGACATCAACAGCAAGGCGGCGTACTTCTTCATCAAGGAGGCCGGACGGCACGTCGCCGACGGCGGCAAGGTCATCACGATCGTCACGTCGCTCCTCGGCGCCTTCACCGACGGCTACTCGACGTACGCCGGCGGCAAGTCGCCGGTCGAGCACTTCACGCGCGCCGCGGCGAAGGAGTTCGCCGAGCGAGGGATCTCCGTCACCGCCATCGCGCCGGGCCCGATGGACACCCCGTTCTTCTACGGCCAGGAGACGCCCGAGCGCGTCGAGTTCCACCGGTCGCAGGCGATGGGCGGCCAGCTGACGCAGATCGAGGACATCTCCCCGATCGTCCGCTTCCTCGCGACCGAGGGCTGGTGGATCACCGGCCAGACCATCTTCGCCAACGGCGGATACACGACCCGCTGACCCTGAGGAGACCCCCCATGACCGCACCGCACCTGCCCCAGCCCGTGGCCTCCTTCGTGGAGACCGTCAACCGCCACGACGACGAGGGCTTCCTCGACGCCTTAGCCGCCGGCGCCGTCGTCGACGACTGGGGTCGCACCTTCACCGGTCGCGACGAGATCAAGGCCTGGAGCGCTCGGGAGTTCATCGGCTCCCAGGGCATCCTGACCGTCGAGGAGGTCAGCATCCAGGACGACAGCCACGTCACGGTCGTGGGCGACTGGCGCTCGACCCACGCCAACGGTCGCTCCCGTTTCGCGTTCGAGGTGGCGGGCGACGGCTCACCCGCATGACGATCCGCGAGGGCTGAGCGACGACGCGCCCTGGCGTCGGCTCAGAACAGCCAGTCGACGTCGACCAGGCCCGGCCACATCGCGACGTCGAGGGTGCCGTCGGCCAGCAGACGGGGCCGCCGGACGCTCCACGCCGACTGCGACTCGCGCGCGCAGCCGGAGAACCCGTCCGCGTGCCTGCCCTGGCACCCACCCCCGTCCTCGACGCGACGGACGAACGTCCCGCAGTCGAGACCGGCGTCGGGCCAGCGTCGCGCCACCCCGGAGTCGCCGTCGTCGTCGTCCTCGAGGCCCACCAGCAGATACGCCGCGACCAGCGGCGGTGTGGCGCTGGTCGGCCTCGCGACGAGGAGCGCCATCGAGCAGCACCCGACCACCTCGGGGACCGCGGCCACGCAGCTGAGCACGAGCGAGATCGGGTGTCCCCGGGGTGCTACCGAGCAGCGACACGAGCACGAGCAGGCCCGCCCAGACGCCCAGACGCCCAGACGCCCAGACCGACCGTGTCGTCGAACGCCACCTCCGATCGTGCGCCGACGCCCGGCCCGACGACGAGGCGCGGGCGATGAACCCGGCATCCGACGACGGACGTGTCTCGCCACGCTGCGGGACGCTGTCGACCCGCGGGGACCGGACGGCCTCGCGGGCTGATGGACGGGGCTGGATGCGCGTTCCGTCCGTGCGACCGCCGGACTCCTCTGCCACCGGCGCGCTCGGTCTCACGCCGAGTGCATCGAGGACCCCGCGACCAGCTTAGGTCGGACACCCGCCTGGTCGCGCTCCAGGGACCGCGCCCTTCTCCACCGCCCCGCGGGCGAAGAAGGACCGCTAGGGTCGAGACATGCGCGGAATCATCCTGGCCGGGGGCACAGGGTCTCGACTGCATCCCATCACACGCGGCATCAGCAAGCAGCTCGTGCCGGTCTACGACAAGCCGATGGTCTACTACCCGTTGTCCACCCTGATGCTCGCGGGCATCCGCGACATCCTCATCATCACGAGTCCGCACGAGGCAGAGCTGTTCGTGCGTCTCCTGGGCGACGGCAGCGCCTTCGGGGTCAACCTGAGCTACGCGGTGCAGCCGACACCCGACGGCCTCGCCCAAGCCTTCCTCATCGGCGAGTCGCACCTCGGCCAGGAGCCGGCGGCGCTGGTCCTGGGCGACAACATCTTCCACGGGACGGGCATGGGCTACCAGCTGCGCCGACACACCCAGACCGAGGTGGCGGCGATCTTCGGCTACCGCACCTCCAACCCGCAGGCCTACGGGGTCGTCGAGATCGGAGAGGACGGCCGGGCGATCTCCCTGGAGGAGAAGCCGCAGCGGCCCCGCTCGCCCTATGCGGTGCCGGGTCTGTACTTCTACCCCGACGACGTGGTCGAGCACGCCAAGACTCTCGTGCCCTCCGCCCGAGGTGAGCTCGAGATCACTGACCTGAACCGCCTCTACCTCCAGGAGGGCCGCTTGCACGTGGAGGTCCTCCCCCGCGGCACCGCATGGTTCGACACCGGCACCTTCGACTCGCTCAACGATGCCTCGAACTTCGTGCGCACCATCGAGGCGCGTCAAGGGACCCTCGTCGGCTCTCCCGAGGAGGTGGCCTGGCGCGTCGGCTTCCTCTCCGACGCTGAGCTGCTCGAGCGTGCCGAGCGGCACTCCTCGAGCACCTACGGACCCTACCTGCGCGCCCTGCTCGACGAGGGCGACGACGCCCACGATCCCTACCGCGTCTGAGCAGGCCGATGACCATCGACGTCCCGTTCCTCGACCTCGACGCGGCCTACGTGGAGCTTCGTCCCCAGATCGACGCCGCGGTGAGCGGGGTCCTCGCGTCCGGGCGCTACCTGCTCGGCGCCCAGACCGAGGCGTTCGAGGCGGAGTTCGCTGCGGCATGCTCTGCCGCGCACTGCGTCACGGTCGGCAGCGGCTGCGACGCGCTGGAGCTCAGTCTGACCGCACTGGGCGTCGGTCCTGGTGACGAGGTCGTCGTCCCCGCCCACACCTTCATCGCCACCTGGCTCGCCGTCTCCCGCTGCGGAGCCCGCCCCGTGCCCGTGGAGCCGTCACCCGACGGCTACCTCGTCGACGTCGAGGCGGTCGAGGCCGCCATCACGCCGCGGACGGCCGCCATCCTCGTCGTGCACCTGTATGGCGAGGTCGCCGATCTCGCCGCGATCCGCCGGGTCGCCGACCGTCACGGTCTCGCTCTCGTCGAGGACGCGGCTCAGAGCACGGGTGCCCGCGGACGAGACGGCGCCGTCGTCGGATCCGGGTCCACCGCGGCTGCCTTCAGCTTCTATCCGGGCAAGAACCTGGGCGCTCTCGGTGACGGCGGGGCCGTCGTCACCGCCGACGACGACCTGGCTCGACGGGTCCGCCTCCTGCGCAACTACGGGTCCGTGGCCAAGTACGTGCACGAGGTCCGAGGCACGAACAGTCGCCTGGACGAGATCCAGGCGGCCGTCCTGCGCGCGAAGCTGCCGCTGCTGGACGCATGGAACGCTCGCCGCGCGACCATCGCCGCGCTCTACCTCGACCGGCTCGAGGAGGCATCTGGTGTCCGCCTCCCCCCGCACGACCAGGGCCGGTCTGCCTGGCACCTCTTCGTCGTCCGCTGCCACGACCGGGAGACGCTGCAGCGAGAGCTCACCCGTCACGGAGTCGAGACCCTCGTCCACTACCCGACCCCGGTGCACCTGAGCGCGGCCTACGCGGACCACGGACACCGAGCCGGTTCCCTCCCGCACGCCGAACGTCTGGCCCGGGAAGTGCTGAGCCTGCCCATGGGCCCGCACCTCCCGCTCCCGGCTGCCGAACGGGTGGCCGACCTGGTCGCCGTGCTCGCGGCGCGACCCTAGGGCTCGACGCCCTCTGCCACCATCCTCGGACCCGACCGTGGCAGCAGCCCTCCGGCGCGGGCCTGGGCGAAGGACATCGCCACCTCGTCACGACCGGACAGCAGGGCCGGCACGTCAGCCGGCCACGGGAGGGCCAGCTCGGGGTCGAACGGGTCGATCGCCAGCTCGAGCTCCGCATCGTACGGCGTGCTCACGAGGTAGGACATGATCGTGCCGGGCTCGAGCGCCATGAAGGCGTGCGCGGTCCCGATCGGGAAGTACAGCGCGTTGCATCGCCGTGGGTCGAGCTCCACAGCCTCCCAGGTGCCGAACGTCGGCGAGTCCGTGCGCACGTCGATCATGACGTCGAGCGCCCGACCGGCGGCGCAGTGGACGTACTTCGACTGACCGGGCGACGCGGTGAAGTGCACACCGCGCAGGACCCCGCGGTCGGAGACGATGTGGTTCGTCTGCGCCACGGGGAACGGGTGCCCGACGGCCGCCACGAACGCCTCCTCCTGCAAGGGAGACGCGAAGACTCCTCGTGCGTCGTGGTGCACCGTCGGCGTGAACTCCCACCCTCCAGCGACGCGCAGCTGACGTGCCCGCACCGTCAGCTCGCCCTGACGAGCCCGCGGAAGCGTCCCCACCCATCGGCGACATCCTGGTCGAGCTGGTTCAACCGCGCCGTGACCGACTGGTCGAAGCCGTCGAGGAAGTATTCGTCGCCGGGAGCCGGCTCCACCTCGCGCCCCGACTCGACGAACTCGCGCAGCACGTCGTGCAGGCTGTGATCGGAAGTGACCCGCCCGGCGATGTAGCGGTGGGCTCCGTCGAGGTCGGGGAAGCCAGCCTCCCGGTACAGGTACACGTCGCCCAGCAGGTCGACCTGGACGGCGACCTGCGGGTGCGCGGTGGGCCTCATGGTGTCCGGCCGGATCCGAAGCAGCTCCGCGTCGACCCCGCGATGCAGGCTCTCCAGCGCATAGCCGAGGTCGATCGTCATCCCCGGGGTGTGCCGCTCGGCGTACTCCATGAACGCGTCGAGACCGTGGAGGAGCTCGTCTCGCTCCTGCTCGTCGAGCCGGCCGTCGTCGCGACCGCTGTAGTCCTCGCGCACGGTGACGAAGTCGAGCGGACGGTCGGGGCTGGACTCGTTCAGCTCGGCGATGAAGTCGACGAGGTCGATCAGCCGCCCCGTGCGGCCGGGGAGGATGATGTGGTTGAAGCCGAGCCGCAGGTCGCTGCCCCGCTCTTGTCGCTGGTGCATGAACCGCTGCAGGTTGGCCTTGACGCGGCTGAACGCACCCTTCTTCGTGGTGGTCTCCTCGTACTCCTCGTCGTTCAGGCCGTAGAGCGAGGTGCGCAGGGCCCCGAGGTCCCAGACCCCCGGCTGCCGCGACAGGGTCGCGTCGGTGAGCGCGAAGGAGTTCGTGTACATCGTCAGGTCGAGCCCGCGGTTCGCGGCGCGGGTGATCAGCTCGCCCAGACCCGGGTTGGTCAGCGGCTCGAGCCCGCCGGACATGTACATGGTCGTGCGACCGTCGTTCGGCACCTCGTCGATCACCGAGGCCAGGACCTCGTTGCCGGGGGTGAGGGAGTCCGCCGCGTACCGCGCCCCGGTCACACGCACGCAGAAGTGGCACCGGAACATGCACGTCGGGCCCGGGTACAGGCCGACGCTCACGGGGAAGGCGAAGCGTCGCTCGACGGCGGCGTCGAGCGCACCGGCCTCGTTGAGCGGCTTGATCGTGTTGCTCCAGTACTTGCCCGCCGGGCCGTGCTCCACGGCCAGCGCCAGCTCGGGCACGCGGTCGAACACCTCCAGCACGGCCGCGAACTCGTCGCGGTCCAGGCCGAGCCTCTGGCGCATCTGCTCCAGCGGGGTGAACGGGTGCGCCCCGTAGTGGGAGACGAGGGCGGCCAGGTGTGCCGCCTTCGCCTCGACCCCGTCCTCGCCCATCGAGCGGAGTCGCTCGGCGACGAGGTCGCGTGCCGTGTGGTGGTCGACGCCGGGTCGTGCCACGTCTAGAACCTTCATCGATGTCTCCATAGGTGTGGACGTGCCCCTGTCCGGGGCCCTAGCTCGGTGCGTTCCTCGCTGCGGTCAGCCGGCGCGCGACGTGCTCCCCGTCGGCGACGACCAGCCGCAGCACGTCGCAGATCCTGCGGATGTCCTCGGCCGAGACCCCCGGCCCGGTGGGCAGGGCGACGACCTGCGCCGCCAGCCACTCCGCGCTCTCGATGCGCTGGGGGGTCTCGGTCCGGTAGGGCTCCATGAGGTGGCACGGCGGCGAGAAGTACGGCTTCGCGACCACCTGCTCGGCAGCGAGCACCCTGATAATCTCGTCGCGGTCGATCCCGGTGTGCGCGGGATCCACCGAGACGATCACGTACTGGTAGTTGCTGCGCTCCTCAAGGTCGAGCTCGTGCAGCCGCAGGCCCTTCACGCCGCGCAGCTCCTCGGCGTACAGCTCGTGGTTGCGGCGGTTGTGCTCGCAGACCTCAGCGAACGCGTCGAGCGAGGTGAGGCCCATGGCGGCCGACGCCTCGCTCATCTTCGCGTTGGTGCCGACGTGCTCCACCCGTCCGCCCTGGCCGAGGCCGAAGTTGTGCATGCTCCGGGCCCGCGCGGCGAGCGCGGCGTCGTCGGTGACCAGGGCCCCGCCCTCGAAGGACGTGACCACCTTGGTCGCGTGGAAGCTGAAGACCTCGGCGTCGCCGAAGCTGCCCGCTGGCCGGTCGTCGCGCGTGCACCCCAGGGCGTGGGCGGCGTCGTAGAGCATGACCAGGCCGTGGTCGTGCGCGAGTCGGTCGAGCTCCTCGACCGGCGCGACCTGGCCCCACAGGTGGACGCCGACGACGGCCCCGGTGCGCTCGGTGATGCGCCGCTTCACGTCGTCGGGGTCGATCAGCCCCGTGACCGGGTCGACGTCACAGAAGACCGGCTCCAGACCGATCCAGCTAGCGGCGTGCGGCGTCGCCGCGAACGTCATGGCCGGCATGATGACCTCGCCGCGGACCCCCGCCGCGTGCATCGCGAGCTGCAGGCCCACTGTGGCGTTGCTCGTGGCCACGCAGTGCCTGACCCCGGCGATCTCGGCGACGGCGGTCTCGAACTCGCTGACCAACGGGCCGCTGTTCGTGAGCCACTCGTTGTTCAGCACCCAGGCCATGCGCGACTCGAAGCGCTCACGGTCCCCCATCGAAGGGCGACCGACGGTGACGGTGTTGAGGAAGGCTGCGGGCCCCCCGAAGACGGCGAGGTCGTCGATGGTGCGCTTCACGGGTGCTCCCCTTGTGCGAGGGCGAGCGCGCAGGCCATGAGCGTGCGCAGCTCGATGGTGACGTAGTTCTCGTGCGTGAGCAGGTCGCCGATCTCGCCCAGGGTCACCCACCGGTGCTCCGGGGTCTGCGACGTGTCGAAGGACGGCGGCACCTCGACGACGACGTACCGGTTCTGGAGGTGGTGGAAGCGTCCGCCCTCCTCGGACTGCCACGAGTCGTACAGCACCGATCCCTCGTCGGCCGTCGCGACGACGTCGAGGTACGGGGGCGCGGCCGACTCGGGCAGGTCGGCGTAGTTCGCGGGCTGGCAGTGCACGGTCGGTGCGAGCTCGGCGACCTCGAAGCCGCCCGCCTGGGTGCGCATCTGCACCAGGGCGCGGAGCACACCGTCGACCTGGGTGACGAGCAGGGCCAGGAGCCCCGGGCTCGCCGCGGCGACGATGGGCTGCGACCACGAGCCGACCTCGCGTCCGCTGGCGGTGACCGTGATGCCGAAGACGGAGAAGTACTTGCCGTCAACGTGCTCGATGGCGTCCTCGCCGAGGACCCAGCCGGACGACGCCGTGTCGGAGAGCGGGCGCAGCCGCTGCACCAGCTCGCGCCGGGACCGGATGTCGGTGACCCACCGGCGCAGCGCGTGGTCGGGCTCCGGTCGGGCCGCGAGGGAGCGGCGCAGGGCCTGCACGCGCTCGTCGACGACGGGGCCGCCGTCGTCGACGGGGCCGAGGCGTCCGGTGGTCGGTAGGCAGGAGATCACGCTGCGCAGGTCCATGTTGACAACGTTGTCGACGAGCAGCGCCGAGCGCAGCACCGACAGGGGCGTCCAGCGGAAGTCCGGGTGCAGCTCGACGTCCTCCTGCACCTCCACGACGAGGTTCCGGTTGCGCTTGCGCAGGAACCACGACCCCTGCTCGGACTGCAGGACGTCGAGCAGCACGTGGCCCGGAGCCGTGCCGTTGACGTGCTCGATGTAGCGCACCGCGTGGCCACGGTGCACGCCGAGGACGTTGCTGCGCGTCGCTTGGATCGTCGGCGACAGCTGCGCCTTCCCGAGATTGCCGGGCTCGACCTTGGCCTGGACGAGCGCGTGCATGACGCCGTCGACCTCCCGCACGAGCAGGGCGAGGAACCCGACCTCCGGCTGCAGCAGGATCGGCTGCGACCACTCGCGCCGCCACCCGTGGTTCGTCGAGACGGCCAACCCCTCGACCGAGAAGAACCGGCCGGAATCGTGCCGGATCGCTCCGTGCGTGCCGTCGAGGCTCCAGTGCTCAAGGTCGGCGAACGAGGTCCGCTCGACCTGCAGGTCGCGAGCCGCGGCACGCTCGGCGAGCCAGCCGAGCAAGGCGTCGCGCGGATCGGCGCGCTCTCGATCGAGCACGGCTCCGCGTCCCGCGGCAGCCGTGTCCACGAAGGTCGGCGCGTGCTCCATCGGTGGACGCCCCCTTCCTCCACTGGTCGGATCGTGCTGGTCGTCCTGGCCCGTGAGAACTACGTCGATCCTAGCCCGTCGCGGCCCGCCTGAGCACCTCCGCCACCTCGGCGACCTGGTCCACGAGGTAGAAGTGGCCGCCGCGGAAGGTGAGCTCCGTCAGCGCTCCGCGCGAGTTCCGCCGCCATCCGGCAACCGCGTCT